>NZ_LR738849.1:2620000-2920000 GCF_902702915.1 Desulfovibrio sp. 86 | reverse complement strand
GCTGAACTGTACTGCACGACCCATCCCTGCGTTCAGTGCAGCAAGATGCTTATCAACTGCGGCATACGGCATATTTATTACGCGGAATACTATCCTGACGAACTTGCCACCACCATGCTTGCTGAAGCGGGGGTGCATGTGGAAAGACTGAACTTCGTTCCACCCGTCATCAGCCCCCAGCCGGAGTAGATCCCATGTCTGAACTGGATTACGCCCCCTTCATGCGTGAAGCCATCGCTCTGGCGCGGAAGGGCCGCTGGAAAACCTGCCCCAACCCCATGGTGGGCGCGGTGCTTGTGCGTGACGGCCATGTTGTGGCCAGAGGGTGGCACCATGCCGCAGGGCTTGACCATGCCGAGGTGGCCTGCCTCAAGGACGCTGCCGCCAGGGGAGTAGACCCGTCCCAGTGCACTCTTGTTGTCACGCTCGAACCCTGCTGCCACCAGGGCAAGACGCCCCCCTGCACCGATGCCGTACGTCGGGCGGGGATCAAGAAAATCGTGGTGGGCCTTGCCGACCCCAACCCTGAAGCCTGCGGCGGCGCATGCCAATTGCGCGAAAGCGGTCTGGAAGTTATTGAGGGCGTGTGCGCTGATGCCTGCCGCGACCTTGTGGCCGACTTTCTGGTCTGGCAGCAGAAGCAGCGCCCCTATGTCATTTTGAAGATGGCCGCCACTCTTGATGGCCGCATTGCCACACGCCGGGGCGAATCCCAGTGGATCAGCTCCGAAGAATCACGGCAGGAAGTGCAGCAATTGAGGGCTGGCATCGGTCATTGCGGCGGCGCAGTGCTTGTGGGCGGCGGCACCTTTCGCGCGGACAACCCGCGCCTCACCGTGCGCCCCATCAGCGATGACGAGCCCGACTGCCGCCAGCCTCTGGCGTGCGTGCTCACATCGCGCCTGCCGCAGCCCGACGCGGATTTTTACCTGCTGAAAGAACGGCCGGAGCAGACCGTATTTCTCGCTTCGCCCGCTGCCGCCGCCTCAACCACGGCCAAAGCCCTGCGCGATATCGGCGTGCGTGTGCTTTCCCTTGGCCCGGCGCTGCGCGGCGGCCCCGACCTGACCCACATGCTCAAGGCCCTGTGGGAAGAACTGCACTGCCCCTACCTTTTGTGCGAGGGGGGCGGGCATCTGGCTCTCAGTCTTCTGGAAGCCGGAGTTGTTGACGAATTTCGCCTGCACATGGCGCCCATAATCTTGGGTGATGAAGACGCGCACCCGCTTTTTTCCGGCCGGGCTCCCTTGAGTCTGGACGAAGCGCTGCGCATGCGCGTTATGGGAACCCATACCAGCGGCGGCGACATCCATATAGAACTGCGCCCCCTGCACACTGCGGAAACAAAGTAGGATCTCATGTTTACAGGCATAATTCAGGGGCAGGGCGAGGTGCGCTCCTTGCGCAGAACCGGCGGCGAGTGCCGTATTTGCCTGCGTCCGCTTTTTACCCTGCCTGATATTGAGGATGGCGAATCCATAGCCGTCAACGGAGCCTGCCTTTCCGTGGAAGAGCACGGGACAGACACGTATACGGCCTATGCTTCAAACGAGACACTTTCGCGCACCACCCTGGGGGGGCTGCAAACAGGGCATCTCGTCAATCTTGAGCGGGCCCTGGCCCTGGGCGACCGCCTGGGCGGTCACCTTGTGAGCGGCCATGTGGATTGCATCGCCACCGTGCGCGAAGTGCGCCAGGCGGGCCAGTCCCTGCGCTGCCGCATTGCCTTTCCCGCAGAATTTGGCGTCGAGGTCATCCCCAAGGGTTCGGTGACCCTTGACGGCATCAGCCTTACAGTCAATGATTGCGGCCCGGATTTTCTTGAGGTCAACATCATACCCGACACCCAGAAGCGCACCACCATGCTGCACTGGCGTCCGGGTGTATCCGTCAATATGGAAACTGACCTCATCGGCAAGTACGTGCGCAACCTGCTGCGTCCGTGGGCTGCCGCCGCCAGCGGCGACACCGCCGCCCCCAAAGCCGCAGGGCTGAACATGGATTTTCTGCTGCGTCAGGGTTTTTTGTAGGCGTGACCCGGGGTCGTGCCCTCTGTCGTTTTTGCAATCGTATCACTATAGAATGAACTGCGCACACCATGCGCCGAGGAGTTGCCATGAGCACTATGACAACCATTGCGGGCCAGTTGGACGCCAAGGGCCTTAAAGTGGCCATTGTGGCCACCCGCTTCAACGATTTTATTGTGGACCGCCTGGTGGGCGGCGCTCTCGACTATCTGGAGCGCCACGGCCTTGCCTCCGAAAACATCACGCTTGTGCGTATCCCCGGCGCTTTCGAAATGCCCCTGATTTGCAAGAAGCTCGCGGCCTCCGGCAAATACGACGGCATTCTCGCCCTTGGCGCCGTCATCCGTGGCGGCACTCCGCATTTTGAGTACGTCTGCGCCGAAGCCACCAAGGGCATTGCCCACTGCATGCTGGAGCACAGCACGCCCATCGGTTTTGGTCTGCTCACCTGCGACAATATCGAGCAGGCCATTGAGCGTGCCGGTTCCAAGGCTGGCAACAAGGGCGTGGAAGCTGCCGCCGCCATGCTGGAAACCATCCGCGTCATGGAGCAGTTGTAACCCATGGCCAAGGCCAAAAATGCAACACGGCGCGGCGAACGCGAACTGGCTTTTCAGGTTTTGTACGGCCTTTCCTTTACGCCGGCCAATACTCTTGAGGAGCTGCGCCGCAGTTTCCGCACCTCGCCGGACAACCTCGCGCGCAGTGAAGAAAGCGGCGTTCCCGTTGATGCCAGCGGCTTTTCCTGGGAACTGGTGCAGGGGGTCTGGAGCAACAGCGCCGCCCTGGACGATGCCATTACCCGCTTTTCGCACAACTGGCGCGTGGACCGCATGGGCCGGGTGGAGCTGACACTGCTGCGTCTGGCCGTGTATGAGCTTTTGTTCCGCAACGACGTGCCGCCGAAGGTCTCCATCAATGAGGCCCTGGAACTAAGCCGCCAGTTCGGCGAAGGCAATGCCAAGAATTTTATCAACGGCATTCTCGACGCCGTGGCCAAGGCCCTTGATGCAGGCGAACTGCAAAGGCTCGCCCCGTCCGCCAATCCCTCCATCTGAACCGGTATGCCCCATGACACAAGAACGCTATAATCCCCAAGCTATAGAAGAAAAATGGCAGGCCCGCTGGCAGGCTGACAATTCTTTTGCCTGCAGCCATGAAAGCAGCAAGCCCAAGTACTATGTGCTGGAGATGTTCCCCTATCCTTCGGGCAACATCCACATGGGGCACGTGCGCAACTATTCCATTGGCGACGTGGTGGCTCGCAGCAAACGCATGCAGGGCTTCAACGTCCTGCATCCCATGGGCTGGGACGCCTTTGGTCTGCCCGCTGAAAATGCGGCCATAAAAAACAATACCCACCCCGCCGAGTGGACCTACGCCAACATACGCAATATGCGCGCCCAGCAGAAACGCCTGGGCTATTCCTACGACTGGTCCCGCGAAATCGCCACCTGCCGTCCCGAATACTACCGCTGGGAACAGATGTTTTTTGTGCGCATGTTTGAAAAGGGCCTTGTCTACCGCAAAAAAGCCCCGCAGAACTGGTGCCCGTCCTGTCATACGGTGCTGGCCAACGAGCAGGTCATTGACGGCCTGTGCTGGCGCTGCGACAGCCGTGTGGAGCAGAAAGACCTCACGCAGTGGTTTCTCAAAATCACCGCCTATGGCGACGAACTGCTGGACGATCTCAACAAGCTTGAAGGCGACTGGCCTGACCGCGTCATTGCCATGCAGCGCAACTGGATCGGCAAGTCCACGGGCGCGGCCATTGCCTTTGGCCTTGAAAAAGCCATTGAAGGCGTACAGGGCATAGACGTCTTTACAACCAGGCCCGACACGGTGTTTGGCGTCACCTTCATGACGCTGGCCCCCGAGCATCCCCTGGTGGAAAAGCTCATTGCGGACTATCCCAACGCTGCGGAAGTGCGCGCCTTTGTGGAACGCATCCGCAATATGGACCGCCTGGATCGCCAGTCCGACGGGGTGGAAAAAGAGGGCATCTTCACCGGCGCTTACGCCATACACCCGTTCACGGGGCAGCGCGTGCCGCTGTGGCTCGGCAACTTTGTGCTGGCCGACTACGGCACGGGCGCGGTCATGGGCGTACCCGCCCACGACCAGCGCGATTTCGAATTCGCCCGCAAATACGACCTGCCCCTGCGCGTGGTCATAAGCCCCGCTGGCGAGGTACTGGATTCGGAAAGCATGACCGAGGCCTTCACCGCTGACGGCGTCATGGTCAATTCCGGCTCCTTTGACGGCATGCCCAATGAAGACGGCAAAAAGGCCGTGGCCCAGAGCCTTGAAAAAGAAGGCAAGGGCAAGGCCACAGTGCAGTTTCGCCTGCGCGACTGGAACATCTCGCGCCAGCGCTACTGGGGTTCGCCAATCCCCATGATCTACTGTGATGCGTGCGGCGTTGTGCCCGAAAAGGAAGAAAACCTTCCCGTGCTCCTGCCCCTGGACGTAAAAACGCACAGCGATGGGCGCTCGCCTCTGGCCGACACTCCCTCGTTCGTGAACTGCGCATGCCCCAAGTGCGGCGGCCCTGCCCGCCGCGAAACAGACACCATGGACACCTTTGTGGAATCGTCCTGGTATTTCGCCCGCTACACCAGCGCCCGAGACACTGAAGCGCCTTTTGATGCGGACGCCATCAAGTACTGGCTGCCTGTGGACCAGTACATCGGCGGCGTGGAGCACGCCATTTTGCACCTGCTCTACTCCCGCTTCTTCACCAAGGTGCTCCGCGACATGGGTTTCTTCCCGGCGGACTTTGCCGAACCCTTCAAGAACCTGCTCACTCAGGGCATGGTGCTCAAAGACGGCGGCAAGATGTCCAAATCCAAGGGCAACGTGGTCGATCCCACGACCATGATCCAAAAATACGGTGCGGATACCGTGCGCCTGTTCTGTCTTTTTGCCGCCCCTGCGGAGCGAGACTTTGACTGGTCCGATTCCGGCATCGAGGGGGCCTCGCGCTTTATTGGCCGCGTATGGCGGCTGTTTATGGAAGAGCAGGAACGCCTGCTGCCCCTCACGGCCTGCGCCGCCACCGATCAGGACGCCACAAGCCCTGAAGCCCGCGACCTGCGCCGCCGTGAGCACCTCACGGTGAAGAAGGTCAGGGAAGACATGAGCGACCGCTTCCAGTTCAACACGGCCATCGCCGCTGTTATGGAACTGGTCAATGCCATGTACCTTTCGCGGGAAAAACTGAGCATGAGCGAGGCTGATCGGCGTGTGTTCTCTTCTGCCATGAGCACGGCCATAACCCTGCTCGCCCCCATCACCCCGCACATCTGCGAAGAACTCTGGCAACGCCTTGGTCACAAGACCACTGTTTCCGAAGAACTCTGGCCGGAATGGAACGAGACCGCCATGGCCCAGGACATGCTTACCGTGGCGCTCCAGGTCAATGGAAAGCTGCGCGGCACGGTGGAAGTTCCCGCCGGGGCGGACAAGGCCGCTATGGAAGCCGCTGCCCTGGCCGACAGTTCGGTACAGCGCCATCTGGCCGGCCTCACCGTGCGCAAGGTGGTGGTGGTGCCGGGCAAACTGGTCAACATCGTGGCCAACTAGGGCGTAGGTATATCATTTTTGGAATGCTTTGTGGGGGAGGGACCCTTTTGCAAAAGGGTCTCCTCCCCCACGCCTCCACCCCCTAAAACTCTTGTCATGGTACAAAGCGTTTTTTGATCTGAGGCGGGAAGTTCGGCGGCAGCATCTTTCAGGCATCACGCATCGTAAAATGTATCCTCCCTGGTCAGGCCCAGTCCGGCCGCATGAAATATATATGGAAAGGGGCGCTTTTTTCAAAAAAGCGCCCCTTCTCCTTTCCCCTTCCCTGAAAAAGCGTTTATCGGTATGGTACTGTCTTGGCTGCTTTCTTTCTAAAGAAGCACTGATTAGAGCAATTTCTCTTTGAAATTGCTCTGGCGGATGCGGGAGCAGACGCCCGCCGCGGAGGCGCAAGCGCAGTTTACCTGCGCGGTTAAACGCCGTAGTGAGCGTGCCTTAAACTTTGAGAATGAACATTCTCAAAGTTAATCTGCTCTAAAGAATCTTTTGGAAACGCGCTGGTATTTCGTTTGGCAAGGCGCGATCTTTTTTCAAGCAGGAGTGGACTCTTCCGTCCTCGACTGTTTCAAAAAAAGGGAAGCAACGCAGCCAAACGGAATAAATCAGCGTTTCCATAACTGTACGGCATACAAACATGAGCACTCCCCATCCAGGATTTTCCTTTCTTGTCTGCCCTGACGGACAACTGCTGCGCGCCCATCTGAACAGGATGCTGGCGGCCCATCCTCCTGCGGCCGGAGGCGGCCTCATGCCCCAGGCCGCTCCCGAGCAGTGGGAAAGGCATGTCTACTGGGGTGATGAAGAACCGCCGCAGCGCTTTTGGGAGCATCTGACGCTTCAAGGACTCTTCGGCGCGCCGCGCGCCCTGATTATCAGGCAAGCCAACCAGTGGCCGGCGGCAGTATGGAAAAAAATCTCCCACGCCCTGGCCCGTCCCTCGGAGCAGTGCTGGCCCTTCTTCTGCCTTGAGGTCAACTGGGAACGTGGCCAGCCCAAGATTCCGGCCCATCTCGGCAAATTGCCCTGCATGGCCTTTGCCGACAAACAGGGCTGGATATGGCGGCATGAAGGGCTCAATGAACGCACTGTGAAAAAACACGTGCTGCAACGCTGCCAGTCGCTGAACCTGCGGTTTGAAGCTGACGCCCTGGAGCAGTTCTGCGCTTCCGTCCCGCCCGACGCCCTGGCCATTGAAAACGAACTGGAAAAGCTGCTTCTGCTCCGCGCCGCCATGCTGGACGCTGACGACGCCGCCAACGCCGCCGCTGGCGCTGTTTCCGGCAGCCGCGAGCAGGACATAAGTCTGGCCTTGATATCCACAGCCTCGTGGAGCCCGGAATGCGACGTTTTCGCCTGCATCCGTCACATGCAGGCAGGCAATCTGCCCGCCGTGTGGAGAGAGCTTGCGCGCAGCAAGGACGGCGACAGCCTGCTGTTTTCGCTTCTTGCCCTGCTGGCCCGTGAACTGCGCCTTTTATGGCAGTGTCAGGCTGGTGAAAATCCTCGTATGCGCCCCCAGGAATCCGGGGCCAAAAAACAGCTTGCCCAGCGCCTTGGGCCTGAAGGCATCGCGCAGGGCATGTCCCTTGTGGTGGATGCCGAACTGCATGTCAAAAGCGGCCGCCGCAGTCCCGAACAGAGCCTGGATTTTCTGGCCACGCGCATGACGGCTCTATTTGCCAGGGCCCAGGGCCAGGCTCGGGGCCAGGTTCAGGGCAGGGCATGACCCTCGTGCTGCCAGAAATCCCTTTATTTATTGGCCCAAAACGGGCAAAATCCCTATAGTCATATCCCTGCCTCTTGCATAACCTCCAAGACTGCTTACATTATGACAGCAAAGCCAGGCCCCATACAACTGCACGCAGGGCACAGAGCCCGGCTGCGTGAGCGTTTCGAGCATGAACCGGCCGCTGTGGCTGACTATGAGGTTCTGGAACTGCTGTTGGGCTACGGGCTCACACGCAAGGACACCAAACCTCTGGCCAAGGAATTGCTCCAGCGCTTTGGCAGCATCCGGGGCGTCATGGACGCCCGGCCCGACGAACTTCTTGCAGTGCCCGGTTTCGGACCAGGACTGATGACCTATTTTCAGGTCTTGCGCGAAGTCCGCAGCCGCTATGTGGCTTCGGCCATGCGTAAAAGAGAAGTGCTGGTCACGCCGGAAGCCGTGGCCCGCATGGCCCAGAGCCGGTTGGCGGGCTGCCCGCACGAGGAGTGCTGGCTGGCGCTGGTGGACCAGCGCAACAGGCTTACCGCCTGGGAATGTCTGCGGCGCGGCGGTATCGCGGAGGTTTCAATGCAGCCCAGAGAAGTATTCGAGGCCGCGCTGCTGCGCAAGGCCAGCGGCATCATAATGGTGCACAACCATCCCGGCGGCAACCCCGCGCCTTCCGAAGCAGACAAAGCTTTCACCGCCGAGCTGCAAAGACTTGCGCCGCAACTGGGCCTGCGCTTTCTGGATCATGTTATCGTTACTGAGGGAGACTGCTACAGCATCACGCAGATGCAGACCATTTAAGGCAGTCAGGGAGAGTATATGGCTGATTATAATGAAAAGAACCATTTGTTGAACCTGGATGGAACCGATTCCACTGCGGGTCCGGACGTTGAAAATGAAGAACAGCGGGACGCCAACCCTCTCGCGCAGGATGTGGCTGAAGGCGAAGGCGGCCTGACCGCCGCCATGCAGAGCATACCCGACACCTTGCCGGTTCTGCCCGTGCGCGACGTGGTTATTTTTAACTACATGATTTTGCCTCTCTTCATTGGGCGTGAAAAATCGGTTCAGGCAGTGGACGCCGCTCTCAAGAACGGACGGCATCTGCTCGTTTGCGCCCAGAAAGAAGAAAGCACCGAAGACCCCGGCCCGGACGACCTGTATACGGTAGGCACCGTGGTGCAGGTCATGCGCATGCTCAAGATGCCCGACTCGCGGGTGAAGATTCTTGTGCAGGGCGTGAGCCGCGCCCGTGTGCGCAGTTTCAGCCAGGTTGAGCCCTTCCTTGAGGCGCATATTGAAACCCTGTCCGAAACCACGCCCAAGATAGACCCCACAGTGGAGGCGCTGTTGCGCTCCGTGCGCGAGCAAAGCGAAAAAGTGCTTTCTCTGCGCGGGCTCTCCTCGCCTGACGTGCTGGCAGTTTTGCAGGGCGTGGACGATCCCGGCCGCCTGGCTGATCTCATTGCCGCCAACATGCGCATGAAGACGGCCGACGCCCAGCGCATTCTGGAGGCCGAAGATCCGCTGGATCGCCTTATGCTGGTCAACACCCAGCTGCAGCGTGAAGTCGAGGTGGCCACCGTCCAGGCGCGCATTCAGAGTTCTGCCCGCGAGGGTATGGACAAGGCCCAGAAGGACTACTTCCTGCGCGAACAGCTCAAGGCCATCCGCACCGAGCTGGGCGACAAGGATGAAGAAGGCGAAGAAGAACTGGAAAACCTCAAGGCCGCCCTGAACAAGGCAGGTCTGCCCAAGGACGTGCGCAAGGAAGCAGACAAGCAGCTGCGCCGCCTGGCGGGCATGCATGCGGACTCCTCCGAGGCCAACGTGGTGCGTACCTACCTGGACTGGCTGGTGGAACTGCCGTGGAAGAAGCTTTCGCGCGACAGGCTGGACATAGCCTACGCCAAGCAGATTCTGGACGAAGACCACTGCGGGCTGGAAAAGGTCAAGGACCGCATCCTTGAGTTCCTGAGCGTGCGCAAGCTGAATCCGCAGTCCAAGGGACCCATTCTCTGCTTCGCCGGCCCTCCAGGCGTTGGCAAAACGTCTCTTGGCCGCTCCATCGCCCGCGCGATGGGACGCAAGTTCCAGAGACTCTCACTGGGCGGCATGCACGACGAGGCCGAAATACGCGGGCACAGGCGCACCTATATTGGTGCCATGCCTGGCCGCATCATCCAGAGCATCAAGCAGGCTGGCACCCGCAACCCGGTTGTTGTGCTGGACGAAGTGGACAAGCTCGGTTCGGACTTCAGGGGGGACCCGTCTTCGGCCCTGCTGGAAGTGCTGGACCCGGAACAGAACTACACCTTCAGCGACCACTATCTGAATGTGCCCTTTGACCTTTCAAAGGTTATGTTCCTGTGCACGGCCAACCACCTTGAGACCATCCCGGCGGCCCTGCGCGACCGTATGGAAGTCATCACCCTGCCGGGCTACACCATGCAGGAAAAGGCCGAAATAGCGCGCAAGCATCTGCTGCCCAAAAAGATCAAGGAAAACGGCCTGGAAGAAAAGGATGTGATTCTGGACGCCGCTGCCCTTGAAAAGGTCATCAGGGAATACACGCGCGAAGCGGGCCTGCGCAACCTTGAACGCGAACTGTCGTCCATCTGCCGCAAGCTGGCCCGTCGCAAGGCCGAAGGCAAGAAGGGGCCCTTCAGGGTTGACGCGGCCGATGTGGAAAAGCTGCTGGGCGCGCCGCGCTTTATTGAGGACGAAAAGGAAAAGAAGCTCATGCCCGGCATGGCTCTTGGTCTGGCCTGGACTCCTGCGGGCGGCGAAGTGCTCACCGTGGAAGCCACAGTCATGAAGGGCAAGGGAGGCCTTACCCTCACCGGCCAGCTCGGCGACGTCATGAAGGAAAGCGCCCAGGCTGCCCTGAGCTACATCCGCAGTCGGGCCGACGATCTGGGCGTGAACCCGTCCTTTGTGTCCGAGTTTGACATCCACGTGCACGTGCCCGCTGGCGCTACGCCCAAGGACGGCCCTTCGGCGGGCGTTACGCTCACGACGGCCCTCATATCGGCCCTCAGTGGACGCCGCGTGCGCGCAGACCTGTGCATGACCGGTGAAATCACCCTTCAGGGTAGGGTGCTGCCCGTGGGCGGCATCAAGGAAAAGATTCTGGCGGGTGTGGCGCGCGGCCTCAAGCACGTGATCATTCCCTGGCAGAACACCAAGGATCTTGAAGACGTGCCCAAGGAACTGCTCAAGCGCATAACCGTGCATCCTGTGCACCATTATGATGAACTGTTGCCCCTGGTCTTTGAAGACAAGGGCAGCCGTGGCGGAGCCTCCGGAACGGACAAGAACCGCAAGAACAAAGAAGAAAGCAAGAAGGAAACCGTGGCAGCCCGCCCGCGCAAGCCTGCCGCCTCTGGCGGCGGCCGCAAGGCCGGACAGCCCCAGCCCGAAGCCGGAGCCTGAGTCCTGTGAAGCTGCGCCAGTATCTTGCTGAATCCGCGCAAAAAATGACAAAGGCGGGGGTGGACAGCCCCCGCCTTTGCGCGCATGTGCTGGTGCGCCAGGTACTCGGCCTTGACCGCATAGCCTGCGTGACGCAGGCTGACCGCGAACTGACGTCACGTGAACTGACGGCCCTTGACGTCCTTGTTGCCCGGCGCGCCGCAGGGGAACCGCTAGCGCACATAACGGGCAGCAGGGAGTTCTATGGGCGCGATTTTCTGGTAACGCCCCACACGCTCATTCCCCGTCCCGAGACGGAACTGCTTGTGGAAAAAGCCCTTGAGGCGGCGACAAAGCTTGAATCCGGGGGCAGACTTACAGAGCGTGGCCTGTATTTCGCCGATGTGGGCACAGGCTCAGGCTGCATTGGCATTACCCTTGCCCTTGAGCTCCCCCGCTGGCGCGGCCTGCTCATGGACATCAGCGGCGAGGCCGTGAAAACGGCGCGGCAAAATGCCCAGGCGCTGGGGGCGCAGGAGCGAGTTGTCTGCATTGAGGGCGATCTGTACAGGCCGCCCCTTGCGTCCGGCGCTTATGCCCTGCTGGCGAGCAATCCCCCGTATATTGCCGAAAACGAGCGTCCCATGGTAATGCCCGAAGTGCTGGCGCACGAACCCCATGGCGCGCTTTTTTCGCCTGCGGCGGGGCTGGCCCACCTTGGGGCGGTCATTGGGGCAGCGGCCAGAGCGCTTGCGCCCGGCGGCTGCCTGTTGCTGGAACATGGCGCGGCACAGGGCGCGGAAACACGCCGCCTGCTGCGTGCCGACAGCCTTTTTGAGGCTCCCGTGACCCACAGGGACATGGCTGGCCTTGAACGCTGCACCGTGGCGTTCCGGGCCCGCTGAGGCATTGTCGGGGGAGCGCGCCATAAAGTGGCGGTTCACGCGGCTCTCCTCATGATTCAGGGGGCTTGCGCATAACGGCGAGTCAGTGAAATTTATAAAAAAATGCGGGAAAATGCATTTTTTACTTGCCAAGCAGTTCGGAAGTGGCTAAATAGCACTCTTGCCGCTGGCGTAGCTCAACTGGCAGAGCAGCTGATTTGTAATCAGCAGGTTGCGGGTTCAAGTCCCATCGCCAGCTCCAGAGAATTACGCCGGTCAAAGGAAGGACACTTGCCCGACCTTAGCGGCACGAGTGGAGGGGTTCCCGAGTGGCCAAAGGGAACAGACTGTAAATCTGTCGTCGTAAGACTTCGGTGGTTCAAATCCACCCCCCTCCACCACCACTTTTCCGTCTTCCGTAAATCAGACGGGTGGTGGCTGGTTACAAAAAACTGCCTTGGCTGTAGGAGACAGGGAGCCTGTCGGGGAACTACGGTAGCGTGCGGGAATAGCTCAACGGCTAGAGCATCAGCCTTCCAAGCTGAGGGTTGCGGGTTCGAATCCCGTTTCCCGCTCCATTCCTGCTGAATTCCTCCCCCTCAGTCAACCCGTCCGCCAATGCACGTTCCCTGGTGTCCAGGGACTGAATGCGGACAGCGGGCCGCCCAACGGTTTTTTTCCACTGCCGCAGCCGTTACGCGAGGAGCAGGCGTTACACACGCAAAGCTTGAAGCACTTTTTTGTAACGCAGGTAAAACGCAAACATTATTTTCTCCAGGGAGACGTACAATGGGCAAGGAAAAATTTGAACGCAAAAAGCCCCATGTAAACATCGGCACCATCGGCCACATCGACCATGGCAAAACCACGCTGACCGCCGCCATCACCAAGGTGGCGAACATGAAGAACGGCGGCAAGTTCATTTCGTATGACGAAATCGACAAGGCCCCCGAAGAAAAGGAACGTGGTATCACCATCTCCACCTCGCATGTTGAGTACGAGACCCCCAATCGTCACTATGCGCACGTGGACTGCCCCGGCCACGCCGACTACATCAAGAACATGATCACCGGCGCTGCCCAGATGGACGGCGGTATCCTGGTGGTGGCCGCCACTGACGGCCCCATGCCCCAGACCCGTGAGCACATCCTGCTCGCCCGTCAGGTCGGCGTGCCCCAGCTCGTGGTGTTCCTGAACAAGTGCGACCTCGTTGACGACGAAGAACTGCTCGAACTGGTGGAACTGGAAGTGCGCGAACTGCTGTCTTCCTACGACTTCCCCGGCGACGACGTTCCTGTCATCCGTGGTTCCGCGCTGAAAGCTCTGGAAACCGACAGCCCCGATTCCCCTGAAGCCAAGTGCATCATCGATCTGCTGGAAGCTTGCGATACCTTCATTCCCACGCCTGAGCGCGACATCGACAAGCCCTTCCTCATGCCTATCGAAGACGTGTTCTCCATCTCCGGCCGTGGCACAGTTGTGACCGGTCGTGTGGAACGCGGCGTGGTCAAGGTCGGCGAAGAAGTGGAAATCGTGGGCATCAAGCCCACCGTCAAGACCACCTGCACCGGCGTTGAAATGTTCCGCAAGCTGCTCGACCAGGGTGAAGCCGGCGACAACATCGGCGCTCTGCTGCGCGGCGTCAAGCGTGACGACGTGGAACGCGGCCAGGTTCTTGCCGCTCCCAAGAGCATCACCCCCCACAAGAAGTTCAAGGCTGAAGTGTACGTGCTCTCCAAGGAAGAAGGCGGCCGTCATACCCCCTTCTTCACTGGCTACCGTCCTCAGTTCTACTTCCGTACCACGGACATCACCGGCGTTATCGGTCTGCCCGAAGGCGTGGAAATGGTTATGCCCGGCGACAACTCGCAGTTCCTGGTTGAACTCATCGCTCCCATCGCCATGGAAGTTGGCCTGCGCTTCGCTATCCGCGAAGGTGGCCGCACCGTTGGCTCGGGCGTGGTGACTGAAATCACCGAGTAGGCCCATGAGAATCAACATACTTCTGGCTTGCACCGAGTGCAAACGCCGCAACTACAGCACCCGGAAGAACAAGAAAAACACTACCGGTCGGCTGGAAATGAAAAAGTATTGCCCCTGGGACAAGAAGCACACGCTGCATCGCGAAACCAGGTAACATAATTCCGCTGGGGGGGCGTCACGCCCCCCCGGACGGCACGCAGGGCAGTAGCTCTAACGGCTAGAGCGGCGGTCTCCAAAACCGCATGTTGGGGGTTCGAATCCCTCCTGCCCTGCCATTTTTTATCTCCGGACAATACCATGGCAAAAAAACAAGCTCAGGCTGGCGACCTTAAGGCCGACAAAGCCCCCAACATTTTCGTGCGCTTCGCGCGCTACGTCGAGGATGCCAAGGCAGAGTTGCGCAAGGTGACGTGGCCCACGGTGAAAGAAACACGCAAGGCCACTCTGGCCGTGTTGGGCTTTGTCGCCGTGATGGCCGTTATTCTTGGGCTGGTTGACCTTGGTCTGTCATCACTGATCAAGACCATACTGTCCTGAAGGCCGATATGAAAGACCCCGCAATCGACGAAACTTCCGAGCTCTCCTCAAAGGCTCGTTGGTATATTGTGCACACCTACTCGGGTTTCGAGCAGCGTGTGCAAAAGACCATTAACGAGTTGCGCCGCACCGGGCAGGAACAGGGCCTTATTGAGGAAGTGGTGGTTCCCACCGAAAAGGTTATCGAACCCACCAAGGGTGGACAGCAGCGCACATCCACGCGCAAGTTCTACCCCGGCTATGTGATGGTTCGCATGATCATGACCGACCTGTCCTGGCATCTGGTACAGTCCATCCCCAAGGTCACAGGCTTTGTGGGCGGCAAAAACCGTCCCACGCCCATGCGTGACGGCGAGGCCGAACGCATCCTGGAACTGATGGAAACACGTCAGGAAACCCCGAGACCCAAGTTCAATTTTGACAGGGGCGACGAAGTGCGTGTCATTGAAGGACCCTTTGGGGGCTTCAATGGCGTGGTTGAAGACGTTAACTACGACAAGGGAAAGCTGCGCGTTTCCGTATCCATCTTCGGGCGTCAAACGCCGGTTGAGCTGGATTTCGCACAGGTTTCCAAAGGCTAGGCCCCTTTCGCACTGAAGGGTTCTGCGGACAGGATTGCTCTTTGTCCGCACGGCACGTTTGTATACCCATACAAAACATGCCGGGGCGCATATCACCTAACCTTGCTTAATGACTTGCCCCCGCGCGGCGGCCCAAGGCCGGTCAGCGCGAGCAGCGATGAAGGATAAAGCAAATGGCCAAAAAAGAAGTTGCCAAGATCAAATTGCAGATTCCTGCGGGTGCGGCCAACCCCTCCCCGCCGGTAGGTCCCGCCCTGGGTCAGCATGGCCTGAACATCATGGGCTTCTGCAAAGAGTTCAATGCCCGTACCATGGACCAGAAAGGCATGATCATCCCCGTGGTTATCACGGTATATGCCGACCGTTCCTTTACCTTCATCACCAAGACCCCTCCGGCCTCGGTGCTGATCATGAAGGCCGCCAAGCTGGAAAAAGGTTCTGGCGAACCCAACCGCAACAAGGTGGGCAGCCTGACCATGGCGCAGGTGGAAGAAATCGCCAAGCTGAAGCTTCCCGATCTCAATGCCGCCACTCTTGAATCTGCGGTGAAGTCCATTGCGGGCACCGCTCGCAGCATGGGCGTTGACGTTAAGTAAAGGCCATGCCGCAGCGCGGGCCTTACGGGGCTTTTCGCAATTTGCAGGTTTATCGGTCTTGAGGCGACAGCCGGGTGGTTCTGCCATTAACCCGCCGCAGTTGCCATCGTTGAAATCAATTGTACTGCCGCCTTCGCGCAAGACGATGCGTGGCAGGAGATGCAAAACGACAAGGATTATCTCATGCCTAAACATGGCAAAAATTTTCGCAAGGCTCTGGAAGGCACTGACCTTCAGGAGCGCTTCAGCATAGAAGACGCTGTGAGCAAGTCGCTTGGCGCGGCCTTTGCCAAATTTGACGAAACCGTAGATGTGGCCATTCGCCTCGGCGTTGACCCCAAATACTCCGACCAGATGGTGCGCGGCGCTGTCACCCTGCCCCACGGGCTTGGCAAGACAGTGCGCGTTGCCGTGTTCTGTAAGGGCGAAAAGCAGGCCGAGGCCCGCGAAGCCGGCGCAGACGTGGTTGGCGCTGAAGACCTGGTCGCCCAGGTCAAGGAAGGCAACCTGAACTTTGACGCCGCCGTAGCCACCCCCGATGTCATGGCCCTTGTGGGCCAGATCGGCCGCGTGCTTGGCCCCCGTGGTCTTATGCCCAATGCCAAGACCGGTTCGGTTACGTTTGACGTAGCCAAGGCCGTCACCGAGCTCAAGGCTGGCCGCGTGGACTTCAAGGTTGACAAGGCTGGCGTGCTGCACGCTCCTTTGGGCAAGGCCTCTTTTGGCGCCGAGAAGATTCTTGGCAACCTCAAGGCCCTGCTTGACGCGGTGAACCGTCTTAAGCCTTCGGCCGCCAAGGGCGCCTACATGGTTTCCATGGCTGTTTCCACCACCATGGGCCCCGGCTTCAAAGTTGACATGTCCCAGGTCAAAAAATTTCTTGAGGGATAACTCTCAAGCGTGATGGCGGCCTGGTTTGCAGGTCGCCATCATAGTGTCTGAGGAACGGAATACGAGTCGAAGACGGCAGGCGGGTTAACCCCCTTAATTGCCCTGCCCAGACGCTTCTACTTTGGCTCGGCATTCCACCTGGCAACCCCGAACGTGAGAGGTATCACGTGAACAGGTCTGAAAAAGCCGCAATAATTGGAGCCATCAAGGCCAAGGCCGACAGTGCTTCCTTTGCTGTGCTGACGGACTTCAAGGGTATGACGGTGGAAGAGCTGACAAACCTGCGTGTGAGCCTTCGCAAGGCTGGCGGCGAATATCTCGTCGTTAAAAACACGTTGGCGCGTATAGCTCTGACCGACGGCACGCACGATGTCATCAAGGATAACTTCCATGAGAACATCGGCGTGGCCTTTGGGTTCGATGACCCCGTGGCGGTGGCCAAGGCGTTGAGTGATTTTGCCAAGCAAAGCAAGCTCTTTGAGCTTCGCTGCGCCAGCCTGGACGGTAAGGCCCTGAGTGCCGCCCAACTGGATGCGCTGGCCAAGCTGCCCGGAAGGGAACAGCTTCTCGGTCAGCTGCTCGGCACCATGAACGCCGTGCCCACCAACTTTGTGTCGCTGTTTGCCAACATGCTGCGTGGCCTGCTCTATGCCCTCAAGGGCATCGAAGAGCAGAAGTCCAATGCCGCCTAGTTGGCCATCACCGAAATCATCCGAATTTAAGCCAAAGATTAGGAGACTATCATGGCCGTTACCAAAGAAGAAGTTGTTGAATTTATCTCCAGCATGACCGTTCTTGAACTTTCCGAGTTCATCAAAGAACTGGAAGAAAAGTTTGGCGTGTCCGCCGCTGCGCCTGCCGCTGCCATGATGGTGGCCGCTCCCGCCGCTGCTGCTGAAGCTGCTGAAGAAAAGACCGAGTTCGACGTTATCCTGAAGGAAGCTGGCGCCAACAAGATCGGCGTCATCAAGGTCGTGCGCGCCCTGACCAGCCTTGGCCTCAAGGAAGCCAAGGAAAAGGTTGACGGCTGCCCCTCCACCCTGAAGGAAGGCGTGTCCAAGGACGAAGCCGAAGACGCCAAGAAGCAGCTGACCGAAGCCGGCGCTGTTGTCGAAGTGAAGTAAGTTCGGTTCTACCGTGCTTTATGGCGGGGCCTCTGGCCCCGCTTTTTTTTTGGCTGCCGGAGCATGCCCCCGTAGAACATTTTACTGTTAGAGCATTTTGCTTTTGAAACACGCCCTGTTTCAACGCATCATTCTGGCAAAAAACGTGGTTTGCGCCAGCCATCAGCAGGCTGCTCGCTCTATTAACCAATTGCTGTCTTTGCGGCAGTCGTTGGCGAGTCCACGAGCCTTACGAATGGCGACAGCGATTACACAGAACAAGACGTATAGTTACTCATGCTGTCTTCAAGCGTAGTTTCCTGCGTCACAACGCTTTAAGCATCCGTAGCTTCCTTCGTCGCAACGGCTAAAGCTCGCCAGAATTCACGTCACTTCGTGGCGGCTGCCGCCTTAGCGTCAGCAGAGCAATTTCAAAGAGAAATTGCTCTAAAAAAATATACATGCTCCACAAGGTGGCGTGACTTCTGCCGGTAATCGCTTTTTTTGAAAAGCGCAGCATTTCAAAGATACTCTGTTTTGGAAATTTTCCGTGGATCACGACCAAATTCTTTTTGCCATTAACGTCGGTATTGTTTATGCTCTGACGCGGTAAAAAAAACAGATCAAAAAAAAGGCTTGCCATAGTTTAAAATTCGCATTATGTATCCTCTTTCATGAACGGCTTAGGAGGCCTTTTTCTGTTTAATATAACTTACTGCATAAGTACATATTTTTAAGGTTGACGCCTGAACCCAAGCCCTGTTTACCCAGACAGGGATGGGTTTTTTTCGCCTTCCCCGCGCAGTAAGCATTACCTCCCACCGTGATTTACGCTTTCAGGGTGCAGTGACAACAAGTTTTTGCCCGCCGGCTTCGGCAGACGCTTTACTTGTCGCTCCGCCGGGGCGCAACCGCTACCTATCTTGAGGTACCCATGGGCCAGCTCACCAAACAGTTCGGCAAGATCAAGATTTCCCTCCCTATTCCCCATCTGCTTAACCTGCAGATAGATTCATATGAAAAGTTTCTTCAGGAAGGCGTTCCGGAAGCCGATCGCCGCCCTGATGAAGGACTCGAAGGTGTTTTTCATACTGTTTTTCCCATTGAAGACTTCAACAAGACCGCCAGTCTGGAATTTGTCAGCTATGAAGTTGGCGAACCCAAGTACGATCAGGCGGAGTGCATCTCAAAGGGACTGACCTACGAAGCCCCCATGCGCATCAAGGTGCGCCTTGTGGTCTATGATGCCGATGAAGCGTCGGGCAACCGTACCATTCGCGACATCAAGGAACAGGATATCTATTTTGGCACCCTGCCCCTTATGACCGAAAAAGGCACCTTTATCATAAACGGCACCGAGCGTGTCATCGTCAACCAGTTGCAGCGTTCGCCAGGCATCATTTTCGAGCATGACGGCGGCAAGACGCATACCAGCCGCAAGGTGCTGTATTCGTGCCGCATCATTCCCATGCGCGGTTCCTGGCTGGACTTTGACTTTGACCACAAGGACATACTCTACGTCCGCATTGACCGCCGCCGCAAAATGCCCGCCACGATCCTTTTCAAGGCCATGGGCATGAGCAAGGAACAGATCCTCGACTACTTCTACTCGCGCGAAACCTACCGTCTGGAAGACCGTAACGCGATCTACTGGGAAGTGCGCAAGGACCTGTACCGCAAGGACAATGCCTATGCCGACATCGTTGACGGCGCAGGCAACGTCATTGTCAAGGCTGGCAAGCCCATTACCAAACGCAGCTGGCGTCTTATCTGTGAATCGGGCATTGAAGCCATTGAAATGCGTCCTGACACTCTGGACAGCATGTTTCTGGCTGTGGACGTGGCCGATCCCAAAACCGGCGAACTTCTGGCAGAAGCCGCGGATGAAATCACTCCCGGTCTGCTGGACCGCATGCGTGAAGCCGGCATTAACCGGGTCAGCGTGCTGCACACCAAGGGCACCGATACGTCGTCCTCCATCCGCGACACCCTCATGCTGGACCGTATTCCCGACCAGCAGAAGGCGCAGGAAGAGATCTACCGTCGTCTGCGTCCCTCTTCGCCGCCCACTGCCGAGATTGCAGCCAGCTTCTTCGACAACCTGTTCCGCAACGGCGACTACTACGACCTGTCGCCCGTGGGCCGGTACAAGCTCAACCAGCGCCTTGCGCTGGACGAATCTTCGGATCTGCGCACCCTGACGGACCATGACATTCTCACGGCCATCAAGGTGCTGGTGCACCTCAAGGACAGCCATGGCCCGGCCGACGATATCGACCATCTGGGCAACCGCCGCGTTCGCCTTGTGGGCGAGCTGGTGGAAAACCAGTACCGCATCGGCCTTGTGCGCATGGAGCGCGCCATCAAGGAGCGCATGAGCCTGCAGGAAATCTCCACGCTCATGCCGCACGACCTTATCAACCCCAAACCCGTGGCGGCCGTGCTCAAGGAATTCTTTGGCACATCCCAGCTGTCGCAGTTTATGGACCAGACCAACTCCCTGTCCGAAGTGACGCACAAGCGCCGCCTTTCGGCCCTGGGCCCCGGCGGTCTGACCCGTGAGCGCGCGGGCTTTGAGGTGCGCGACGTGCATACGTCGCACTATGGCCGCATCTGCCCCATTGAAACGCCTGAAGGCCCGAACATCGGCCTTATCGTTTCCCTGACCACCTTTGCCAAGGTCAATGACTACGGCTTTATCGAAACGCCGTACCGTGTCGTGCGCGAAGGCCGCGTCACCGAGGACGTGGTGCACCTTGACGCTTCGCGTGAAGGCGACCAGGTCATCGCCCAGGCCAACGCCCTTGTGGACGAGCACGGCAACCTGCTGGACGAGCTTGTCACCGTGCGCGTCAAGGGCGAAGTGGAAATGCGCCACCGCGACGAAGTGAACCTTATGGACATCTCGCCCAGCCAGATGGTCTCCATCTCCGCTGCGCTCATTCCCTTCCTGGAACACGACGACGCCAACCGCGCGCTCATGGGTTCCAACATGCAGCGCCAGGCCGTGCCTCTGCTGCGTTCAGAAAAGCCCCTTGTGGGCACTGGCATGGAAGTGGACGTGGCCCGCGACTCCGGCGCCTGCATCGTTGCCCCTGCCAACGGCAAGGTGGAATATGTGGACGCCGACCGCATCGTGGTGGCCTACGAGGGCGACGTGTACAAAAAGCAGGGCGGCGTGCGCGCCTATGACCTGCTCAAGTACCACAAGTCCAACCAGAACTCCTGCTTCGGGCAGAAGCCCAGCTGCTATCCTGGCCAGGTTGTCAAAAAAGGCCAGATTCTCGCTGACGGCCCCGGCATCGACGACGGTGAACTGGCTTTGGGCAAAAACCTCGTGGTAGCCTTTATGCCCTGGTGCGGCTACAACTACGAAGACTCCATCCTCATCTCCGAACGCACGGTGAAGGAAGACGTCTTCACCTCCATCCACATCGAAGAATTCGAAGTGGTGGCGCGTGACACCAAGCTTGGACCCGAAGAAATCACCCGCGACATCCCCAACGTCAGCGAAGACATGCTGCGTAACCTGGATGAAAGCGGCATCATTCGCATTGGCGCGGCGGTCAAGCCCGACGACATCCTTGTGGGCAAAATCACCCCCAAGGGCGAAACCCAGCTTACCCCTGAAGAAAAACTGCTGCGCGCCATTTTCGGCGAAAAGGCCAGGGACGTGAAAAACACCTCCCTCAAGGTCCCGCCGGGAGTGGAAGGCACCATCATTGACGTCAAGGTCTTCAACCGCCGCTCGGGCGAAAAGGACGACCGCACGCTGGCCATTGAGGTTCATGACACTGCGGTGTTTGACCAGAAAGAAGCCGACCACATGCGCGCCCTTACCGACCGCACGCGCGTTCTGCTGGCCCCGCACGTCTGCGGCAAGCAGGTCGCTACCTCCGTGCCCGGCAAAAAGAAGGGCGAAGTGCTGGTGGAAGCCGGTGCGGCCCTGACTGAAGAAATGCTTGACGAACTGCCCGTGAAAAAGCTCGCTGGCCTTTTCAAGAGCAAGGAAGTCAATGATGCCGTGACCGACATACTCAAGTCCTATGACCAGCAGATTGATTATCTGCGCGCCATTTATGACTCCAAACGCGAAAAGGTCACCGAAGGGGACGATCTGCCCCCCGGCGTCATCAAGATGGTCAAGGTTCACATTGCCATCAAGCGTAAGCTCTCGGTGGGCGACAAAATGGCGGGCCGCCATGGTAACAAGGGCGTCGTCTCCTGCATCCTGCCGGAAGAAGACATGCCTTTCTTCGCCGACGGCCGTCCCGTTGACATTGTGCTCAACCCCCTGGGCGTGCCTTCGCGAATGAATATAGGCCAGATTATGGAAACCCACCTTGGTTGGGGAGCCAAAGAACTGGGCCGCCAATTGGCCGAACTGCTGGATTCCGGCGCGGCCATGCAGGTACTGCGCGACGAGGTCAAGAGCGTTTACAGCTCTGAAGACATCAACAAGCTCGTGGACGAAATGGACGACGAAGAATTCAAGGCCTCCGTCCACAAGCTGCGCAACGGCATCGTGACCAAAACCCCTGTGTTCGACGGCGCGACCGAAGAAGAGATCTGGGGCTGGATGGAAAGAGCCGGCCTTGCCAACGACGGCAAGACGACCCTTTACGACGGCCGCACGGGTGAACCCTTCAAGAACCGCGTGACCACAGGCGTCATGTATATGCTTAAGCTGCACCATTTGGTTGACGAAAAAATCCACGCCCGCTCAACGGGCCCCTACTCTCTGGTGACCCAGCAGCCCCTCGGCGGCAAGGCCCAGTTCGGCGGGCAGCGTCTGGGTGAAATGGAAGTGTGGGCGCTCGAAGCGTACGGCGCCGCCTACCTGTTGCAGGAATTCCTCACGGTCAAGTCCGACGACGTGACCGGGCGCGTGAAGATGTACGAAAAAATAGTCAAGGGCGACAACTTCCTTGAAGCAGGTCTGCCCGAGTCCTTCAACGTTCTGGTCAAGGAACTCATGAGCCTTGGGCTCAACGTCACCCTGCACCAGGAAGAAGGCAAAAAGAAGCCCAAGCGCGTAGGGTATATGAGAGATCGCGAGGATGAGGCATAAGCCGCCCGTTCTGGCGGACCCGGACATTCGTTGCGTCGCCCGCAAGTGGTGACCCCACTTGCGGGTGACGCGACATAGATAACGATTCCAACGAGCTTCTACCAAAGCAAGGTATTATATATGAGCCTGGACGATCTTTTCACAGCACGCGGCACGTCGGCCAACGTGACCAATATCCGCAATCTGAAAGCCATCCAGATTTCCATCGCCTCTCCTGAAGCCATCCGCGAATGGTCCTATGGTGAAGTGAAAAAACCGGAAACCATCAACTACCGTACCTTCAAGCCGGAACGTGACGGCCTTTTTTGCGCCAAAATTTTCGGCCCCGTGAAGGACTATGAGTGCAACTGCGGCAAGTACAAGCGCATGAAGCACCGCGGCATCGTCTGCGAAAAGTGCGGCGTTGAAGTCATTGCCTCCAAGGTGCGCCGCGAACGCATGGGCCATATCGAACTGGCCGCGCCGGTGGCGCACATCTGGTTTCTGAAGACCCTGCCCTCCAAGATCGGCACGCTGCTTGATATGACCATGGCTGATCTTGAAAAGGTGCTGTACTTCGACTCCTACATTGTTCTTGATCCGGGCCAGACCAACCTGCAAAAGCGTCAGGTCATTTCTGAAGATCAGTACCTTCAGATTCTGGATCATTACGGCAGCGAGGATGTGCTTACGGTGGGCATGGGCGCGGAAGCCGTGCGCAGCCTGCTGGAAGAACTGGACCTCGAAAAGCTCCGTACCGAACTGCGTGAGGAAGGCGAAGCCACCAAGAGCCAGACCAAGAAGAAAAAACTCACCAAGCGCCTCAAGATCGTTGAAGCTTTTCTTGAGTCGGACAACAAGCCCGAATGGATGATTATGGAAGTTGTTCCTGTCATTCCGCCGGAACTGCGTCCCCTCGTGCCCCTGGACGGCGGGCGTTTCGCCACGTCCGACCTCAACGACCTGTACCGCCGCGTCATCAACCGTAACAACCGCCTGAAGCGGCTTATGGAACTTGGCGCGCCCGAGATCATCATCCGCAACGAAAAGCGCATGCTGCAGGAAGCCGTTGACGCCCTGTTCGACAACGGCCGCCGTGGCCGTGCCATCGCCGGCACCAACGGCCGTCCCCTCAAGTCTCTTTCGGACATGATCAAGGGCAAGCAGGGGCGTTTTCGTCAGAACCTGCTGGGCAAGCGCGTGGACTATTCCGGCCGTTCGGTCATCACCGTGGGCCCCTACCTCAAACTGCACCAGTGCGGCCTGCCCAAGAAGATGGCGCTTGAACTCTTCAAGCCCTTCATCTACTCGGAGCTGGAAAAACGCGGTCACGCCTCCACCATCAAGAGCGCCAAAAAAATGGTGGAGCGCGAAGAACTGGTGGTTTGGGATATCCTTTCGGAAGTGGTGCGCGAATACCCCATTCTGCTGAACCGCGCGCCTACCTTGCACCGCCTCGGCATTCAGGCTTTTGAACCCCTGCTGGTTGAAGGCAAGGCCATCCGGCTGCACCCGCTGGTCTGCTCCGCCTACAACGCCGACTTCGACGGCGACCAGATGGCCGTGCATATTCCGCTGTCCGTGGAAGCGCAGATTGAATGCCGCGTGCTCATGATGAGCACCAACAACATTCTTTCGCCCGCCAACGGCGGCCCTGTCATCGTGCCTTCACAGGACATCGTGCTTGGCCTTTACTACATGACCGCCGAGCGCAGCTTTGAAAAGGGCGAGGGCATGTCCTTCTGCGCCCCCTGGGAAGTCGAGAGCGCGCACGATGCGGGCGTCGTCTCCCTGCACGCCCGCGTCAAGGTGCGTATGCCCGACGGGAACACGTATAACACGACTCCCGGTCGCGTGCTGGTCAGCGATATCCTGCCGGAAAAGCTGTCCTTTGACTTTGTGAACTGCGTGCTGACCAAGAAAAACATCGCCCGCCTCGTGGGCGCTGCGTATCGCGACTGCGGCATCAAGGCCACGGTCATTTTGTGCGACAGGCTCAAGGACATGGGCTACGAGTTCGCAACCCGGGCTGGCGTGACCATCGGCGTGAAAGACCTGACCATTCCTGCCACCAAGAAGGGCATTCTTGCGGCGTCACAGGCTGAAGTGGACGACATCGAACACCAGTACCGCGACGGCATCATCACCCGTACTGAAAAGTACAACAAGGTGGTGGACGTGTGGACCAAGGCCACTCAGGACGTTTCCACGGAAATGATCAAGGAAATCTCTTACGATATCCTCACTGATCCCAAGACCGGCAAGCAGGAAAAGAACCAGAGCTTCAACCCCATCTTCATGATGTCCAACTCGGGCGCGCGAGGCAACCAGGACCAGATGCGTCAGCTTGCCGGCATGCGCGGCCTGATGGCCAAGCCTTCTGGTGAAATTATTGAAACGCCCATCACGTCTTCCTTCCGCGAAGGCCTGTCGGTGTTGCAGTACTTCACCTCCACACACGGCGCACGTAAAGGTCTCGCGGACACGGCCCTCAAGACGGCCAACTCCGGTTACCTCACACGCCGCCTGGTGGACGTGGTGCAGGACGTCATCGTGTCCGAACACGACTGCGGCACGGTGGACGGCATCGAGCTGACCCACCTCAAGGACGGCGGCGACATCAAGACGCCCCTGGCTGAACGCATCATCGGCCGCGCCCTGCTCTACCCGGTGTATGACCCCGATAATCCGGAAAAAGTCCTGCTGCCCGAAAACACCATTATTGGCGAAGAAGAAGCCCAGATCATCAATGACAAGGGCATTTCCTCCGTCATGGTGCGCTCGCCCCTTACCTGCCAGGCCGAACGCGGCATATGCGCTCTCTGCTACGGCCGTGACCTTGGCCGTGGGCACCTGGTTAACACGGGTGAAACCGTGGGCATCATCGCGGCCCAGTCCATCGGCGAACCTGGCACGCAGTTGACCATGCGTACCTTCCACATCGGTGGTACGGCTTCGAGCACCATTGAAAAGAACAAGTTTGAAGCCCTCAACACCGGCCGCGTCATCCTCAACCGGGTCAAGGCCGTCACCAACAGGGACGGCGTGTATCTGGTGCTGGGCAAGAGCGGACAGTTGGCCATTGTTGACGCCCAGGGCCGCGAACGCGAAAAATACATCCTGCCCAACGGCGCACGCCTGCTGGTGCATGATGGCCAGGAAGTGAACAAGGGAACAGTGCTGGCCGAATGGGACCCCTTCAACGAACCCTTTGTGTGCGAAGAAGAGGGTACCCTGCGCTTTACGGACATCGTAGACGGCAAGACCGTTCAGGAAAAAGTGGACGACATCACCCGTCAGGCCAGCTTGACCATTATGGAATACCGCACCACCAACTTCCGCCCGTCCATCTCCATCTGCGATGACAACGGCAACGTGAAGAAGCGCAGCCACGGCGGCGCGGCGGCCATTTACAGCCTGCCGGTGGGCTCGATCATCATGGTCAAGGACGGCGACAACATCCAGGCCGGCGACATCATCGCCCGTAAGCCGCGCGAAACCGCAAAGACCAAGGACATCGTGGGTGGTCTTCCCCGCGTGGCCGAGCTCTTTGAAGTGCGCAAGCCCAAGGACATGGCCGTTGTTTCCGAAATATCCGGCACAGTCACCTATGCGGGCGAATCCAAGGGCAAGCGCAAGCTTGTGGTGACGCCTGAAATCGGTGAAGCCAAGGAATACCTGGTGCCAAAGGGCAAGCACATCACCGCTGCCGACGGCGACTTTGTTGAAGCCGGCGACCCGCTGACCGAAGGTTACCCCGAACTGCACGACATCCTGCGCACCAAGGGCGAGAAATACCTGGCCCGTTACCTGGTGGACGAAATTCAGGAAGTCTACCGCTTCCAGGGCGTGGGCATTGACGACAAGCATATTGAAGTCATCGTGCGCCAGATGCTTAAAAAGGTTACTGTTCTGGATTCGGGCGGCACCAGCTTCCTGGTGGGTGAACAGGTCGATAAGGGCGAGTTCAGGCAGGAAAACCAGAGGGCCATGGCAGAAGGGCGTCAGCCCGCCACTGCGGAACCGCTGGTGCTGGGCATCACTCAGGCATCCTTGACCACCTCCTCCTTCATCTCGGCGGCCTCCTTCCAGGAAACCACCAAGGTGCTGACCGAGGCTTCCCTCAAGGGCAAGATGGACTATCTGCGCGGCCTCAAGGAAAACGTCATTGTTGGCCGCCTGATTCCCGCCGGAACTGGCTACCGCGAATACGTCAATGGCGACATCGTGGTGCCGGATCAGAAGGAACGCCCCGACAAGTTCCTTGAAGAGCTTGAAGAAAACCCCATACTGGTTGACTTGAACGGCTAGAACGGCCGCACATGCCATACAAGAAGCGCAGGGAACTCCCTGCGCTTCTTTTTTATTCCCCGCGTAGTCATCGCCCTTGCATATCCTAGAGCAGATTAACTTTGAAACGCTTCACATTTCAAAGTTTTCATTCAGCCGAAAATGCGATTTGCGACAACCATCAGCAGGCTGGTCGCTCTATTAACCAATTGCTGTCTTTGCGGCAGCCGTTGGCGAGTCTGCGAGCCTTACGAATGGCGACAGCGATTACGCAGAACAAGATGTATAGTTACTCATGCTGTCTTCGCGGCAGTCGTTGGCGAGTCTGCGAGCCTTACGAATGGCGACAGCGATTACGCAGAACAAGATGTATAGTTACTCATGCTGTCTTTATCCGTAGTTTCCTGCGTCACAACGCTTGAAGCATCCGTAGCTTCCTTCGTCGCAACGGCTAAAGATCGGCTGAATCCACGCCACGTTGTGGCGCGCTGTGCTTTCGTACAGCGATAGAACATTTACACTTTTTCAAAGTTAAAATGCTCTAGCCCGCCTGCTGCCAAACGCCCCCTTATTTCAGGTCCTCGCCCGCCTGCTGCCACGCGGGCGCTCATCCTTACAGATCCTCGCCCGCCTGTTGCCACGCGGGCGTCCCTCCTTGCTGGAAACGCGTAGGCAGCCCACAACGCAGCCCACCTGCCTTCCTGGGTGGGGACTTTCGGGCTAATGTGGCCTCTTCACTTGTGAAAATTGTATCAACAATAAAATTCTTATATTTCAGTATAATAAAAAGCTCAGTTTATGATGGTTTTCGCTCACGTCAGGGTTCTGACCTGTTGTTTCATGTAGTCACATGCGTTGGAACACGAGTACTGCTGATGGCCATACTGCTTTGAGCCACAAGCGCCTCTAAAATAGAAAAAAAATATTAATGTATTCACGTAAATACAAATAATACTAATTTGATAAGTAAAAATTGAATGTTCAAACGGTAACTCGAGTAAAAAAATATGATTTACGTCTGCAAAGCGTCTCCAGAATTCTCATACAAGAGCAAGATTGTGACAAAAATACTATATCTTTTAAGTCCACTTTTATGTTTAACAAGTCAAATTAGTTATAATTTTTTAGTGCAAAAAAATAGAAACTTTATTGACGCAGTATTTTTTATATAATAATCTTTTGGTAGTGATTAAGTTGCTCAAGAATAAGAATGATTAATTGCTCTTTATCAGTGCCTCATGTACAGTGAGGCGTAACTGCGCGTGACGCAAGGGGGTTGCCATGTCTGCCTTATCAGAACGTGAGTACCTGGCGGAAGAAATTTGCGAACTGTATTCCAAGCTTGCTGGCGATGCGTATGCGGAAGACCTCAATCGGGCCAAAGCTCTTGCACAGGGTGACGCGCCTCATGATCACTGGTTGCAAACCAACAGGTTGGACTATGAATCCCGCCTTTTTCTCTACCTTTCGGCAGCGTTTGCCATGAGGTGTATGAAGAATGAGCCTTACAAATGCGCTGTTTTCATGCGCAACGCGGCTGAGTCGCTTCATGGGGCCAAGTCGTAGATAAGCACAAAACCAGGGGAAATCCCGATGCGTGGGCTCGGGATTTCCTTATAATTTGCGCCGGCCTGGTTTATACCGGGGCAACATCATTAGGATTATGCCAGGAAGTAAGGATTCACCATGCAGGAAAAACACATCGGACTCTGGATCACTCTCCCCTGCCTGTTGTTTTTGACCTTCGGCTTGGTGCTGTCTTCGGGCGAAGCATACGGTGAGGAGCGCATCCCCTTCACCTACCCGCCTTTCAGTGCCAAAAAAATGCCGCCGGTCTTCTTCACACACGATCAACACATTGCCTATCTGGCAGACAAAGGGCAGGACTGCACAACCTGCCACCAGATGACGGACGAAGGCCTAGCCGAATCGTTCGCAAACGTCAGAAACGTCGCTCCACGCAAACAGATGGACTATCTGCACGCTACCTGTACCGAATGTCACGTCAAACTTGCCAAGGGGCCCCGCCTTGTGGACTGCCGGACCTGTCATAGCGAGCGCATTGCATCTGAGAATGCCGCCAATAAGTAACTGGCTGTCACGTACAAGGTAGAAAGAAAGTAGGAGGCAAAATCAGATGGTTGATTTTATTACCGGACCCCTTTTTGTCATTTCACTCGTGATCTTTGTGGTCGGCATGCTGGCCCGCGTTTTTTGGTACGTAAACGGTCTGGACTGGCGCCTTGAACGCGTGGCCTACCGGTACCATGCCAACCGCTCCATCGCAGGCATCTTTGCGTCAATCTTCAAATGGCTGATCCCCGGTGGAACCGACGGCTGGAGAACACAGCCCGTAGCCGCTGTTTTATTTTTTCTTCTGCACTTCGGTGCCGTGCTTGTTCCGCTCTTTTTGCTTGGCCATACCGTGCTGCTTGAGCGCTATGTCGGCATAATACTGCCTTCGCTGCCCGGCACACTGGCCGACATTTTTTCCGTCATGAGCATAGTGGCCATCGTTCTGCTGGCCATACGCCGCATGATTTCGCCTGCACTGCGCCAACTCAACAGCGGCGGGGACTGGCTCGTACTGCTTTTGACATTTCTGCCCTTTGCCACCGGGCTTATGGCGCGGCTGGACATGCCCGCCTACCAGAGCTGGATGCTGGCGCACGTTCTGAGTGGTGAGCTTTTCCTTATACTGGCTCCCTTCACCAAGCTTTCGCACATAGTTCTCTTCTTTATGTCACGTGCCCAGCTCGGCATGGACTTCGCCATCAAAAGGGGCGGAGCCACCCGCGGCGGCGCTTTTCCCTGGTAAGCGGGAACCTGTATCATTATTTTTTCGTCTGAAAGGAGCGGATTATGTCCGAATTGCTTTGCACCCCGACCCCAGTCACCACCAAAGAAGGCATTCTTGAACTGCTGAAGGACAAGGCCGGGGCGCAATATTATAGCCAGATGAAGGAAATGAAAGTGGACCAGGCAGCCCTGGCCCGCGATCTTGAACAGACCTGTAAATCGCGCACCCGCACATGGCTAAGTGTCTGTGCGCATTGCGCCATGTGTGCGGACAGCTGCTTTTTCTACAGAACCAGCGACAATGATCCCACCCAGATTCCGTCGTACAAGATTCAGGCCACCCTGGGCGAAATGTTGCGCCGCAAGGGCAAGGTTGACACCGAATTCATGATCAAGTGCATGGATGCGGCCTGGGGCAAGTGCACCTGTTGCAACCGTTGCGGCGTCTATTGCCCCCACGGCATAGACACGGGCGTCATGTTCAGTTACCTGCGCGGCATACTGTTCAAGCACGGCTTTATTCCCTGGGAAATGAAGATCGGTTCCGGCATGCACCGCGTGTACGGCGCGCAGATGGACGTGACCGAAGAAGACTGGCTGGAAACCTGCGAATGGATGGTGGAAGAACAGCAGGAAGAATGGCCTGATCTTGAAATCCCTGTGGAAAAAGAAAATGCCGACGTCATGTATGTTCTTAACGCCCGTGAGGTAAAGCACTATCCTGAAGACATCGCCCTGGCCGCGATTCTCTTCAGCGTGACCGACACCAACTGGACGGTGCCCCGCGAAGGATGGGAAAACACCTCGTTAAGCATGTTCGCTGGCGACTGGGAAGGCTGCTCGCAAAATATCAAGCGCATTTACGCCGCTGTGGATCGCCTCAAACCCAAAGTGGTTGTGGGAACGGAATGCGGCCATGCCCATCGCGCCACCGTGGTTGAAGGCCCTTATTGGGCCGGACGTGAAAGCGGGGATCCGCCGGTGCGCTTCATGCACTATGTGGAGTGGGTGGCCGAAATGCTGCGCACTGGCAGACTCAAGATTGATCCCACGAAGAAAATCAAGGTTCCCTGCACGTTGCAAGACTCTTGCAACTATGTGCGCAACCACGGCCTGGGCAGCGCCACACGTGAAATCCTGAGCTATATTGCTGAAGATTTCAGAGAAATGGACCCCAAGAGCGACCACAACTTCTGTTGCGGCGGCGGGGGCGGCCTTAACGGCATTGGCAAGTACCGCCAGGAACGCAATGTGGGGCTCAAAAACAAGCTGGATCAGATCAAGGCCACTGGCGCTGAACTGGTTATCACCCCCTGCCATAACTGCTGGGACGCCATTCGCGATATGATGGAAGTGTATGAAGAACACAAGATCAAATGGTCTTTCTTGAAGCCCCTGCTGGCAGAAATGATCATTGTGCCGCCGCACATCCGTCATAACGAACTGGAGTAAGGCAAAATCAGCAGAACGGCGTCGCTTTGTCCTTTGCCGACCGCAGTTCTGCTTTGCAAGGGCGCACCTATGCCCGTTGGCCGGGCAACGATCCCATTGCCCGGCCAACAAAAAAATTTCAGCGCAGCCATGCCGCACGCAAAGGCCATGCTGGCCCAACACCGCGAAACCGTGTTGGGCGGCGAGCTAACAGGCTACAGCGGCAGAAACAGCGCCCAGCAACACATCGCCTGGGCAGTTTTTACTCAAAACCGGAACCCCAGTTCCAAAGCAGACGGGCCTCGGCCCCACGTTTGTACAGACAATGGCCGGAATATCACGCGTTTGCGAATTCCTGCGCAGTCGACTGTACAAGATGGTGCCCGAAGTGCCCTGCAGCTCAACATCAAAGATGATGCAGTCCGGTTTGCAATTGTTGACCAAATGCAGGCTTTCGTCACAGCTGGACGCGACGCTTACCTGGTAGTTAGATTGACGTAAGACTTGCGACATCCTGTTTAGGCTTTCGGCATCGCTGTCTACCAAGAGAATATGCTTTTGCATTGGCGCCTCCGGGTTCTGATTCTGGTCGTCTGGTGACTGAGTGGCCTTGTTTGCGATGAGCAGCATGACGCGGCGAAAACCCGGCGCTCTTACGAACTGAACTGAGCGTCACCGCATCCAAAGAGTTGTGCAGGGTCATGGCAGCCTTGTCCCAAACGTCAAAGGCGGCTTTGCCGACTGGGGCCTCACTGTTGACGCCGGGCAGGGTAATGCCACCTTCCACTGCGTTGATTATGTCCGCCAGCGTTATGGAATCGGGGTTGCGGGCAAGCATGTGCCCCCCGGCGATGCCCCTTACGCTCTTGATAATGTCCTCAGATTGAAGCAAGCGCATGATTTTTTGCACAAACTTTTCAGAAATACCCGTACAGGCCGCCAGTTCGGAAGCGGATGCCGGCATGTCCTGATCTTGTTCAGAAAGGCACAACAGCAAATGCAGCGCATGACAGGACATTGTGGAAATACGCATAGTTATTCCTTATTTAGCGGGAGGCGATAAAGTTGACGATACCCGATACATCTAATTTAGACTGCTTTACTCATGATTCTTAGCGTAAGCCACTATGGGCGTCAAGCGGACTTGGGCGATCCTTTCTTGAAACCTGTCCTTAGCACAGGACGCCAAAAATAACTGTGAATGTTTTCTCAAGCTACACGATAATCTGAAAAAAGTTGTATCATAATTGCTACGTTGATGTTACTATCTGCCACACGCGCTTATGTTTCGGACGTCGAACTTTTGTCTCAGCGTGATGAGGCCATAGGTTCCTTTTGATTTCCCCTTTTACCACTGCTCCATGGGGGATACGCAATGAAGCTTTCAGCCAAAACGCGCTATGCAGCTCGTATTCTACTGTACTTAGCAAACAATGGGTTTGAAAAACCGGTTTCTTCAAGCTTGCTCGCAAGTAAAACTGGCATCAGCTCTCAGTTTATTGAACAAATTTTGCGGCAGCTACGGCTGGCGGGCATCACAGGCAGTGTTCGCGGCGCCAAGGGTGGGCATGTCCTTATGCGCAAACCGGAAGATCTTACTTTTGGTTGTATCGTGCGTCTGATGGAAGGGGGCATTGAGCTGAGCGGCTGCCTTGAAAAACCTGGCAACTGTTCACGCTTTGATGCCTGCGAAGTACGCAAGGCGTGGGAAAGCCTGCAAGCGACGCTTGATGGCGTGTTTGAATCCATTACCCTTCGCGATCTCATGCACGATGACCGGCTTTTGCTTTGACCAGCGAGGGCCTGCCCTCTTTCATTCCCCTTCACGAGCGTGCGCAACTCCATGAGCGTCTGGACAGAAGACGCTTTGGGGCACGTGCTGCAGCAGTTTCGGAAGTCCTGCCCCTAGAGCGCGTTCCTTTGCCCATGACTATTTGCTGTGAGCACACGGCTTCTCTCAAAGGCTACGTTACATCCCTACGGCGTTAACCACCTCCCAGCGGCGTATCCACGCCTGCAGGCCAGCGGCCCCGCCCGCACCGAGGTGTAGCCAGCACAAGCGCTGCGGCTGGATAGGCCAGCGCCCGCCTATACCATCGCCCCATCACCGTGAAACTGGCTGCACTCCGACGGCACGGACCCCGGGCATCTGTCGGCTTTTCCTACCCTGCAACGCTCCCCGCTTTTTCCTGTACCCTGCCTTTCCCACTCCCTGAGTACGGGCATTACGTCACGCTCCTGAGTGCCCCACCACTTCCTCATTCCTGCCATTCCCCCCTGAATTCGGTCAACTTCCCCTATTCCTTCTTGAATCCCTTTTGTTCTATGGCCCCTCGGCCCGGTCACTCCCCAAGTCGCCATTCTGCCTGTTCCCCTTGACCGCCCCACCGTGCGGCTGCCTATTGGTCTCCTCCCCGCAATCAGCGCGATCCTGCTCATCTGCCCCCCTTTCCGCATACCCGCTTTGCAGAGCCATTTTGGCAAGCAACAATAAACATTGATTATTATTGCCTGTTATCTTTTCATATCGCAACACTTGGTTAATCACGTCTCTTTAAACGACTCTATTGCCTTGCAATTTACATAGATTGATCATTCATTCAGCTCATTACATAGTTTTTTAGTACTATTTCAGCAGTCAGATAGCATCCAACCTAGGCGCTTTTACTTTTATCGCAGAAAAAAAATATTTTTGCTTGCGCAAAACTGATTTTTGAGCTTAATCTTGTTGATTTACTTAAATAAAATTATCTTAATCTTGATTAAAATTGTCATGATGAATCCTTCTGAAATCTTTGCATTTTTTTATATTTAAGGTATCAGGAGGGCCACCGGGCAACTTGACTCCATGGCTTATTGTGATCAGTTCTCAACAGAGGCTATCCGCCATAATCGCATACCCGGTACCTTTTAAGAAGAGGTTGCAGGCAAGCAGACGCATGCCGGGCTTTTAGCGGCGCACGGCTGGGCCGGGCCCGTCGAACCCACGTTTCAGCGGCATCTTGACTCTACGGGAGAAAACGCATGACCATTTTGTTTTACATCTTGGGCTATTTGGCGGTAGCCGGCTTTATTTGCATGGCATACTTGAAAATCAGGTCGTATATGGCCGCCAGCCCCTTGCATGTGCGCTGGGAACTTTACCCCGTCCCGCATGAAGGCAGCAAAACCGTCTACGGCGGCAGCTTCATGGAAGAAAAGGACTGGTGGACCAAGCCGCGTCACATTTCACATTGGGGCGACATCAAGGCGCTGCTCACTGAAGTGCTTTTCCTCCACGCCACATTTGAACACAACATCAAGCTGTGGGTGCGCTCGTATCCCTTCCACGTGGGCATGTACATGCTCATGGGCGGCACAATAATTGTGCTTTGCGCTGCCATTGCTCAGCTTTTTGGGCTGAACCCGCAGGGCGGACTGATGCTCTTTGTGGGCAACGTCATTAATGCCATGGTGCTGGTGGGCACGCTGTGCATCATTATCGGCGGCATCGGCCTTATCGAGAGGCGCCGCAACGACGACGGCCTGCGCCGCTACAGCACGCCCGAGCATTACTTCAATCTGGTCATTTTCATTGTTTTCGGCCTTCTTGGTCTGGCCGCCTGGGCTTTTTCGCCCTCGTATTTCGAACTGGCCCGCACCTTTATCTACAACCTGATTACCCTCAACTTCGCCCCGCAGACCAGCGTGCTGTTCAGCCTGCACCTGCTGGTGGGCTTCTTCCTGCTTATCTGGATTCCCATGACGCACATGGGGCACGTTTTCATGAAGTACTTCACCTATCATGACATCCGCTGGGGCGATGAACCCACCAGCTACAGCGAGAAGAACAAGCAGAAAATCCTTGAGGCCCTCAAGTTCAACGTGACCTGGTCGGCCAAGCATATCTCAGGTGATGGCGCCCCCAAGAGCTGGGTAGACGTCGCCACGACCAACCCCACAGAAAAGAAAGAAGACTAGGGAGAGTTTCAGACATGAAAGACAACCTCCGTTTGACTGACGTTTCCACCGTCGAGGGGCAGATGGTCAGCATTGACCTGAAGGAAATCCCCGAACTGGCTGTGGATATGCATACCATGCCCTGGAAGCCCTTCACCGACGAGCAGAAGGAAAACACGGCCTGTATTCTTGATGAAGTCAGCGTGCTGAACATCCCCAAGCCCAAGAGCCGTGAAGAAGAGGAAGAGCTGGTCAACAAGTTCCTCTCCGGCATGCGCAAACTGTTCACCAAGGAAAACAACTGGACCTTTCTGCCCATGCTTGAAATGTAGTAGTTCAGACTTGATCTGACAGTCGGTTCCGTTTTGATGGTTCCGATTGTCAGGTTAGTTGAGTTGTCCGACCTTTTCCTTCCAGATCTGTTTTCCGTCAAGGAGTGTTTGCAATGGCGTTCTGCCGCAACACTTTTTCCCTTGATGTGTCCTTTCGATGTTGTAATGTTCCATCCAGACATCCAGATCGGCCTGCAGTTCCTCCAGAGAGTTATACAGTTTCCGCCGGAAGGCAACCTGGTAAAACTCGTGCAGGATGGTCTTGTGGAAACGTTCGCAGATGCCGTTTGTCTGCGGATGCCGCGCCTTGGCCTTGGTGTGTTCTATGTTGTTTATGCCCAGATAAAGCTGGTAGTCATGCGTTTCCAGTCTGCCGCAGTACTCTGTGCCCCTGTCCGTCAGCATGCGGATAATGCCCATTTCCATTGAAGTGAAGAATGGCAAAACCCGGTCATTGAGCAGGTCGGCTCCGGTGATGGGTGTTTTGGTAGTGTAGAGCTTGGCAGCCGCCCACTTAGAGTAGGTATCCACAAAGGTTTGCTGATAAATACGGCCGACGCCCTTGATGGTGCCGACGTAAAATGTGTCCTGACTGCCGAGATATCCGGGATGATGGCTTTCTATTTCGCCGCAAGCCTCATCGTCGTGTTTTTTACGCTCCAGAGCTTGTACCTGGGCTTCGGTGAGCACAATGCCCTCTTCAGCGGACTTCTTCTCCAGGGCGTTCAGGCGCTGCTTCATTGAGGCCAGGTCATGGCGCAACCAGATGGAACGCACCCCTGACGGCGACACAAATACGCCGGTTTTGCGCAGTTCGTTGCTGGCCCGCACTTGCCCATGAGCAGGGAAGGCTATCGCAAAATCCAACACCGCCAGTTCCGTGGCCTCTTCCACGCGATTTTTCAGGTTGGGCTTTTTGCGGCTGACCTCAAACAGCGCTTCAACGCCTCCGGCGTCTCGTGCTGTTTGATACCGGTAGAAGGTATCTCTGGAAAAGCCCATGATGCGGCAGGCTCTGGAGACATTGCCGAGTTCGGCAGCAAGGTTGAGAAGTCCGGTCTTGTGTTTGATGACGTTTTGATTGAAACTTTCCATGGGGAAACTCCGTGGGCGCTGTGCCCGGTTGATGGTACGTTTACACTTCCATCAAAACGGAGTTCCCCTCGCTTTTCAAGGGACAACTGTCAGATCAAATCGCGACTACTTCACTTGAAACCAGCATGGACTACTGCGCCCAGTGCAACTCCTGCTCCGAAGCCTGCCATCTCTATGAAATGTCGGGCGAGAATGAAATGTACCGCCCCAACTTCCGTTCCGAAATCTTCCGCCGCATCTACAAGCAGTATGTGAAGAAGGAACCTCTGGCAAAATGGCGCTACGGCGACATGGACCTGAACTGGAAGACCGTGGCGCGCCTGGGCGAACTGGCCTACCGCTGCAACCTGTGCCGCCGCTGCGCCCAGACCTGTCCCATCGGCGTTGACAACGGCCTGCTGGCCCGCGAAATCCGCAAGCTGTTCAGCCAGGAAATGGGCATCTACCCCCGCGAACTGCACGACCGCGGCACCATGAATCACATGAAGGCCGGTTCCTCCACGGGCATGACGCCCGAAGTGGTGAAGGAAAACGTCGAATTCATCGACGAAGACTACACGGAAATCACCGGCGTGGGCATCCACACGCCCTTTGACGTGCAGGGCGCGGACATCATGCTGCTGCACAATGCCGGTGAAATCATGGCCTGGCCTGAAAACATCGCCTCCTTCTCCCTCATCTTCCAGGAAGCGGGCCTTTCGTGGACGCTTTCCAGCAAGGCTCTTGCCTATGACGGCGTGAACTACGGCGTGTTCTACGACGACGCGCAGACCGCCCGCATCGCCCTGCAACACATGATGGCCGCCAAGGAACTGGGCGTGAAAAAGATCGTCATCGGCGAGTGCGGCCATGCCCACAAAGCCCTTACGGTCATTGCCGACCGCGTTATTCCCTTTGAATACCAGGTTCCGCGCGAAAGCTGCTACGTCACCCTGCGTGACATCGTCATGAGCGGCCGCCTCAAGCTTGACCCCTCGCGCAATAACTTTCCCGTGACCCTGCACGACCCCTGCAACGTGGTGCGCCTCATGGGCATTGTTGAGCCCCAGCGCGAAATCATCCGCAAGATTGCGCCCCTGTTCCGTGAAATGCCCCATCACGGTGTGGACAACTACTGCTGCGGCGGCGGTTCCGGCTTTGCCATCATGACCCGCAACAACATCGAACAATGGCGCGGCAACATCTCCGGCCGCAAAAAGATGTGGCAGATTGCCGAAGCCTTCAAGGATTGCCTTGGTCCCGAAACCCGCAAGTACATCTGCGCCCCCTGCTCCAACTGCAAGGGCCAGATCCGCGAAATCCTTGAGCACAACGACCTGTATACCAAGAACAACTTCGCCTACGGCGGTCTGGTGGAACTCATTGTCAACGCCATGACCAACGTGGAGCCCGGTTTCATCAAGTTTGAAGGCGAAGAAGGCGCAGAAGAGTAATACACAAAAAAGATGGAATGACACAGGCAGCCACGCTTGCCTGAGCTGACCAGAGGGGGGCTTTCGCCCCCCTTTTTTTGCGGCGCAAATGCTGGCCCGCATCGTATAAACATGCATATCTATAATTAAATATTTGTTTATTTTTATGCAGTATGCTTTCATGCTAAACCTGCCATTATGATCGCAAGTCTGTAATATTATTTTTCTCTTGCCTTTGAGCAAGCTGAACTATAACCTTAACAGTAGCTTTTATGGCATAGAGCATTGTAGCTTTGAAAAAGCTTAAATGCTCTATCGCTGTACAAGAGTGCAGCGCGCCACAACGTGGCGTGGATTCAGCCGAAAATCGCATTTTCGGCTGAATGAAACCTTTGAAATGTGAAGCATTTCAAAGTTAATCTGGTCTGGGGAAGCCGGACCGCTTCCCTCCTTTGCTGCATAACGCACCCCTCACGGCTCACTTCCAACCAGCAAGCGTTGAGGTAACTATGGCACGTCTTGAAACAACCGCCGAGGTTTTACGAAATAAGGGCGTAAGCCGCAGAGACTTTATGAAATTCTGCGCACTCACCGCCGTTGCCATGGGGCTTGGCCCCGGCGCGGATCTGGCCATCGCCCAGGCCCTTTCCACCAAACCTCGTCTGCCGGTGCTCTGGATCAACGGACTTTCCTGTTCCTGCTGCACCGAATCTTTTTTGCGCACCGCCCATCCCCTTGCGGCGGACATCATCCTTTCAATGATTGCTCTGGACTATCAGGACACCATCATGGCGGCCGCTGGCGATCAGGCCAACGCCGCGTACGAGCAGGCCATCGAAAAATACAAGGGGCAGTACATTCTGGCCCTTGAAGGCAATGTGCCCCTGAACGCGCAGGGCATGTACTGCATTGACGGCGGCAAGCCTTTTTATGAAAAGCTCAAACAGGGCGTGGAACACGCCAAGGCCGTTGTGGCCTGGGGCACCTGCGCATCGTGGGGCTGCGTGCAGGCGGCCTCGCCCAATCCCACCGGCGCAACCCCCCTGCACAAGCTTTTTCCCAACAAACCGCAGATCAAGGTTCCCGGCTGCCCGGCAATCCCTGAGGTAATGAGCTCCATACTGACCTACATCATTACCTTTGACCGGCTGCCGAACCTTGATTCACAGGGACGGCCCGAAATGTTCTACGGCGTGCGCGTGCATGATCAGTGCTACCGCCGTGCCCACTTCGACGCCGGACAGTTTGTTGAGTCGTGGGATGACGAAGGCGCGCGCTCCGGCCTGTGCCTGTACAAAATGGGCTGCAAAGGGCCCACCACATACAATGCCTGTCCTTCCACCCGCTGGAACAACGGCGTTTCCTTCCCCATCCAGTCCGGGCACGGCTGCATCGGCTGCTCGGAACAGAACTTCTGGGATCAGCAGTCCTTTTATGACCGCATCACCACCATCCCGCACATGGGCACCAACTCCACGGCCGAAACCGTGGGCGTTGCCGCTGTGGCCGGTGTGGCGGCAGGCGTGGCCATTCACGGCGCGGCGACCATGGTCCGCCATGCCTGCTGCGACAAGAAAAAAGCCCCGGAAGTTAACGACGACACCAGCAAGAGCTAAGGAACGCACCCATGTCCTACGAATACACTACGCAAGGATATACTGTTGTTGACGCGGGCCGCCGCCTCGTTGTGGACCCCGTGACCCGCATCGAGGGACACCTGCGCTGCGAGGTGAACATCAATGACGACAACGTCATCACCAATGCCGTTTCCTGCGGCACCATCTTTCGCGGCATAGAAATCATCCTTAAAGGCCGCGACCCGCGCGACGCCTGGGCCTTTACCGAGCGCATCTGCGGCGTGTGCACGGGCACCCATGCCCTGGCTTCCGTGCAGGCCGTTGAAAACGCTCTCGGCATTGAAATCCCCGATAACGCCAATATCATCCGCAACCTCATGCAGCTCTGCCTCATGTACCATGACCACCTGGTGCATCTGTACCATCTGACGGGGCTGGACTGGGTGGACGTGGTTTCGGCCTCCACCGCCGATCCCAAGGCCACCTCGGAGCTGGCGCAAAAACTGTCGCCCTGGCCCAACTCTTCACCGGGCTACTTCAAATCCGTCAAGGACAAGCTGCTCAAGCTCATCAATTCCAACCAGCTCGGCATCTTCACCAACGGCTATTGGGGCCACCCCGCCTACAAACTCCCGCCCGAAGCCAACCTGATGGTTGTGGCCCACTATATCGAAGCTCTGGATTTCCAGAAGGACGTGGTGCACATCCACACCATCTTTGGGGGCAAAAACCCGCATCCCAACTGGCTGGTGGGCGGCGTGCCCTGCTCGCTCAACATTGACGGCGTGGGCGCTGCCGACGTCATCAATCAGGAACGTCTGGATTTCATCCTCCAGGTCATCGAGCGCTGCCGCACCTTTGCCCAGCAGGTGGTGATTCCCGACACCCTGGCCCTGGCCAGCTTCTATGGCGACTGGCTCAATATCGGCGGCGGGCTGTCCAAGCTCTCGGTACTGGCCTACGGCGCCATTCCCAGCATTGCCAATGATTTCAGCGACAAAAGTCTGCTTCTGCCCTCAGGGGCCATCATCAACGGCAAATTCGATCAGGTTCTGCCCGTTAACCTTACCAATCCTGAAGAAATTCAGGAAACGGTCAACCACTCCTGGTACAAAACCTACCCTGCCGGCAAGACCGGACTGCACCCCTGGGAAGGCATCACCGAGCCGCATTACAACCCCGGCCCCAATATCAAGGGAACGCCCACGGACCTCAAGCAGGTGGACGAAAGAGACCGCTACTCCTGGCTCAAGACGCCCCTGTGGCGCGGACACCAGATGGAAGTCGGCCCTCTGGCCCGCATGCTCATCGGCTATGCCCGCAAGAATGACGAAATCAAGGGCCTGGTTGACGACTTTCTGGGCCGTGCGGGCGGCGTGCCCGTCAGCGTGCTGCAGTCCACCCTGGGGCGCATCGCCGCCCGCTCTCTGGAGCTGGCCTGGTCTGCGGAAAAAATGCGCTATTTCTATGACAGGCTTATTGCCAACCTCAAGAACGGCATACGCACCACGGCCAATACCGCCAAGTGGAAGCCCGAAACCTGGCCCACCACAGAACTGCGGGGCGTGGGCTTTACCGAAGCTCCGCGCGGCGCGCTTGGCCACTGGGTCAAAATCAAGGACAGAAAGATCGAAAACTACCAGTGCGTGGTGCCCACCACCTGGAACGGCGCGCCCCGCAGCCCCGACGGCCAGCTGAGCGCCTACGAGGCCTCGCTTATGAACACGCATATGGATATTCCGGAGCAGCCTCTGGAAATCCTGCGCACGCTCCACAGCTTTGACCCGTGCCTGGCCTGCTCGACCCACATCATCGGGCCTGACGGCAAAGACCTGCTTACTGTGCGCATGGATCGGGGCATGTAGCCCCGCCCTTTGACGCCCCGGCGCACAAGCGCCCCAAGCGTAGGAGAAATCTCATGAGCGAGATGAAAGAAAATCCGCCTGAAATGCCTTTGGGCAAGAGCATATATGTGTACCAGTTGCCCATCCGCATCTGGCACTGGGTCATGGTCATCTGCGTGTGCGTGCTCATCGTCACGGGCTATATCATTGGCAAACCCTGGCTTTCCGTGGCAGGCACCTCAGCCTACGACACCTTTTACATGGGCTATACCCGCATGGCGCACTTCATCGCGGGCTTTGTGCTCATCATATCCACTGTGCTGCGCTACATTTACGGCCTTTTTGGCAACCGCTACTCGCGCGAGCTGATCATCCTGCCGGTCTGGCGCAAAACCTGGTGGAACGAACTGTGGCACGACATACGCTGGTACCTTTTTCTGGACAAGGAACCACGCGCCTATATAGGGCACAATCCCCTAGCCCAGGCCGGAATGGCCGTGGGCATGGTCTTCATGCTTGTCATCATGCTTACTGGCCTTGGCATGTACGCTGAAAGCAGCCATCAGGCCTTTTTCAGGCCCTTCCTCTTTGTGCTGGACTTCGCCTACTGGATCGGCGGCAATGACCAGGAACTGCGCAGCCTGCACCGCCTTGGCATGCTGCTGCTGGTCACCTTTGTGACCGTGCATATCTACATGGTCATACGCGAAGAAATCATGGGCAAGACCACCCTGGTTTCCGGCATGTTCAGCGGATACAGGGAGCGGCGCAAGCCCTGAGCCCTTTCGACCATACATCAGGGCGGCCCCGCACTAGAGCATTTTAACTTTGAAAAAGTGTAAATGCTCTAGTAGGGCCGCCCTCTGCTTGCAGGCGCAACCTGCACCGTAACAGGACACTTCATGGAAGCGGTAGTAATCATCGGACTGGGCAACATTCTCTACGGCGACGAAGGCTATGGCGTCAGGCTGGCGCAAAATCTCTATTCCCACTGGGACTTTCCCGACCATGTGGACATCGTTGATGGCGGCACCCAGGGGCAAACCCTGCTGACCCACGTTGAACGCGCGGACAAACTGCTTGTGCTGGATGCTGTGGATTTTGGCCTGGAACCGGGGCACATGGTCTTGCGGGATCAGGTGCCCGCCTACCTCACGGCCCAAAAAATCGGCCCGCACCAGAACAGTTTTTCTGAGGTTCTCGGCCTTGCCACACTGCGCGGCAACATGCCCGACCAGTGCGCCCTTATCGGGGCGCAGCCTGCGGCCATGACCCTGGGCGCGCCCCTTTCGCCCGCTGTGGCCCAATGCCTGGACAAGGGAGAAGACATGGCGCTGGACATTCTGCGGCGCTGGGGCGTTGAGCCCGTCCGACGGCTTGAGCCGCGCCGTCTCTCTGCCTCCGCGCTGGACGCCTTACTGCAGTAAGGCGCAGTAGGGTGATAATACGATGAAATGTTTTGTGGGGGAGGAAACGGCTGCCGCGCTTGTCCCAATGCTGGGGCACGAGCGGAAATGTTTTGTGGGGGAGGGACCCTTTTGTAAAAGGGTCTCCTCCCCCACGCCCCCACCCCCTAAAACCTTTATTATATGTTACCGTAAGATACGGTGGTTTTTACTCTGACAGGCAGTCTTGTACATCGCGCTGGTGCGCTCGCCTGGCTGAAGCCATAAATAAACGGCCCGCTCCTTGGAGGAACGGGCCGTGATTTTTTTCGGCAGGGAATGGCTATCGGAGTGGCTATATGGTGCGTGGCCGCCTGATACGGGCTACATGGCGCGGGCGCTTGCAAGACCGGCATTGCGCTCGATCAGCGACACCGCGCGGGCAATACGCCGCCCTTCGGTAGACTGCTTGGAAAGCTCACGCTCCAGAGACGTAATGCCCTTGATGACAGTGGAATGACGGCGATTGAATTTTTCGCCAATCTCTTCCAGTGTCATTTCCGTATGCTTGCGGGCCAGATAAAAGGCTGTATTACGGCCTGTGACGCATTCCTTGCGGCGCGACTTGGAGGCCAGCTGGCGCTCGTTAAGGCCGTAGCTTTCACAGACAAGACGCAAAATGGTGGAAAAATCCGGGCCGCAAGCTACGTCCGCATACTGGCTCAGCACTTCCATGGCCAGATCGAGATTCAGGCCGCAATTGAGCAGACGCGCCTTGAAAATAAGGCTGTTGAGACAGGATTCCATCTGGCGCACATCGCCATTGAGACGGCTGGCGAGCAGTTCGCAAACCGAGTCCGGCAAAAGCACCTGAAAACTTCTGGCTTTCTGCCCAAGGATGTCGCAACGCATGTCCTTGGTGGGACGGCCCATATCCGTCAAAATGCCCGAACAGAAATGCGATACAAGCTGGCTGTCCACACGCTGCAATTCGCGCGGCGAAAAAGACGATGTGAATATGGCGCGCCCGCCCTTGGCCTGAAGGTTTTTAACCACGGCCAGGGCCATGTCCTGCATTTTTTCCTTACCCTGGAAAAAGTGCACGTCCTCCATAAGCAGCACATCAAGCTCGCGAAAGCGGGCTTTAAAGCCTTCAATGTCCTGAGCGCGCAACGCGGTCACAAAGCGCGAGGCAAACTCCTCGGCGGTGAGGTAGCCCACACGCGCATTGCCGCCCTCTTCGTTGATGGCGCGCCCAACGGCCTGGGCAAGGTGTGTCTTGCCAAGACCAGATGCGGAATTTACAAACAGGGTACGAACACAGCCATGCCTGCGGCTGACGTCCTGCGCCGCGGCAACGGCCATGTTATTGGTGGGGCCAACGACAAAATCCGCAAAGGAATAACGCCAGTTCTGCGTGCTGCGAAATATAACGGGCGCCGCAAGGGGAAGTGATGCCTGCTGCAAGTTGGGCGCTGCCTGCGCAGAGGGTTCAGGCCGAACCTTGGGCGTCGCCACTGCGACCTGCGGTTCTTCCGCAGGAGCCTTGGACTCCTGCGCAGGCGCTTCGGCCTCCTGACCGGCAGCCGTGATGCACACGCTGACCTGTCCCGGTTCAAGGCCCAGTACTGGAGCAGCGGCCTCTTTCAAGGTCGTTAGCATCATGCTTTCCAGCCTGCTGGCCACGTAGGCGTTGGGGGCCACAAGGTGCAGTCCCTCTTCGTCAACGCTGGCATGCAAAGGAGCAATCCAGACTTTGAAAAGCCCGGATTTAAGCATTTTTTTGAGATTTTCAGAAATTTCAGGCCATTTTTCTCGCATGAGGCTTTGTAGCTTATAACGAGGTTGGCGGGCAATTGATGAATAAAGGCTGTTTGGGGCAGAACGCTTTTTTGCTTTCCCCAATGACACAGTCGGATAATCTGCAGAAATGCTTTATGTTTTTGTAATTATCGGTCAGTTCGGGCCGTCCTGAAAAGCCTTACACCGCAAGGGTTTTAAAAATTCATTATCCTATATTAACAAATAATGGCAGAGTTTTTAACAATTGTAGTTTTAATTTTCTCTCATTTTCTCATCTATACTCCATTTTTTTAACATGTTCAGCAAAAGTTCCGAACCGTAAGGCCAGGCTGATTGTCAAGAGGGAAAAAAGATTTTTTTCCTTTTTTTCATGCCCTCCGAGCCAGCTAATTTTCCCATTTTCTACGCTGAAACAAGCAAAAACTATATAGAATTTCTAGACATTCTTCCATTCACGAACCAAAGGATTTCAGGTGGTTTCGGCTTGAAGTCATGACGGCGGCAAATGTGGGAACTTGGGCAAGCTGGGTTTTGTCACAAAACCTGTGGAGAGCGTAACGGTGCTGTACCATGCCTGTCACATATTCACTGCTGCGGGTGGCCATCAGATTTGGCGTGCGCATGGCTCCTTGCGTGTGACCCAGTCTATAAGATGCCCGAATACAGGCCACCCGCACATATGCACACACATGCCCAGATACAGTCCGTGTAGACATGACCGCAGTCCCCACGCTAACGCGTGAGGCCCTGGCCTTGTTCACATGCCTTCAGATGCCGTACCTGGGCTGCTTTGATTCGTCGAAACGGGTGGGAATACAACAGGCGACGGCTGACACGGATGTCAGCCGCGCTGGCGGGTGGTGTGGTGAAATGGCCAACGGCCTGGGGCATACATCGGCATGCGCCCGCGAAAAAATACTCCGGGCACGCACAAGTGAAAGCCCCCCGAAAAATTCCGGGGGGCTTTCAAAACCGGTGGCATTGCGGCCAGAAGCCGCGACTGAAAAAACGGTCCACACCTCCGGCAGAGATGCAGTCATTCAGCCTTGGAAAGCGCTGCCTGCTGCAAAATGGGGCAGGCAACCAGGGCTTGCGGGCCTTGGTTAGCGTCGGTGGGCCTTAGAAGCCGTAGCGCAGGCCAAGCAGGAATTCATTGTTGTAGGGGCGGTTGCCAACTTCATACTTGGTTCCGCCAATGTTGGAGCTCACTTCGTTGTAGCCAAGGCTCACAAAGCGGTAAGAAGCGTCAACGGTGAAGTTTTCATTGATGTTGTAAGCAACACCGGCGCCCGCGTTCCAGGCGAAGTTGGTGAAGCGGTCATCAGCTTCAAATTTGCTGCCGTCATTGCCCCTGAAGGTGTAGCCGGTGTAGTTGAACGCCATGCCAAGACCACCGCCCACGTAGGGGGTGAAGGCGCTGTCGTTGTGGAAATCCCAGAACACGTTGGCAAACAGGGTGGAGTTGTTCCACACGCCCTTGACGTCACGCAGGTTCGCACCGCCATCGGTCCAGCTTTTTTCGCTGTTGCCGCGCAGGGCAAATTCGATTTCAGCGCGGATGGGCAGCATCTGCTGGGGCCAGAAGTCGTAACCAAGGGCCAGAGCGCCGCCCATGGTAAACTGGCTGTAGTCGTCCACACCACTGCCGGCCAGACCGCTGCTGCGTTCCATCTGCCCGGTGCTCTGGATGGTCATAAGGAATTTGGGGGCCAGGTACATGCCGGTGCCTTCGGCAGCGGCCAAGCCGGGCAATGCCAACGAAAGGGCAAGTGCCATAGCAACTATAAAACGTTTCATGACAGTCCTCCTAAGTACTTACCCTCACTTTTTTACGAGGGCAGCCTTAAATTTCGGTCATTCATTAGAGAATGTCAATAAATTTTCTACATTTTTCCCTTTCACAGGCCCGGATATCAAGGATTTCTTGCCCGCCGGACAGGTCAAAGCCTCCCCTGAGCACACTCTCCGCCGCACAGTACGAGCCGCATCCAGCCTGCACCATATCCGACTTGGGCATGTCTGTGGCGTTTTCGCCCTTCCCGCCCGTACACGCCACGATTGTCAAAATGACCGTCAGTGCCGCTGGGCACTGGCACGGCACGGGCGGAGCGCGGACTTAGCACGGCGATTGGCACGGTCACGAACGGACGCGGTTGCCCCAAACCTGTACAGGATGCACCGGAACACTCTCGCGGGCACGTTTGCCGAACCGGCGCTGATTGAAGCTCCTGGCATTGAAGAAGCTCCTGCCATGGGGAAGACCTGCGCGCAGGAAGATCTGGCCGAGCGTAAAGGCTGACGCTGATGATGGCGGACAAGGCCTGCCATGCCGCAGGCACAGGGAAGTCGGGGCAGAAAAGGTGTGGGAACGTCAGGTGGGAATCAGACCTTGCAGATGAAAAGGCAGAAGATGCGTCTGGCTATTTTTTGACCATCAGCCATGTCTGTATGGGCAGGCATGCCTCTGTCCAATGGGCCTTGTAGCCCATTCGCGGGCCGGTCAGCGGCCCCATGTCGTAACGGGTCGCCCCTTGCTCGCACAGCCAGGCCACCTGTTCGATCTGCAACAGATTGCCGATGCCCGCGTCCTTCCAGTCCTGATCATAGCTGAACTGCTGTCCCCGGTACACATCGCCCGCCATGCCGCCAAAAATGAAGCCCACATCGCGGCCCTCGTGCACGGCGAACATGACGCGCGCCCCACGTGCCGGAGCAAGCCGCCGCAACATGGCGTCATAAAAGCTGCGGGCGGGTTCTTCGGCCATGCCGCACTGCCCCTCTCCCTTCCAGCTTTTATTCTCTACCGCCAGCATGCGTGCAAAAACGGCCCGCGCTTCTGACGCCGAGGCAGGCACATGCCGCTCATAGCCAATGCCCCGGTTCTGGGCGCGCCGCCGCCCCTTGGACATTTTGGCCCTGTGGTTGGCGGATCTGCGCGACAAAAAGCCGTCCAGCCCGCCCTGAAGAGACGCTGCGCACTGTACGGTTTCAGAATGCATAAAAAAATCATACTGACGCCCGAAAGTCCGCAGCAAGCGGCGTGGCAAAAGGCCGCCCGGCTGCAAGCCACTGATCACAATGCGCGGAAAAAATGGTTTGTGGCGGCTAGCAAGCTCGTCCAGGAGATTGCCCAGCATGTCCACGGCATGGGGGCCGAGCAGGGGCGAGCTAAAAAACCACAACGTGTCGATGGGCGTCAGCAGCATTGATTCGGCTGAAAACGCCTGTTCGGCGAACACCAGGACACTGTCCACATCGTGCCGGCTCTCATGCCGCACAAGAAGGCGACGCTCGGGGGCAAAAACCTCGTGAAAGGAAAGCTGCCAGGCGGGCGTACAGCAAAAGGGGTCTGCCTGCCCTGAATACAGGGCAGCCCGCTGCCACCCGGCGTGCCCTTCAAGCTCATGAAACGCAAGCTGTTCCATAAGGCCCATATCCCGCAAATACCGTCATGATGTTTGACCTTATCTGACCTCTGTGGGGCACTGTTCACTCCGGCTGGCGTAAAAAAACCAGCCCGCATCCGAATCCTGTGTGCGCTCAAAACAGAAGTTTCCCACCGCACGCCAGAGAGTGGCAGGCTGCACCGTGGCAAAAGCCGCACTCACAGCCTCTGCCTGGGGGTTCTGCCCGACAAGAACCTTGATGGTTTGCGCTATGCCCTCAAAATAACGGGCAGAGGACGCGGCCGTATTGGCCACAACGGCACGCTCCACCATATCGTCCGTGTTTAAAAAAAACGTGGCCGTAACCCCTTCTTCCAATGTGCATATTTTTACCTGCCCCTGATCCTGAACGGTAACGGAACCAGGAGTGAACGCTTTCATCCACTTGGCTTCAAACTCTTTCCAGACCAGTTCGCCGCCGTCCGCGCCAACGGGGGCGGCCAGAAGCAAAAGAAAAAGGCAGAGCAGCAGTTTTTTCATGATAATGTCTCCTTTTCCAAACATTTCATGGTGCGGCATACGTATTGTCTGTATGCCACTCATTTATGTATATGTGAGCAAACGGGTAATGAAAAGCTTCCTTTTTCACGCGATCTTCATTCCCGGCAATTTATGACAGGTATTCTGTCAGCCTCATAAAAAATACGCAAACCGCGCAACTGGCGAAAACTGGCCCGTTGCGCTTGTTTTTCAAAGCATTTTGGCTAAACTTGGTAAGCGCCGCATCAGGTCGCTGATAAAATCTGGCCAGTCCCTTTTTTTCTGCAAAGCATTCCTTGCCGCCCTGCAATCTTTACCGGAGACCACAGCCGCCATGCCCGTTTTCCTGCCTTCACCAGCCTGTGTTTTGCGCGTCATTACCCGTATCAACCATACGGGCAGGCATGAGGTGGAGGATGTGCTTCTGCGTGAAGAAGCCTATGACCTCATCTGTGACGGCCAGACCGTGGCCCGCATGCACTGCATGCCCGCCGACCTTGAAGAACTGGCCGTCGGGAGGCTTTTCACCCTGGGATTGCTGCGTGATGCGCGCCAGATATCATCCCTGACCATCCGGCATCCTGCGGGGCAGAACCCCGACCGCACGCCGCACCAGAGTCCGCGCCTTGCGGCCGAAAACGCCCATGGGCTGGATCCGCTGGCTTGCGCCTCTGCGGCAGCAACGGCATTAGAGGCAGCAACGGCATCAGAGACATCAACGACATCGGCGGCATCAGCGGCCGAACCACCATGCGCGCCTGCGGACCAACGCGCCGCGCCCCTGCCCTCCCTCAAGCTTCGCGCCGCCGGGAGCATCCTTGTCCGCCTTGCCCCGCCGCCGGCCCCAGAAACCGAGGCACAGCAGGCGGACGTGCGGCTTGACGCCGCCCAGGTGCACAGTCTTCAGGCGGCCTTTGAAGAACGCTGCGCGCTTTTTCGGCAAACAGGGGCCGCCCACAGCTGCGCCCTGGCGGACCCTGAGGGCATTTTGCTGTTTTATGAAGACATAGCCCGGCACAACGCTCTGGACAAGCTCATAGGGGCCATGCAGCTTCAAGGCGTGCCCCCTCACGGCAAGCTCATGATCTTCAGCGGGCGTCTGGCGGTGGACATGCTCGAAAAGGCCGCAGTCAGCGGCGTGCGTCTGCTCATGGCCCCGGGCGCGCCCTCGCTGGCCTCGGTGGAACTGGCCGAAGCCATGCGCATAAGCCTTCTCGGCTTTGTGCGCAAAGACAATATCAACATCTATACCTGCCCGCACAGAGTCGTCTGACATGTCTTTTTCCTCTTCTCCCCCCTGCCGCTGCAGCAGCTTATGGCCAAGAATCAGGAAAAAGACGCGGACCCGCTGAAAACGCCCGCCAGTTCATAAAAGACCACCCAGAACAGGTCGAAGCGTGGCTGCAAAAACAGGCTCGCCCCGCACAAGGGCGGATAGCCGTCGCAACGGCTATCCGCCCTTAGAGCATTTAGCTTTTGAAACATTCCTTGTTTCAAGGCCTCATTCTGGCGATCTTTATCCGTAGCTTCCTTCGTCGCAACGGCTAAAGCTCGCCAGAATCCACGCCACTTCGTGGCGCGCTGCACCCTTGTGTCGCCTGAGAGCATGTAATCTTTTCAACGTTACATGCTCTCATTATGCGAGCGCCATCAGGCTTTTTTCATATTCCCAATAAGTTCGCTCAGGCGGCGCGCCTGCTGCGCAAGTTCGTTCACCGCATGGGCAGCCTCACCCATGGCCTGGGCGGTCTGCCCCGACATGTCGTTGACCTGCAGGATGGACTCGTTGATCTCCTCACTGGCGGCAGACTGCTCTTCACTGGCCGTGGCGATGGCCCGCACCTGATCCGCCGTGGTTTCCACATTCTGCACAATCTGGCGCAAGGCTTCGCCAGACTGACGGGCAAAGCCGGTGGCGGTTTCCACTTCTGCAAGCGCCTTGTCCATACCGCCGACACTCTTGGCCGTACTCTCCTGAATCGCCTTGATGGCATTGCCCACATCCTGGGTGGACGCCATGGTTTTTTCAGCCAGCTTGCGCACCTCATCGGCAACCACGGCAAAACCCCGCCCGGCGTCGCCAGCGCGTGCGGCCTCAATGGCGGCATTGAGCGCCAGCAGGTTGGTCTGATCCGCGATATCTGAAATGACGCCCATGATGCGGTTGATGGCCAGGGCATGCTCGTTCAGTTGCGCCATGTCGTCCTTGAGTTCCATTGAGACGCTGTGAACCTGATCAATGCTCTTCAGGGCCTGCAGCACAATCTGCGCGCCGTTTTCGGCATTGCCCCGCGTCTCGTCCGACATGGCCGATGCGGAAGAAGCGTTGCCCGCCACTTCGCGCACGGTGGCGTTCATCTCGTTCATGGCCGTGGCGGCCTCGCCAAGGCGACTGGCGGATTCCGTCGATATGTGGCTTGACTGATCTATGCGGGCCGAAAGCTCATTGGAGGCGGACGAAATGATGGACACCACCTCTTCCAGCTGACTGGCGGCAGCCAGCATGCCGTCGCGCCTGGCGCTCTCAGCCTGATGCCGCGCTGCTTCGGCCTGTTCTGTGGCGGCCTTGGCCAGCAGAGCCTGGTCTTCAGCCTCCTTGCTCTTTTGGTGCGCGGTTGCAATCATATTTTGCAAATTGCTGACCATATTCATCAAAGAATGCCGCAATTCCGCCAGTTCGCCGTAAAAATCGCGCGGTTCAAGGCGCACATTAAGGTCGCCCTGGGCAATCTTGTCCGCCTCCACAACAATCAGACGCAGAGGACGGTTGATGGACCGCACGATGCCCCAGGCCACAACCAGCATGATGACCGTCACGATGCCATAGATGATAGACACGGAACGGATGGCCTCATTGGCGCTGGCGAAAATTTCGCTCTCATCCTCAATGACGGCAATCTTCCAGCCAAAGCGGGTGGTGAACACGTTGGCGCGAACTGACACGTCCTTTATGTGTGTGAACACAAGGCCGTCCTTGGCCTTGAAGAGCTGTTCCAGCCCAGGATCCTTGACCTCCTTGCCAATAATCTTGCCGGTAAGCTCCTTGTCTCTGGGATCGCAAAGGATGCGCCCCGTATTTTCAATAAGCATGAAGTAACCGGTACGGCCGAAATTCAGCGCGGCGAACTTGTCTGAAAGGCCCTTGAGCGAGACGTCGGCTCCCAGTACGCCCTTGATTTCGCCATTGGGGCCACGCATACTGTGTGTTACGGCCAGCACCAGTTCGCCGGAAATGGACAGGTAACTGTCGGCGAGGCCCACGTCCTTGTTGGAGTTCATACGGCCCACATACCAGGGGCGCTTGGAAGAGTTGTATCCGCCAGGTACTGGCCCCTCCTTCATTGAAGTGCCGTAACTGCCGTCAGGGTATCCCACGTAAATCTCGGCATAGGCGGGGTTCACCTCGGCCAGACGCGCCAAAGGCCGGGTGGCCCTGGCGGCCTCCGGACCAAGCTCGGAGCGCTTATAGAGGGTCTCGCCCGTTTTGTTCACGTAGCTGGGAAAAAGCCCCTCAGCGTTAATCAGCATCTCATTGGCCGCCAGAACCGAGAGATTGCGCTCGGCTTCGCCAAGAAATCCTTCGATATAGCTGCCCATAATCTGCAACTGTTCACTAGAGGCTTCCAGATACGCCTGTTCGGCGTTGTCACGCATTTTACTGGTTACATAGGATATCGTGCTGCCCGCCATGATGGCGATGGTCAGCAGAAAGCCTAGGATAATCCTTACTTTGATAGTCATGTACTGAACCTCCTCTGCCTGTTCTCACCCTTCAGACGCATTCAGTGGCATACCGGGGTCCGGTTCCCCATCGTGTTCCTGGGTTTCGTCAGCATATACAATTAATCGCCAGTTTGGCCCGTTTCTTAAGACGCGAAAGCGCGGTAAATGTTTCTGCAAAAACGACCTGCTTCCGGCCATCCGCAATAGGGAAGGGGTATCGCATTTTCAGCTTGTCGGCTGTTGCCAAAAAAACAAGGCAGCTCAGTGAGACTTCAACAGGCTGGCATTCCAAAACCCCGCCTGTGCTGTCAGCATAGCCGTTGCCAGCGGCAAAGGGCAACAACGGAGATATCGTTGCGCGAGCCTGGACGATCCCGGGCATACGCGCGTTGACCTTTGTATGCCTGCCTATATACTATGTAATTAATAGGCATCAAAAACACAATATAACCGTTTTTCGCTGATTCCTCGGGAGCTTGCATGCCCATTTCCCCGCAAACACGTGACCTTATGGTTCGAGGCGTTCTTTACCTGCTGGCCATGTGCATACCCATTGCCGTCAGCCTGGCCTGGAACAAACCGGATATCACCTTGCTGGGCGGGATGGGGGCGCTGTTCGCCCTGTTCATTGCACCACGCTACACACCCTTGCCGCGCGTGCTGTGCATCGGCGCGGGAGGGCTGCTTGTATGCCTGGCCGCCACTGTGGGCTTTTTTACACAGGGCAATAACGATCTTGCCCTTATTCCCCTGGTACTCTTCAGCTGGCTTGCCGCCCTGCCGCGCCCTGATCAGGCTTACCTCAGCCTTGTGGTCAAAAACATGGCCGCCGCAGCCCTGCTGACCCATTTTGGCTTGACCAGTTCTCTGTCTGCGGCGGTCTTCTATATGTCGGGCATTGCTCTGGGCGCGACGCTCAGCGTGCTGGGCATCCCCTTTGGCAGCGGGCAGGGACACGGAGCAAGCCCCTTTGAAGAATTCAAGGCTTTCACAAGCGGGGCCATCAACGACCGCCTTTTTGGCGTGGCGGTTCCCCTTACGGTGCTGCTCTGCACGCTGGCAGCGCGCCATATGAATTTCAGCCATCCTGCATGGGTGGGGCTGACCGTACTCTTTGTCATGCACAGCGATGGCGCGACGGAACTACGCCGCATAGGCGACCGGGCCCTGGGCACGGTGCTTGGCGTTATTGCAGCGGCTCCGGTGGTATTCAACACACAGGCCCCCCTGCAGCTTGCCGGCTGCATCGCCCTGGTCGCCCTCTTCATCCCATACGCCCAGGCCGGGCATTACATGCTGTTCAGCCTGATCATTACCTTCATCGTGCTCCTGCTCGTGGATATGGCCATGCTGGGCACGGGGGGCGACATATCCCTGCTCGGCTGGCGGCTGATCGACACTATCCTGGCCTGCGGCGGCGTTCTTGTGGCCAACCTGACCCTACGACTGATAGCGCTGACAAAACAACAAACCGCAAGCACGCAAAACTGACACAACAGTGTAAAAAAACAATTATATATTTCATCAATCATTTTTTGATTACCCATAGAAAACATTTATCAACTTAAAGTTGATAAAATTCTTGCCAGCTTGCATCAAGATTGATAGCCTGACCCAGGCATATACGTTTCTTGTGGGCATTCCGCCCGTCAGCGACATTGCCAGCACTCACAAAACTCCACAGCCCGTAGTGCACGGGCTGTTCAAGGCCGCCGCGCGGCATGCCCAGCTTGAAGGCACGGCTGACGCGGCCCGCGAGGCATGCCATGACCGAAAAAACCGGCTTTGAAGCGACCCTGCAAAGGCTCATGCTGTCCCTGAACGCCGCGAGCGACGCTGAATTGGCGCGCGCTCTGGGCATCACCCCCCAATCCGTCAGCGGCGCGCGCAAACGCGGCGAAGTGCCGCCAGCCTGGATACAGGAATGCGCGGCGGAAACCAACGTAAACGCCCACTGGCTTTTCTTTGGCAGCGGCCCCATGTACCTGCCTGAAGCGGCGGAGGGCGAGCTTCCCGCAGCTTCGCCTGACAGCGAAGCAGACCTTATCCATATTCCACTGGCTGAAGCGCGGCTTTCCGCTGGTACGGGCAGTCTTGAAGTCAGCGAACGCAGTGATGACAGCTATGCCTTCAGAGGCGATTTTTTGCGCCGCAAGGGCAATCCCAGGCGTATGGTCCTGATGCGCGTATCCGGCGACAGCATGGTGCCTGAAATCTTTGACAACGACCTGGTGCTGCTGGACAAGGGGCAGACGGAAATCAGCCCCGGCCGTCTGTACGCTGTCGGCTTTGAAGACGCCATCTATATCAAACGTATTGACAAAATTCCCGGCAAGATCATACTGCACAGCGTTAACCCGGCATATCCTCCTGTCAGCCTGGACTTGCGCGGCGACATGGCCGACCAGTTCAGGGTTATTGGCCGGGTTCTCTGGTCCGGGCGCGAATACCGTTAGAGCATGTTACCTTTAGAGCAATTTCACTAGTGATGCTGTCGCCATCCTCCGTAAGGCTTCTTCGTCGCCCAACGGCTGCCGCTTGAAATTGCTCTGCTGACGCGAAGGCGGCAGCCGCCACGAAGTGGCGTGGATTCTGGCGCAAACCACGTTTTTCGCCAGAATGATGCGTTGAAACAAGGAGTGTTTCAAAAGCAAAATGCTCTAAAAAAAGGGACATGCTCTGGAACAGGGCACCTTTGAGAATATATATTCTCAAAGTTTACGACACGCTCACTACGGCGTTTAACCGCGCAGATAAACTGCGCTCACGCCTCCGTAGCGAACGTTTGCTCTCGCGGCCGCCAGAGCGCGATTAGAGCCGTTCAAAAGTTACATTGCTCTCGCGGCACGAGAGTGCAGCGCGGCCGAACCGCGTTTGCGCCCCGGCGCGACAGCTTACGCAGCCGCCAGCGCCCTCTGACATGGCGCTGCTCTGCCGGCCAGGCAGACTTTGCGCACGAAAGCTTAGTGGCGCTGCATCAGCGTCCCCGTCCCTTGCGCCCCTCTGGCCCTGCGCGTACACTGAAGCTCTGCTTGTTTTATTCATCAAGGAGTCCAGGATGTTGCGAAGCTGTCTGAAATCTTTTCGCGTAATTTTGCCTGCGTTGACCATGCTGGCTCTACTGTCCACTGCTCCGCCCGCGTTCAGCGCCGAGCGCCACACTGAAGCCCAGCCCGCGACTACCAACGGCGCTGGCGCTCCTTCGGCAAAAAACACCCAGACAAACGCAATTGGCACGGCTCCCACCACTGTGAGTCCGCCGTCAGGCAGTCAGGGCACTGCCCCGGATGCGGATCAGGACGATTTTTCTCCAGCGCAGGCTGACAGTCTGTTCAGCCCCGGCTACCAGGCGTGCATGGATCGCGCGGCCGGGGTGACCACTGACATGCAGGATTGCATTGCTGCGGAACTGGATCGTCTGGAGAAGACCATCGCCCTCAAGCAGATCGCCCTGCCCCCTGTTTTGGGGGAAGAGCGCGCCAAATCGCTGCATGAAGCTGTCGTCGCCTGGGAGAGCCTGCGCAAGCACGGTTCCTCCGCCATGTATGACCCTGACGGCGGTACGCTTTCGCCGCTTATAGCTTCGCTGTGGTATCTGGAACAGACCGCCCGTATGGCCCAATGGCTGAACAATCTCGGCGAGAACGCCGAGTAGCCCCTGCCCCCCTGGCCGGGATACGCCTGCCGCAGGCAGCCACGTGGCGCCGCCTGACGCCAAAGACGCCAGTGGTATGGACGGATGCGGATGCGGTAACGGCGGCTGCGCCAAAACGCGGCTGAGGAAACCGGTTCTGGCCCCAAGGCCGGACAGGCGGCAGCGCTACGGATAACGTTGCAAATAAAAAATCCCGGTTCGTGCCGGGATTTTTTATTGACGCATCTTGCGCGTCAACGCCACCGGGGGCGGCCGTCAGAGGCCGCCGCCCGGAGAGCGGTCGCCCGCAGCCTGACCGGTGGCCGAGGGCATTTGCGCCAAGGGGAGACTGAGGCAAAAGACTGCCCCGCCTTCCTGGCTGTTTGCGGCGGAGAGTTCACCACCGCGCGCGTGCGCCAGTGAACGGGCCACGGCAAGGCCGAGACCCGCATAGCGGCCCATATGGGATTGTGCTGCAGAGCCGGGGCGCATGGCGCTGCCGCTGAGACTGTCATGGTATTGGTCATGACTGCCGCATCCGCTTTGAAGGGCACGCGAACTGAAGAATGGTTCAAAAATGTGGGGCATTATGTCTGGCGCTATGCCAGGCCCGGTGTCAGCCACCAGTAAATCATACCAGCTCCTGCCCTGGCCGTCACGCCTTACCTTGGCCGTTACGCGCACAACGCCGCCGTGGGGCATGGCATCCAGAGCGTTTTCGAACAGATGCAAAAATATTTGCCGCAACTCCGGCGCGGAGCCCCAGGGCCGCAACTCGTCTTCAACAGCCAGATCGTCCGCCAGGCGTTGCTCCTCAGGCAGGCGGGCGCCTGAAAGATCAACCAGACACTGCAAACCGGTGGCATCAAACCTGTGGCGCAGCAGTTCCGTAACTTCGCCAATGATGGCCGCGACGTCCAAGGGGCCCGTGCGCGCATCCAGCCCGTGCCCGACCATGAGCAGCTTGCGGGTTATTTCGCGCACGCGCAGGCTTTGCGTGCGGATGGTGTTGACGGCCTCGCGCAGTTCGTCAATGTCCGGCAGGGCCTGCGCCTCGGGCTCATCCAGGCAGTCCTTGATGAGCCCGGCGGCCTGCACCACGATATTCAGCGGATTATTCACCTCGTGGGCCACACCTTCCGCCACGCGGCCCAGGCTGCGCCAGCGCGCGGCTTCCGCCAGCCGGGCTGCTTCCTGCCGGAGGGCTGCGCGCTCCCGTGCCTTGCGGCACTCTTCCAACACCTGTTCAAGGTCAACCGGCTTGGAAAGCCAGTTGAAAGCCCCCCGGCGCATGGCCTGCACCGCCTTGCCCATATCTGCGGCCCCGGAGAGCATGACCACATCCGTCTGCGGGTGTTTTTCGCGCATGATCTTGAGCAGCGCCACACCGTCCATGCCGGGCAGGCCCACATCAAGAAACACCAGTTCCGCAGGCCAGTCGTGCAAAACCTTCAAGGCTTCACCGGCATCGTGGGCCGTGCGCGTTTCCATGCCGCGCAGGCTCAGACGCTGAGCCAGAGGCCCGGCAAACGCCGACTCGTCATCAACAATCAGCACGCGCATGGCCGCTCCTGCGCGGCGGTCAGATCAAACCGCCGCTGTCTATTTTTCGTGATCCTGCATAATATCCTTTTCATTCATGACATCGCGGGCGGAATCAAAATCGCCGCCTTCTGCAAGCGATACCGCCACCATGGCGTTTTCCAGCTTGTCGCGGTAGGCCATGCGGATGCTGCTGAGCAGTTCGTCAATGTCCATGGGCTTGCGCAGGAAATTATACGCGCCCATACGGTAGGCGGTCTGCTCTTCGGCATCGCCGCCGTGGCCGGTAAGGATGATCACCTGCACCTGGGGGTTGCTTTTTTTCACATTGCGCAGCACTTCAAAGCCATCCATGCCGGGCATGCGCAGGTCAAGCACTATGACGTCCGTGGGCTGTTCCACAGCCTGCAGGGCTTCAGGACCATCATAAGCCACCCTTGCCGCAAAGCCACGCATGGCAAGGCGTTCGGCCAGCGTATCCACGAACTGCTTTTCATCGTCCACCAGCAGAATCTTGATGTCTTCCTTGGTCATGGAACTCTCCTTGAAGGCCCGGGCATCAGCCGGAACCGGTTATGCTGCATCTGAGTCGCAGGCGGAAAGTGAAAGAAAGAAGCGCGGCCCCTGCTCTCGCCAGGGCATGAGCGCGGCCCGCCAGCCGGGGCGCATGCCGCTGAGCATGGGACTGCCCGTCATGGCAGCCAGAGCCAATTCCCTGTTGGCTCCTTCCAGCACTTCCACCACAATACCTTCTTCCTTCTGGCGACGTCCGGCGGTGAAACGCAGTTGCACCTGACCGCCCACCGAGGCGCAGAGGTCGAAAATTTCAAGCAGGGCGCGCAGCACATCCATAGGAGGCACAGACGCCCACACTGGCTCCGAGCATTCGCCGCTCACAAGGCCAATTTGCGCCGCGCGGGCCTGACGGCCTGCCAGCAGGCAAAAGCTGCGGTTCACGCGGGCCAGATCACACGGGCCGCTGTGTTCGCCGCTTTCCGCGCCGCCGGACTGGGCCAGATAGTCCATGGCTTCGGCCAGCGCGGCTCCCTGCCCCACAGAGCGTTGCGCCTCGGCCAGGGCGGCTTCAAGCCGCTGTTTTCCCGCCAACGCGCCGCCACCGTTCCTGGCGGCGGAAGAGTCGGCAAGGGCCGCCAGATCCTGCGCAAGGCCGGCAGATTCACGAATCACCGCAAGCACGTTGCGCATGTCGTGCACTGCTGACGCCAGCAGGCGGGCCGTACATTGACTGGTATTCATGCGCGGCCTCCTTGGCGAGACGCGGTCTCGCGGCACTCACGGACTGCAGCTTCCAAAGTTTCAAGAAAAACATTGAAGCTCAGGGGTTTGGTCAGGCAGGCATAGGCCTGGCACGCGGGTGAAAGTCCCGTGTCATCCACAACCTCGTGCCCTGTAAGCAGAATCACTGGCAGTTCAGGCTGCGCCGCCTTGAGGCGGTGCAAAGCCTCGTCGCCGGGAAGGCCCGGCATGAGCAGATCGAGCACCACCACGTCGGGCGTTTCTTCAGCCACGGCGCTGAGAGCCGCAAGGCCGTCAAAAACCACGCGCACGCTGTGCCCGCGCAGTTCAAGCCTTTCTGCCAGGGTTTCGACAAAATCTTTTTCATCGTCAGCCAGAAGTATACGCAAGGCCATCACTATACCTCCACAGAGCCGTCGGGCGGGGTCAAAGGCAGGGTCACGTACACGGTACTACCGCGACCTTCTTCACTTTCCACACGGATTTCGCCGCCAAGACGGCGCACGATGCCGTAGGTGATAAACATGCCAAGCCCGGTGCCCTTGTCTTTTTTGGTGGAATAGAACGGCTCGAAAATGTGCCGCAACACCTCTGGAGGCATACCCCTGCCATTATCGCACACGGTGACCTCAAGCGCGCTGCCGCCTGAGGGAACGCACTGCACTTTCACAAAGCGTTGCTGTCCGTTTCTTGCGTCCCCGGGAAGCTGGCTGCCCGTCACGGCGTCCAGCGCATTGCCCACGATGTTCAGAAAAATCTGTTGCAACTGGCCACGGTCAGAGACAATTTCGGGCAGATTGTCGTCCAGATCCATTTGCAGGCTGACGCCCCGGTTCTTGGCCTCACGCTCAAGAAATGACAGGGTTTCGGCAATAACTTCCTCAATATGCAGGCTCTGGCGATTGGCCTCCATGCGCCGGGCAAAGCCCAGCAGCCTGTGGGTGATGCCGCGCGCCCTCTCCACCGTGCTTTCAATGCCTTCAAGCAGGGTATTGAGCCTGTCCTTATCCTTGTCCTCGCCGCCCATCTGCCCCAGGTTGATCAAGTCACGCGCCAGCCCGGCCTTTTCATAAATGACGGCCAGGGGATTGTTGACCTCATGGGCCACTCCCGCAGCCAGCCGCCCTATGGAGGAAAGCTTCTGGTTGTGCTCCATCTGGGCAAAAACGGCCACCCGGCGTTCATCGCTGGCCTGAAGCCTGTTGATGAGCTGCTTCATGAGCAGGTGCGACACAAGCACAATAAGCGCCACGCCGCCGCCCAGAACAATCAGCAGTTCGGTACGCAGGGCCGTCCAGGGGCGGAAGGCGTCAGCCGTGGGCTTGACCGCCAGCAGGGTAAAATCCGTGCCCGCCAGCCCGCACGAGGCAATCATGAGCTTGCGCCCGGACGGCTCGGTAATGGTGCGCACCACGGTTTCGGCCGTGGCCTGGAGCGTGGGCAGTGGGCAGGATTCCAGGGCTTTGCCGTAGAGGTTGGAATCTGTCTGCAGCACGCCTTCCCTGTCCACCAGGAAAACGTCGGTGTCCTGCTCCGGCCCCACGGCGGAAAGCACCTGCTGCAGGCGCAGCGTGTCCACAGCCACGCGCAGGGTCCATGAAATGCCGCTTTCTTCCATCCTGTGAACGGCTATGACCATATGCGGATAGCCACGGTAACCCAGAAAAACATTGCTCATGTAGCGGCTTTTGATTTCCGTTTCGCGCAGCCAGGGCTTGCCCGCATAGTCCACGCCCTTGAGCTTGTACGGCCCCACGTAGGAAATCTGCATGCCTTCGGAATTGACCAGCCCCATGTCCACGAAGCCCTGAAACTCGCTTCTGAGGGACAGAAAAATCCGGTTAAGGGTGCGCTCATCCGCCAAATCCTTGAACGTATAGGCATGGGCGATGAAGCTCACGGTGGATTCACGCTCGCCAAGATACAGCTCCAGAGCCGCCTGCGACTTGCGGGCCAGCGCGTAGATGGGGCTTTCCACCTCACGCTCGAGGGTTCTGGTATACTGCACATGACTTATGCCCGAGAGCAGCAGCAACGGCGTTACAGACACCGCCACCATCAGCATGGTCATAAGCCGCCGGAGCGAGCGATACCGTGCCGGTGACACGGCATCGGGCACTTCCAGCAGGTGTGCGAACGTGTTTTTTATAACGGCAAACATGGTTTCCTCCGAGGTCTGCGCCGCAAGGCACACTGGGGCTTAGAGCCGTACGTTTTTGCCGCGCAGACCTTGGCGGGCAGGCTAGTGCGCCCCGGCCACCAACACGCCGGACGCAGCCAGGCTCAGAACCAGCACTTCCGCAATGGCAATGCACATCATGAGCCACTGCTTATGCCGGGCCAGGCTCCAGGCAAGCTGCACAAAGCAGAAAATCGTCAGGGCCGCAAGAAAGGCAATGCCCAGGAAGTTGCATATATCCCCCTTGCCCACGAGCGCAAGCCAGCCCCATCCCTGGGGAATGTTCCCCGCAGCACGGTAGGCGGCGGCGCTGTGCGTCCAAAGTCGCGGCATTTCATCAAGGGGAATCTGCGGTTCAAGCACGCCGAACACATAGAGGGCGTACGTGATCAGCATCGTCACAAAGCCAATGAGCGAACCGTAAAACAGCGTATCGGCGTAACGCAGCTGCGCCGGTGATGCCTTGATGTTGTTTTTTACATCCACAGTATTCATACTATCCTCCCAAAAAGTCCAGTCCGGGCGGGAACTACCAGCCCAAGCCCTTCATGAGGGCTTTGACGCCGGAGAAAAGAAGCACAAAAATCACCATATAACGGATGAACTTTGGCTTGGCCACGGCAAGCAGGCGCACACCGACCACGGAACCGAGCATAAGGCCCACGATGGAGGGAATCGCCATAAGGGGAATAACGCAGCCCTGGTTGAGATACACCCAGGCGGCGGAGGTGTCTGTAATGGAAAGAAGGAACTTGGATGTGCCCACGCTCACCTTGAGCGGCGCGCCCATGAGCAGGTTGAGCACAGGCACGTTGGCCCATCCGGCTCCAAGGCCGAACATGCCCGCCATGATGCCGATGACGATAAAGAGCAAAAGGCCCGCCAGCGTGCGGTGGGTTTTCCATTCCACCACTTCGCCGGTGCTGGGCTCAAGAAAAACGCCGTCCATGCCCAGGGCCATGCCAATGGCGTCCTGTTTGTTCACCACGGGACGCACGGAGTTTTTGGAGAGCAGCAAAAGCACGGCAATGGCCAGAATGGTAGCGCCAAGGCATGTCTGGATGACATCGGTGGGCAAAGCCAGACCCAGCATGGCCCCAACGATGGCGCAGGCTGAAGCGATCAGCGCCACGGGCAGGGCAAGACGCAGGTTGGCGAAATTACGGCGCAGCAGACCGGGACCGGCTGCCAGTGCGCCCGCCAGGGCAACCAGCAGACCCGCTCCGCGCACGAAGTCGAGATGAAAGGGAAAGAAGCCGCTGACCAGCGGCACAAAGAGCACGCCGCCGCCAACGCCGGCCATGACGGCGATGATGCCGAGAATAAAGCAGAAACCCAGCAGGGCAAGGGGCCAGAACCACCAGGGGTGATTATCGATGGGGGTCATGTCAACCGGTTGCGAGGAAGCCTGCTCCAGAACCTGGCCGGAATCCTGCACTGTGGACGACGCCGCCAGAAGGGCCGATCCATCCACAAAAGTGGCGGTCGCTGCGGGAGCGGCGGTCACGGAACCGGAAGCGGGAGCCGAACTCTGCGCGGCGGGCCGAGTCTGGTCCCCGTTCTGGGCCAGAACCGCCACCGGCGCGGCTAAAAACAGAAAAAGCATGACGGGCAACAGCACGAGCCTTGCCGTATAATCCCTTGCGCCTCTTTTGAAGCATTCACGAAAAACACAGGCCATTGTCTCCCCCTTGCGCCCTTGACCGACGCATTTGTTTTTTCGGTTAGGGCAAGACTAGGATGGGGGACGGACGCGCACCATCGGGAGAATCCTGATTTGTGAAAGAAAGTTCTAAGGATTTTCCCCAGGCGCCTGTAATGCCCCCCCGTGCTGGCGCGGGCGCATATGGCCCAAGGGCGGTCGACGCGAAAGGCAAAAAAGGAGGGGGGGGCGGCCCCGGCTCATGGCCCGGTTCATAATCCGGTTCATGGCCCGGCCCTGTGGCGGCTATGGAGAAGGTCAGACCTTGAGCAGGCCGTGGCGGATGGCGATCTTGACCAGATCCCCCACAGACCCAGCCTGTAGTTTGGTGAGGAGATTATACTTGTGGGTTTCAACAGTTTTTGGGCTGATGTGCAGATCGCCGGCAATGGCCTTGACGCTCCATCCATCTGCCAGAAGACGGAATATTTCTTTTTCGCGGGGTGAAAGCGCGTTCAGGTCGCTCCCCCCTTCGCCGCCCGTTTCGTCGGCGGCCTGTCGGCGCGCGCGCAGCAGGGCCGCCAGCCGCCCCCCAGGATCGGAAAAACTCAAAAAGATGTTGCCCTGGCGCACGCTTTCGATGGCGCGCAGCAGCACCCCCGGCGGTTCAGACTTGCGCACGTGGCCCATGATGCCTATGTCGATAAGTTCCGGCAGCCAGCGCTGGTCCTCATGCCCTGTGTAGACAAGAATGCGCGTGCCGGGGCGTACCTCCAGCACGGCGCGCCCCGTTTCAACGCCGTTCATGCCGGGCATGCCGAGATCCAGCACCATCAGGTGCGGCGACATGGAGGCGGCCAGGGCCACGGCCTCCCCTCCGGTAAGCGCCATGCCCACAACCCGCAGATGGGCGTAGGGCGCAAGCAGGCTGCGCACGCCCTCCATCAGCAGTTTGTGGTCATCCACCAGCAGGATGCGGCAGATTTCGCTTTGCGTCTGTGTCATATGCCTGTCCGGGCGCTCCCGGCTGCCCATGCCTGCCAGCCCTCTTGGGTTCGGCGGCCTGAAACGGGAGGTTCAGAGTATGCAGAGCCAGACCAGAGTATCTTTGAAATGCTTCACATTTCAATCGTCGTTCTGCCGAAAAATGCGTTCTTCGGCAGAACCCACGCCCCGTCGCGGCGCGCTGCGCTCTCGTGCAGCCTTGGAGCATGTCCCTTTTTTCAAAGATACAATGCTTTATAAGAGAAAAAGTGACGCCAGCCCGAGAAAAATAAAAAATCCCGCTCCGTCCGTTATTGTGGTGAGAAAAATACTGGATGCGTGCGCAGGATCACGCCCGAGGGCACGAAAAATAAGCGGTATCGAACCGCCGGAAACAGCGCCCAGGAGCATGTCGCACATAAGCGCGCCGCCCATGACAGCGCCGATGGTGGCCACGCCCGTGAACATCCACGCGCCCACAAAGGCTGTAAAAGCCATGACAATACCGGTCACAATGCCGATTTTGCCTTCGCGCACAACTGCCATCCAGGCTTTTTTCTGGTCAAAGCGGTCTGTGGCCAACTGGCGGATCATGACGGCCAGGGCCTGCTGCCCCGTATTGCCCGCCTGATTGGCCACCATGGGCATGAGCACGGCCAGCACCGCCATTTCGGCTATGCTGCCTTCAAACATGTACACCACCGAAGCCGAGAGGGCCGAGTTGAACATGTTCACGAACAGCCATGGCAGGCGTTTTCGCACGCTCTCCTTCCAGGGCGTGTCCACGCTTTCTTCCGGGTCGGCGCCCACCATGCCCAGCATGTCGGCGCTGGCCTCTTCATGCATGATGTCCATGATGTCGTCATAGGTGATGACGCCCATGATGTGCCCGTCATTATCCACAACGGGCATGGCCATGAAGTTGTAGTGCGAAAGCAGGCTGGCCACTTCGCGCCTGTCCGTGTCGTACGTGACGCTGATGACGCTCTGCCCGGCCGCCGCGTCGCCCACGATGGTGCCGGGGCGGGCCAGCATGAGGTCACGCAGGGAAAGCACGCCCACAAGCACGTCGTGCGAATCCACCACATAGCCGTAATAGGGGCTTTCTTTTTCGGCCATTTCAGAACGGATATGGGCAATGGCCTCATCCACGGTCTGGTTGCATTCCAGCAGGATGAGCTCGGTGTTCATGGCCCCGCCTGCGGAATCCGGGTCAAAATTGAGCAGGCTGCGCAATTCGTCGGAGTCTTCGCGGGTCAGCTTTTCCAGCAGGGCGTCGCGGTGGTCCTCGTCCAGCTCATCCAGCACGTCGGCGGCGTCGTCCGGGGACATTTCGGCAATAATCTGGGCGGCAACGTCTGTATCCAGATTTTCCAGCACGTCAACGGCCACATTGCCGTCAAGTTCGGCCAGGGCATCGGCGGCATCTTCCTTGGACATGCTGGAAAGCGTGCTCACCTGCTTTTCAAGGCTGAGATTTTCCAGATGATCGGCCATATCGGCCGGATGAATAAACTCCTGATCCGAATAGTCGGCGTCGTATTCATCATCTTTGAAAGAGGTATTGGCGGCAGACTCGTCCTGCGTTGAGGCGTGCCCAGGAGTCCCCGCCCCGGGATCGGCGCGGTCTTCAACGTGGTCTTCGGCGCGGTTTTCGGCGCGGTCAGCATCCGCATTCACTTCTGCGGCGCGTTCACTGTCGCCGAAAGCGGGATTTGCGGGTGCGGGCCTTTCAGACGCGAGGCTTGCAGGCGCGGAACTTGCGGACATGTCTGGCTGCAGGCCCGACTGCGAGTCTGGCCGCGAAACCGCAGCCTGGACTCCACAGGCGTCGTCCTGCCCCATGCCCTCTTGGGCCCTGCTGTGCTGTTTATCTTTGTAATCTGCCATGGCGCGCCTTTCATCCAAAAAAAATACGTCCCGAAGGAGCAATAATGCCGGAAAATGCGCCTCACCGAGGGAATGGCGCATATGTGAAAATGCTCTCGAGGTTCACGCGGCTTGACGCGACGCACTGGGCATTCTATCTACTTCAAAACACCCGCACATCGGCGCATTCCGCCGTGTGAGGGCCAACACGCCGCGCGTGGCGTCTGGCCACATCGGGCGCCCTCTCACTTAGCATGCGTAAGAAATGGGGACAAGCGCAATGTATACGCCCTGGGCCGCTTTTTTTTCACCTGAAGGACAGCGGCTTCTCCAACAATGTATAGACCTCGCCCTGGAAGAAGACGGCCCCGAACTGACCGCCATGGGCCTTTTTGCTCCCGACGCGTATCTGAACGCAGCCATACGCGCCAAACAGGACACCCTGGTGGTGGGGCTGCCCGTCATCGGCCCGGTGTTCCGCAGTCTGGGCTCACCTTTCAAATGGCAGGCCCTGGCCGCCGAGGCAGCCCCCGTGCCCGCCATGACCGTTGTGGCCCGCATCTCGGCCCCCGCCGTAGCCATGCTCAAGGCCGAGCGCGTCATCCTCAACTTTATAACCCATCTTTCAGGCATAGCCAACCTTACGGCCCGCTACGTGCGTGAGCTTGAAGGCACGGGCGTGCGCCTGCTCGACACCCGCAAGACCACTCCCGGCATGCGCTGGCCTGAAAAATACGCCGTTCAGGCGGGCGGCGCGTGCAATCACCGCAAAAACCTTGCGGAGATGCTCATGCTCAAGGACAACCACATTGACGCCGCAGGCTCCATCACGGCGGCAGTGGCCACCCTGCGCGCCCGCTACGCTCCCTGCCCGCCCATCGAGGTTGAGTGCCGCACTCTTGAACATGTGCGCGAAGCCATAGCGGCGCGCGCCGATCGCATTATGATGGACAATATGGAAGGCCCGCTTCTGAGCGAGGCCCTGGCCCTTGTCCCGGCTGATATTGAAACCGAGGTGAGCGGCGGCGTCCGCCTTGAAAATATCCGCAAGCTCGCGCTTACAGCCCCCCGCAGGCCAGACTTCATCTCCGTGGGGCGGCTTACCCACTCCGCAGTGGCGGCGGACTTCAGCATGACGCTGCTGCCGGCCTGAGGCCGCTCAGGGCCGCATCTTTTCAGCGCAGGAAAAAGAACATGCAAAATATCAGTGCCGAAATTCAGGCTATCAAGCGACAATTGGGCGACAAACTCTGCATCATGGGGCACCACTACCAGAATGACGCCGTGGTGCAGCACTGCGACATTACGGGAGACTCCCTGGAGCTGGCCCGGCGCGTGCCCCAGGTTGACGCGGACTTTATTGTTTTTTGCGGTGTGTATTTTATGGGCGAATCCGCCGCGCTCCTGGCCAAGCCAGGGCAGTCCGTCTATCTGCCAAGCCTGGACGCTGACTGCCTCATGTCGCAAATGACGCCCGCCCCCCTGGCCCGCAAAGTTCTGGAACAGCTCTACGCAACCGGGCGCAGGATCATTCCCCTGGCCTACGTCAACACAGACCTAGCCCTCAAGGCCGTTGTGGGCGAGTACGGCGGCGCGGTCTGCACTTCGGCCAACGCGGGCGTCATGCTGCAATGGGCCATGAAACAGGGAGACGGCGTGCTCTTTCTGCCCGACAGGCATCTGGGCAACAACACGGCCACGGCCCTTGGCATACCGCCGCATGACCGGCACGTGCTGCGCATAGGTTCCAAGGGGCTGGTCGAGCCGGAAACTCAGGCCCTGGACAGAAAACTGCTGCTCTGGCCCGGCTGCTGCGCCATCCACGCCCGCTTTGACCCCGACGACGTGCGCGAAATGCGCGCCGCCCACCCCGGCTGTCGCGTCATTGCGCACCCCGAATGCCGCGAAGACGTCATTGCCGTCTGCGACGGCGCGGGCTCCACATCCTTTCTCATCAAGGACGCGGCCCGCGTGGCTGCCGAAGCGCCTGGCTCCACACTTATCGTGGGCACAGAAAACAACCTTGTTCACCGCCTGGCCGACCACTTTAAGGGCCAGTGCCGCATTATCCCCCTGGGCCACGCCATTTGCGGCAATATGGCCAAGGTGACGGAAAAGAAGCTTTGGACTATACTGACTGAAATTGTTTCACAAAAAGCCACTCCTCTGGAGATTGAGGCGCAACTTTGCCCCCCCGCCCGTCTTTCATTAACCCGTATGCTTGAAGCATGCGGCCTGTGAGGTTTGCCCAGTGAATGCCAGTCGCCGTCATGTGCCCGTATTGATAATCGGTTCGGGCATTGCCGGATGCACCGCCGCCCTGACCCTGGCCGACGCCGGTTATGAAGTGCTTCTCATCAATGCCGGAGCCCAACTGGCCGACGGCAATTCCGAACTGGCGCAAGGGGGTATCATCTACCGCGCCGACACCCCCGCGCACGCGGCTGCCGACACTGCCAGCAGCCCGGTCAAACAGAAGGCCGAACCTCAGGGCGATGCCCTGGCCCTGGAAAAAGACATTTTGGTCGCGGGCCATAATTACAACTATGAAAAAGCCGTGCGCTTTCTTTGCAGTCAGGGCCCCGCATGCGTTGACAGCATGCTCATCGAGCGCGCCAAGGTTCCCTTTGACCGCAATGAAGACGGCAGCTTCAACCTCGCGCGCGAAGGCGGGCACTCCGCCCCCCGCATCCTGCACTGCCGTGACTATTCCGGCCGCGCCATGATGGACGGCCTGACGGCACAGGTCATGGCGCACCCACGCATCACGCGACTGCACCGCCGCGCCGCCATCGACCTTCTGACAAGCCACCACCACGCCAAAAATTCGCAACTGCGCTACGAGGTCGATAACCGCTGCCTGGGGGCCTATGTGCTCAACGAGGACAGCGGCGAACCCGAAACCATCCTGGCCGACTGGACAGTGCTCGCCACAGGCGGCGTGGGGCAGGTTTTTTTGCATTCAACCAACGCGGCCGGTTGCGTTGGCACGGGCGTGTCCATGGCCTTTCGCGCTGGCGTGTCGCTGGCCAATCTGGAATTCATGCAGTTTCACCCCACGGCCCTGTATGAGGAGCGCAGCAACCGCCGCTCCCTCATCACCGAGGCCATGCGCGGCGAGGGCGCGCGCCTGCTCAATCACAAGGGGCAGGCATTCATGAAAGATTACGATGCGCGCGCGGATCTCGCCCCGCGTGACGTGGTGTCGCAAGCCATGATGGACGAAATGCTGCACAACGGCGCGCCCTGCCTCTTTCTGGACGTAAGCGGCGTGCAGCAGGACCTTCCCACACGCTTTCCCACCGTGTTCCAGAAATGCCTTGAGGCGGGCATCGACATCCGCCGTGAGCCCATCCCCGTGGTGCCGGCCGCCCACTATTTCTGCGGCGGCGTGCTCACGGACGTGCGCGGGCGCACCTCCATGCGCGGGCTTTACGCCATAGGCGAATGCGCCTGCACGGGCCTGCACGGGGCCAACCGCCTTGCCAGCACGTCCCTGCTCGAGGCCCTTGTGTGGGGCGTCAGTTGCGGCAAGGATCTGTCCCGCCGCCTGAACAGCGAACGCGGCCTTTCAAATAAACTCGCCGCCTCCATCCCCGACTGGCTGCATGAAGGCGACGAGCGGCGCGACGACCCGGCCCTGGTGGCGCAGGACTGGGCCAATATCCGCAACACCATGTGGAACTACGTGGGCATTTCACGCACAGAGGCCCGCCTACGCCGGGCCTTTGAAGACATGCGCGACCTTGTGCGCCATATACACGACTTTTACAAGCATACACGTATTTCCCGCCGTCTGGTGGACCTTTTTCACGGTTCGCAGACGGCCTACGTCATCACCCAGGCAGCCATGCGCAACCCCACAAGCCTGGGTTGTCACCACCGGGTGGACTGACCGCAAAACCCGTAACGCGTCGCCAAGGCTGGCGCGGCCCAACCGCCAGCCAGCCATCATATAAAGGAAAACCTCCCTCATGAAAAAACTGCTGAAAACATTGATAATACTGGCCATTCTGGTCGCTGGCGGCCTGACCGCCCTGGGATTCGGGCTGCGCTCCACCATACAGGAGCAGGTTCTCAATGGGCTCAGCAACCTGTCCCGCAGTCCTCAGGGCAAGCCCTATGCCGCTTCGGCAGATCAGGTGGAATTTTCGCCCTTTACGCGCGAAATTTTCATCCGTGGCCTGGCGTTGCGTGGCGAGCAGGCCAACGGGCCCGAAACATGGCTTGCCTCTGAAATCTCTTTTCGGCTGCCCCTGCGCATGCTGCTGGCCCTCACGCCCCTGCGGTTCATGATCCTCAAAGGCAATGAACCTCTGGATGTCGCCGAAAATGTGGTGGTGCGCAATATCGCCATGACAACCCCCTACAGCAGGGTTCTGGTGCAGCGTGAGGAGATGGACGTCATCCGCGCCACCCCCTTTGTCATAGGCCAGGCCCTTGAAGGACACGAGCCCATCGACATGATCACCGCCACCTACGAGATGGGGGCGGACAATACCAGCGCCCACTTTGTCAGCGCGGACATCATCGACGCCAATGGCTCCGTCAGGGTGAGCTTCAAGGAAATGCGCATGTCCGGCTGGAAGGGACGCTCCATAGCAAGCCTTGCCATTGACGATATGGAAGTCCGCATCGGCGGGGCGCAGACCATGGCCGCCGGACGCCTGCTTCAGGAAGGAATAGCCCTGCCTGAAGAGGACATGATGCGCCAGCTTGTGGCCCTCAGTGAAAATCCTGAAGCAAAGGAAACCCAGGAGCAGCTGATCCCGCTCATGGAAACCATCCTTAACTATGATCCGCCCCTGCTGCGCAAATTTCAGGCCAGTGACATGACCTTTGCCGTGGATACGAGCACCGTGCAGGTCAAGGAAAGCCAGTTCGAGTGGTTTTCAAACACGCCCACGCACACCAAAAGCAGCATCACCGGCTTTACCGCGTCTTCCGGCCTGCTTTACGCGATACTGGACATGACCCTGCCCCCCCTGAACATGGATATGGTCTTTGAATCCCGCACCACGGGGACCGTCAGCCATAAAACAGCCGAAGTACGCGCCCCTGGGCTGGGGCAGGTCGTCTGCTCGCTGAACATGAACGACAAACCTGGCTCCCGCGTGGTTGAGGAACTTTTCACCCAGAGCTTCAGTGATTTCACGCTGAGCTACAAGGATGACGGCGCTGTCGCATGGACGGGGCTGAACCTTTTTCCGAACGCGCCGCAGGCGGCGGCCACCATTCAAGCCCTCGCCGCTTTGCCCGGCATCAGGGACACCCCGCAGAACGCGATCATACGCCAAAACCTGCAGGCCTTCGCCGCCAGGCCCGGCAGCCTTGACATCAAGACCACTCCCGGGCGCACGGTGCTTGTGCTTGACCTCATTGCCATGCTGGACAATCCCGGCATGCTGCTTACCATAGCGGCCAGCCCAGGGGATCACGCCCTTGTGGAGCAGATGGAGACGCTGCGCCTGACATTTGAGACCATACGGGCCATGAACGCGCAGCAGCAGCAGCAACAGCAGCAATAAAAGTTTTGCGTAACAAGGCTCTCCAGTTGCAAGGTTCCCCAGTTGCAAGGCAAAACAGTTGCGCAGGCGCGCCGGGCGCACACTGCGCCCAGCTGACGACATGGCGCTGCCTGGCTGATATCCGGCAGCACCCATGCAGGCAACCCGGCTGGCAACGGGCCCGCAATCCGGAAAACCCGCCGAAAAACACCGGGGCCGCCTTGCCGCATAGGCCGCAAAAGCTTGACGCCGGAGGCTCGCGGGCGCAAACTGCTGACCTGCAATACTTCATGCTGTCGCTCTCCGACGGACGGAACGGCAACCGTATATCTACGGCGCAACAGGAACACGCATCATCCGGCGCATAAACCACGAGGAACAGCCACATGCTCAACAAGTTTCGCCTGCTCACCCCCGGCCCCACGCCTCTGCCGGAGCGCGTGCGCCTTGTTCTGGCCAGGGATATGATCCACCACCGCAAGGGCGAATTCAAAGAAATCATGGCGCAGGTGCAGGTCGGCCTCAAGACGCTTTTCGGCACAACCAGCACAGTGCTGCCCCTGTCCTGTTCCGGCACGGGAGCCATGACTGCCGCCGTATACAACCTCTTTGCCCCCGGCCAGAAGGTTCTGGTGGTCGAAGGCGGCAAATTCGGCCAGCGCTGGCGCGAAATCGCCCTTTCGCATGGCCTTGAGGTACAGTCCATCATCGTGCCCTGGGGCGAGGCGGTCACGGCAGAGGCCGTGCAAGCCGCCCTTGACGCCGATCCGTCCATTGCAGGCGTGCTCATACAGCTTTCCGAAACGTCCACGGGCGTTTTGCACCCGGTGGAAGAAGTGGCCCGCATCACGCGCGACAGTCAGGCCCTGCTGCTGGTGGACGGCATCTCCGCAGTGGGCCTTTCCCCCTGCCCCATGGATGCATGGGGTGTGGACTGCCTGCTCACGGGTTCGCAAAAAGGCCTTATGCTGCCGCCCGGCCTGGCCCTGCTTGCCCTGTCCGAACGCGCCTGGGCCTGTGCTGAAAAGCTGACTCCGGGCTGCTTCTACTTCAACCTGATAAAAGAGCGGGAATACGTCCACAAGGGGCAGACCCTCTTTACCTCGCCCGTGGGGCTTATCCTTGGTCTCAAGGAAAGCCTGGACATGCTGCTGGAAAACGGCCTCAAGGCCCTGTACGCCAAGCAGTGGGCGCTGACCATGCTGACCCGCGCCAGCCTTACGGCCATGGGTCTGGAACTTTTTGCCAAGAAACACTTTGCCTGGGGCATTACCAGCGTGCTGCTGCCCGAAGGCGTCGATGGCGTCGAGGTTCTGCGCATGGCGCAGGAAAAGCACGGCGTGTCCATGGCTGGCGGGCAGGACCATTTCAAGGGACGTATGGCCCGCGTCGGACATATGGGATGGGTGGACTGGGCCGATGTTATCGCGGGCGTTTACGCCCTCAACGACTGCCTGTGCGCCGTGGGCGGCTACTGCGGTTCGCGCGACTACCTGGAACAGGGGCTGGCCGCGTACCGGACCGCTCTGGCGGGAGAACCGGGCGAACCCTTGCCCCTGGTGTACAACAGCTAGGGCAACGCTGATTTATTTCGTTTGGCGGCATTGCTTCACTTTTTTTGAAACAGTCAAGGACGGAAGAGTCCACTCCTGCTTCAAAAAAAGATCGCGCCTTGCCAAGCGAAATACCAGCGCGTTTTCAGGAGGCTCTTTACAGACTTCCTTAGAGCAGATTACCCTTGAGAATGCGCATGCCCAGATGTATGTACAGGTATAAAAGGTGCGGCACGACGTGAGGCGCTTGTCAGCGCGAAAACCCGCGTCATCGCCGCCACAGCGCGAGCACGCGCATGCCGCCAGAGCCGTTTCAAAGTGAAATCGCCCTGGAATTTGCCCCCCAACCGAGTACCACGGCGCTAGTTGCCGCGCCTGCCAAGCCGGGCGCAGCGCGCCACGAGGTCGCCATGAGCCAGAAACCCTGTGGATGCTCATCCGGGCCCATGCCTGAAGTGACGTTTTCTACCTTTATACTTTCGCTGGCCTCATCAGCGCTGGTGCACCTGGGTGAAGTTCCCAGCCCTGACACCGGAACCACGGAGGTCAATCTGCCCCTGGCCAAGCACAGCATCGACGTGCTTGACATGCTGCACGCCAAAACGCAGAACAGCCTTGACGACCAGGAGCGAAAGCTGCTTGAAGGCATCCTCTACGAACTGCGCTTGAAGTTTGTCATAAAGTGCGGGCCCAACTGCGAATGCCTGTCCGGCAAAGAGCGAAAGCCCGCGTAACGCCCGCGTGAACGCCCTTTTGGCGCTTGCAAGCGGTGCTATGACCACGGGGCGCGCCTGCCCAGGGCGGCGGGCGTTCTATGTACTTTTTCAGATGCCTTTGCGGCGTGTTATGGAAACGCTGATTTATTCCGTTTGGCGGCGTTGCTTCACTTTTTTTGAAACAGTCGAGGACAGAAGAGTCCACTCCTGCTTCAAAAAAAGATCGCGCCTTGCCAAACAAAATAACTGCGCGTTTCCAAGAGGCTCTTTAATCAGCGTTTTCTTATAAGGATTGGGCATGAAGACATTCAACGCGGGTCTGGTGGGCATTACGGGATATGCGGGCATGGAACTGGCACGGCTTCTGGCGAGTCATCCGTCCATGCGCCTCAGTATGGCCTGCTCGCGGGCCGAGGCTGGCAAACGTCTTGGTGAATACTATCCTTTTCTGGAGCATATGCCCGGTTCGGATGTTGTCATAAGCGTTTTTGACCCGGATCAGGCCGCCAGTGAATGCGACGTGGTCTTTCTTGCCGTGCCTGCGGGCACAGCCATGGGCATGGCCGCGCCGTTGATCAAGGCCGGAACCAGGGTCGTGGATCTTTCGGCCGACTTTCGCCTGCGCGACCCCGAAATCTACACCGCCTGGTACAGGCAGGAACACACCCACAAGGACATCCTGCACAAAGCCGTGTACGGCCTGCCCGAACTGTATGCGGCCGAGATATCCCGCGCCAGCCTTATCGCCAACCCCGGTTGCTACCCGACCTCGGTGATTCTGGGCCTGTACGCGGCAATCAAGAACGGTCTTGTGCATACAGACGACATTGTGGTGGACGCCAAGTCCGGCGCCACGGGCGCAGGGCGCAAGGCCGCCGTCGGCACGCTCTTTTGCGAGGTGTCGGACAATTTCCGCGCCTATGGCCTGCCCACCCACAGGCATACCCCGGAAATTGAGCAGGAAGTTTCCCTGCTGGCCGGGCATGACGTGCGCCTCTCGTTCAATACCCACATCCTGCCGCTCAATCGGGGCATTTTGTCCACCATCTATACGAGGCTGAAAGACCCCGCCACCACGCTGGATCAGGTGCGCGAGGCCTTCATGAGCACCTGGGCGCACAGCCCCTGGATACGCGTGCTGCCCAAGGGCTCACTGCCAGAAACCCGCTTTGTGCGCGGCAGCATGTTCTGCGACCTTGGTCTTGTGGTAGATCCGCGCACGGGCAGGCTCACCATTTTGTCGGCCATCGACAATCTGTGCCGTGGCGCTTCGGGGCAGGCCCTGGCCAACGCCAACCTCATGTGCGGCCTGCCCGTGGGCACCGGCCTGGACATGCTGGCTCCCCTGCCCTGAGGCCGGGGCAGGTACAGAAATTTTTTGCGCTCCGGCAGGGAGCACAATTGTACGCCCGACGGGTGCGGCTCTACCCACACCGCATAAAACCTTATGCGCTGACAGAGGTGACGGCACGTCTTGCGTAACAGCTTCTCCCTGCCGGAAAACACGAATTTCATGGTCATACAGTTTGTTTCGAGCATTTATCCTTGAAAAAAAGGGTAAATGCTCTAACGCCGCACGAGCGATCAACGCGCCGCAACGTGGCGTGGATTCAACTGAAAACCGCATTTCGGCTGAATGACAAACTGAACTGTGAACCATTTCAACATTGATCTGATCCAGCTGAATCCACAGGCCCTAGAGCATTTAACACTTGAAATGCTCGCGTACGGCAGGCAAAAGCCAACCTACTCGCATTTCGTGGCAAGGATTTTCAAAAAAATCCTTGCAGAGCAGTTAACTCATTTCATTCGTAAACTGCTCTAACGTACACAGCCACAAAGGGAGCATCATGCAACTGGAACAAGCCTTTCAGGACCCCCAGCTCTGCCGCGGCCTGCTGGACCGCCTCAACCGGGCGTTGGACGGACGCTCCATGCGTTTTATGGAAGTGTGCGGCACCCATACGGTAGCCATTTTTCAGAGCGGCCTGCGCTCTCTGCTCCCCGATACGGTGGCCCATCTTTCCGGGCCGGGCTGTCCCGTCTGTGTCACCCATGACGCTGAAGTGGCCGCCTTTCTTGATCTGGCGGAGCGCGACAGGGTCATTATAGCCACCTTTGGGGATCTTTTGCGCGTTCCCGGCCCCGGCGGGCGCAGCCTCAAACACGCGCAGGCCCAAGGCGCGCGCGTGGAGATCGTCTATTCCCCTCTGGACGCCCTGACCCTGGCGGAGCAGAACCCCGGCGATACTGTGGTCTTTCTGGGCATCGGGTTTGAAACCACGGCCCCCACCGTTGCCGCCACCCTGCTGACGGCCCGCCAGCGAAAGCTCGAAAATTTCTGCGTGCTTTCCCTGCACAAACTGGTTCCCCCCGCGCTGCGCGCCCTGCTGGACGACAGCCAGTGCGCTGTGGAGGCCTTTTTGCTGCCAGGCCACGTGTCCACCATCCTTGGGCTGGAGCCTTACGCCTTTCTGGCGGAACAGTACCGTGTGCCCGGCGTGGTGGGGGGCTTTCAGCCCGCCGACATCCTTCTTGCCCTGTGCATGATGGCCGAGCAGATACGCGACAATGCCCCGGCTGTGGTCAATGCCTATCCCCGGGCTGTGGGCGATACGGGCAATCCCCGCGCCCGCGCGCTGCTGGATCAGTTTTTCACCCCTGCGGACGCCCTCTGGCGCGGCATTGGCAGCATTCCACTGAGCGGCCTCACCCTGAGGCCGGAATACCAGGACCTGGACGCCATGGTGCGCCTTGACCTCAAACTGCCCGATGTGCCCCCCCTGCCCGGCTGTCGTTGCGGGGACGTGCTCAAGGGGCGCATGGCGCCGCCGGACTGCCCCCTGTTCGGTAAAAAGTGCACCCCCGCCACGCCTGTGGGGCCGTGCATGGTGTCAACCGAGGGCAGTTGCGCCGCCTACTTCAAATATTCGGAGAGATAATGGAAGACTGTCTTCTTCTGGATGCGGGCAGCGGTGGCCGCGCCTCGCAGCGTCTTGTGTCCCAGTGCTTTTTCCGCCACTTCGCCAACCCCCTGCTGGAGCGCATGGATGACGCGGCCCTGCTGACCGACATTCGCGGCCCTCTGGCCATGAGCACGGACTCCTACACCGTGACGCCCCTGTTTTTTCCCGGCGGCAGCATAGGCAGCCTCGCCGTGCACGGAACCGTCAATGACGTGGCCATGCTGGGCGCTCGCCCCCGCTACCTCAGTTGCGCCTTCATCCTTGAAGAAGGCCTTGCGCTGGAAACGCTTGAACGCGTCACTGCCGACATGGCGGCGGCGGCCCGCGAAGCCGGGGTGCTCATCGTCACTGGCGACACCAAGGTGGTTCCCAGAGGGGCCTGCGACAAAATATTTATCAATACCACTGGCATAGGTGAAGTTTTTGCCAACCCGGCCCCGTCCGGGCACAGCGCGCGCCCCGGTGACGCGGTGCTGGTGAGCGGAGCCATGGGCGACCACGGCCTTACGGTTATGGGCAGCCGCGAAGGGCTGTCCTTTCTCACGGACGTGGCTTCGGATTCCGCGCCCCTCAACCATATGATCGCGGACATTTTCGAAGCCGCCGGTGAAGTGCATGTGCTGCGCGATCCCACGCGCGGCGGCCTTGCCACCACGCTGAACGAGATTGCCGAACAGTCGCAAATGGGCATTCTTCTGGACGAAACGGCCATTCCCGTGCACGAGGCCGTGCGGAACGGCTGTTCGTTTTTGGGGCTGGACCCCCTGTACCTGGCCAATGAGGGCAAATGCATCTGCATCGTGCCTGAGGACAGGGCCGAGGCCGCGCTTGAGGCCATGCGCCGCTCGCCCTATGGCAAGGAGGCCGCGCGCGTGGGCACGGTCACGGAGGGCAAGGCGCAGGTGAGCCTGCAAACCCGCATCGGCGGCCGCCGTCTGCTGGGCATGCTTGAAGGGGCGCAATTGCCGCGCATCTGCTGATTACGCGGCTGCGCCGCTTACGCAAACCCGCCTCCACAACTGCAAAAGCCAGCAGTTCCCGATCATGAGGGAATTGCTGGCTTTCGCTTTATATATGCTGTTTCGCCCAAGGGGTGGGGGCGTGGGGGAGGGACCCTTTTTCAAAAGGGTCCCTCCCCCACAGAGCATTTCCCACCACAAAATATTTCGAAGTGAAACGGTACTAGTCGTTGCTCACGGGTTTTCTGCTGATGATCAGCGACATATAGGGCGGGGTGCCTTGTTCCGGGTCCAGCCCACGGCGCAGCTTTTCGGCGGGCTGCTCCACATGGCTGGCCAGAATACAGGAGTCCAGCCGTCCTGTGGCGCGCAGGGCGTCCGCAATGGCCGGAAGGTTGCGGTACGCCTTGAGGATAACGGCGGTATCAGCCCCATCGAGAGCTTTTTCAAGCTCGTCGCGGCTGTTGATGCCGGGAATGACGCGCAGGGTTTCGCTGTTTTCGCACAAAATGACGCCCGCGCGCGCGGCTGCCGCCTGAATGGAGGTAATGCCGGGGATGATCTCAATGGGCAGGTGGGGCGCGCGTTCCCTGAGCGTCTGTATGAGGTAGCCAAAGGTGCTGTAGACAAGCGGGTCGCCAATGGTCAGAAAGGCCGCATTTTCGCCGTCTTCCAGGACTTGCTGCGTTTTTTCGGCGGCCACGCGCCAGGCGTCGCGCAGCACGGCGCGATCCCGCGTCATGGGGAATTCCAGACGCAGCATGCGCGCGTCAGACCGCAAGTGTGGCCGGGCGGTTTCCAGCGCGGCGGAATAGTCATTTTTGGGCGAAGCCGCCGCCAGAATCACGTCCACCTTGCCGAGGGCGTTCACCGCCCGCAGCGTCAGCAGGTCTGAAGCGCCGGGCCCGACGCCCACGCCGTACAAAACTCCTGTCATGCTCAGCTCTCTTGTCCTGTGGTCAGAATGTCAGGTTAAGGGGAAATCAAGGGAAATCACAGAAAATCAGCGTGCCGCCTCGGGATGCAAAAAACGCCCAAGCTCTTCGGCGGCGTCCACAGAGCGTGGCCCAGGGCGGGCAAAAAGCTCTTCATCCACCGTGAGCACCCTGCCCTCGCGCACCGCGCGCAGGTCCTTGTAATGCAGACGCTGATCCAGGGGCTGAGGGTCGGGGTTCATAGGACCGCTCTGGATGATGTACGCATCCGGGTCAGCGGCCAGCAGGGCTTCTTCATTGAAGCGCACCAGCTTTTTTTCGTCCGTGACCACATTCCGGCCGCCAGCGCGGGATATGATGTCATCCACAATGCCGCCCCGCCCCGCCGCCAGCAGATTGGGGTACCGCACCTCATAAAAAACACGTACCGGTTTCTGGTTCTTGTAGCGGGCCTCAAGGTCAGCGAGCCGCGCCTGCCACGCGTCAGTCAGCCGGGCGGCTTCAGCCTCGCGTCCGGTGAGCTGGCCGAGCTTTTGCAGCACGCCAAACATCTGCTCAAAGGAATTCATTTCAAAAACAAGCACGTTCAGGCCGAGGGCGCGCAAGGCCTCGGTCTGCAACAGCGCTTCGTTGCGCCCGGCAAGCTGGATGACGAGGTCGGGCGACTGCTGCACGATAAGTTCGGCATTGGGGCGCATATGGGTGCCTATGGCGGGCAGATGCTCCAGACCGGGAATATTCGCGTCAGCCACGGTGCGGGCCGCAAGACTGTCGCCAGCGCCCAGCGCCAGCAAAAGCTCGTTGAAGGCTCCGTACAGGGCTATGATGCGCTTTGCCGGAGCCTCCAGACGCGCCTCATGCCCCGTATCGTCACGCACGCTGACCGGAACAACGGCGGACGCAGACGCCGACGCAGGGGCAGTAACGGCCGGAGTGGATAGTTGCGCTGGTTCAGCGGCCAGCGTCGCGGTTGGTGAAACCAGCGGCAGGGCCAAAGCTGACGACAGCGTCAAAACCAGGGCCAGCGCCAGCGTCGCCAAAACATGCGTCGCCTGGGCATGCGGCAAAGCTGTCATGACTGCGGGGGCCATGCGCCCGCGCCAGCAAGGCCTGCGGCAGGCCCCAAAGCGGGTGCGGCAAAACGCCGATAGGGATATCATAAAGGGCACTGAGCTTCTCCTCGGTAAAAACCGCGTCCACCGGACCGTCAAAAACAAGTTTTCCGGCCTTGAGGCCCAACAGCCTCGTGGCATAGATGGCCGCCAGATTACAGTCGTGCACAGCCATGAGCACGCAGGCCCCGGCGGCGCGACGGCGTTCCAGCAAATCAAAAAGTCCGGCCATGCGGGCCATGTCCAGCCCTGAGGCCAATTCGTCCAGCAGCAGGAGCGGGCTTTCCTGCGCCAGGGCGCGGGCCAGCAGCACCCGTTGCAGTTCGCCGCCCGACAGTTCCGCAAGACGGCGCGGGGCCAGCGCGGCAGCGCCGCAGGCTTCCAGGGCCTCGTCCACCGCCGCGTAATCTTTGCGGCCGTAACAGCCCAACCACGAAAGGTGCGGATACCGCCCAAGCAGGGCCATCTGCCGCGCCGTAAGCTCACGCGGGTACTCGCCGCCCTGCGGCACCACAGCCGCCAGCCGCGCGCGCTGGCGCGGCTTCATGTCCACGAGGGACCTGCCCTGAAGAAAAACCTCCCCTTCCTGCGCGTGCAGCACGCCGGAAAGGCTGCGTAACAGCGTGGTCTTGCCGCTGCCGTTGGGGCCAAGCAGGGCCAGGCATTCACCGCCCCGCGCCGCAAAACTCACGCCCTGCAATACTGGCCGCCCCCTGTAGCCGGAGCGCAGGTTGCGCACCTCAAGCATGGGCGGGGTCGCCGTAGCGGACGGGCCGCCGCTGGCGGGCCTGGCCTCGAATGGGCTGGCGGCCTGGCTTGTGCCCTGGCCTGTGTCCTGGCTTGACGCAAGGCCAGCGGGCGTGGCATCGGGCGCGGGCGCTCTCTGCGTCATGTCCGCCTCCGCACCAGCAGGGCAAAAAATGGCCCGCCAAGAAGCGCGGTAACCACGCCCACGGGCAGTTCCTGTCCGCCGTCCAGCACACTGCGGGCCAGCACGTCGGCCCAGACCAGCAGCACGCCGCCGCCAAAAAACGCTCCGGCCAGCAGGGGGCCGTGACCGCAGCCCAACACAAGGCGCAGCACGTGCGGCACCACCAGGCCCACAAAGCCGATGACCCCGGCCACCGCCACGCAGCCAGCCGTCATGCAGCTTGCCCCGGCCAGCAGCCAAAGCCGCGCGCGGCCCACATTCAGCCCAAGCTGGGCGGCCTGCTCGTCGCCCATGGTCAGAACGTCCAGCGCGCGCCAGCCCAAGGCCACAGCCAGCAGGCCAGGCACGAACGTCGCCAGCAACAGGGGCAGACTGTCCCATCCGCGCCCCTGAAATGACCCCATAATCCAGAAAACAATGCTGGTTACGGATTCCTCATTGAGCGCCTTGATCAATGCCACCAGCGCGCCCAGAAAGGCCGCCACGGCAATGCCCGCAAGTATGACGCTCTCACGCCTGAAGCCGCCGTCGCCCCTGCCGAGCCACAGGGCTCCGGCCAGGGCCAGCAGCGCGCCCGCCAGGGCCGCCGGAGCCACCAGGGCCGCAGGCCCCGGCAGGGAAATATGCACTGCCGACAAAAGGCCGCTCAGGGCTCTGCCCGCAACGCCGCCAAGGGCGATGGCGATGCTTGCGCCGCAGGCCGCGCCCGCCGAAATCCCCAGGGTAAAGGGGTCGGCAAGAGGGTTGCGCAAAACCCCTTGCAGGGCCACGCCCGCCACGGCCAAAGCGCCGCCGCACAGGGTCGCAAGGCACACGCGGGCAAGGCGTATCTGCCCCACCACCAGCATGAGCGACGTATCCTGCGGCGGCGCGGCCAGCCCCAGTTGCGCCGCCAGGGCGTGAAAAACCTGGCCCGCCGCCAGCGGAACCGGCCCGGGCAGGCAGGCCAGCGGCAGGGAAACAAGCCACAGCGCCGCCAAGGCCGCGAATGCGGGCCACAGGCGCACGGATGACAACCCGGAGGGAGAAGAGGAATGTGATGTCGCGGTCATGCCCGCCCTTTGAAGGCCCCGCGCAGAGCGCGTGGGCATAAAAAAAGCCCCTTCCCGCATGAAACATCTGTTGCTTCATGAAGGAAGAGGCCCGTATTTCCTCAATCCTGCCGACAAAATCCCGTTGCCGTGGCGGCTCATGCCGCTGCCATGCACACCCTGTTTACCGCGTGAAATACTCGCGCATGGCAGGCAAAAGCCTGTCTGCACGCATTTCGTTGCAGGGATTTTCAGTAAAATCCCTACAGAGCCGTTAATTCATTTCATCCGTTAACGGCTCTTACCAAAGGCGGGGCATGGGGCAAGGCAGGTCTTCCGGCTTGGCTCCCTCTCACCGGCCTTCCCGTTTCCAGTGGCGCTGTGTGGTGCGAGGTTGGCGAGCCTTACGGCGGCGGGTCCGCTCCCGCTTCTAACGGGATTCCCTTTTCAAGCCGGGCAACCCGGCTACCATTGCCGCGCCTACTGTAGGCGGGGGCGGCAAGCCTGTCAATGCCGGGCGGGCTGGCCAGAATCACAGGGCAGGCGGCCCTGCGCCATGGGCGGCCTGCAACCGGGCTGGCAGCCGTCTAAGCTGCAAAACATTCCGCCAGTCCACGCCGATGCCCCAACACTCTTCAGTTTTTCTCAATCCAGATAATGCTGGCCTGGCGGCCCGAAGCTCTGGCGCAACGGTAGGAGAAAAACTGGTCGTTGTTGCTGGCGGTGCAGATATCCAGACCAAAGATATTGCGTGTCGGAATACCCGCCTGCACAAGCTGGTGGCGGGTCAATCCCCAAAGATCCATGGTGCGGCTTTCTTCGTCAAACCAGGGCACGAACTGCGGCCCCCATTCCTTGTCAAAATTGATGAATTCCGCCTTGCCAGGGCCAAGGCTCGGCCCCCGGACGGCAAAGACGTCCTGCGGCCTGAGGTCATAGTGCTCGCAAAAGCGCACCACGCCTGAAAGAGGAAAGTCGCAGCGGTTGCCGCGCCAGCCAGCGTGCATGGCCGCCACGTACCTGCCGCTTTTATGCGCCAGCAAAATGGGCTGGCAGTCCGCCGTCTTGATGAGCAGGCCCAGGCCGGGTTCGGTCGTGGCCATGCCGTCCCCCTCTTCCACCGCCACCGCGTCGCAGGCCACAGGGGTCGGCTCAAAGGCCATGACATCGCCGTGCACCTGCTGCAATTCCGCCCAGCGGCGCAAGCCCTGGGATTGCAGGTCCGCCAGCAGGCTCTCGCGGTTGGCCGCCACCAGGGCCGCGTCGTCCCCAACGCTGAAGGAAATATTGCCGCCGCCGTACTCTCCACGGCACACGCCGCCGGGGCGGGTCTGAAAGGCGCAACGCACGGAATCCAGGCCGGGAAACACAAAGGGGATATAGCTTATAGGCACAACAGACGCTCTTCGGTGCATAGATGGTGAACCCGCTGATCCCAGGGGGCCAGGGGCAAGGGAGGGACAAGCTGAAAATCGAAACAGAAGCCCACGCGTGGACACTCAAGCCCGGCCTGTAAAAACCGGTCATAATACCCGCCGCCGTACCCGAGGCGGCCGCCTTCAAGATCAAAAGCCAGGCCGGGCAGCACCATCAGCGAGGGGGCAAAGGCCGCGCCGCCCGTCGGAGAGCAGGCCCTGCCAGCGCCAGCGGACACGTCTTCAGGGCCAAAACCCGGCAGGTCCGCTTCCGGCTCAACAAGACCAAAAGGGCCGGGCCGCAGTTGCTCGCGGCTGGTGCACGCCACAAAATCCATAAAGCCGGGTTGTCCGTGCCGGACGCGCGGCAGCCAGAGGGTGCGCCCTTCACGCCATGCCGCTTCCAGCAACAGGCCGGTGCCAAGCTCGTCCTTGACGCCCACGTAAAGCGCCACTGATGAAGCCTGACGCCAGCAGTCCGCCCGGAGCAGTTTTTCCTGCGCCGCCACTGCCCGCTCACGAGCAAGGTGCCGGGACTGCTCACGGCGAAGCCTGGTCATGCGCTCGCGCAGAGCCTGTTTGCGCGTGGCCACCGCTTCCGGCGGCAGCGGCCGCACGGCCTTCACAGGGGGATTTTCACTCATGCCGGGCCTTTCCTTATATGCTGAAGTATGGCAGCATTATTGCAGCGTCAATATAACAAAGGACACCCCACCATGCCAAGCTCTACCGCCCAGGACTACCTCTGGATCGCCGTTGGCGATATACATGATGAAACCGAGCGTTTTGCCAAGATTCCTGAACTGAGCCAGGCCGACGGCATCATCGTCACAGGCGACCTCACGGTGACAGGCGGCGTCAAGCAGGCGGAGCAGGTCATGGATGTTCTACGTAGCTATAATCCTATGATTCTCGCGCAGATAGGCAACATGGATCGCCCTGAAGTGGACCAGTGGCTCAGTGAAAAGGGCTGGAACCTGCACACCGTAACGCGCGAGCTTACGCCGGACACGGCCATCTTCGGGGTTGGCGCTTCCACCTTCACGCCCTTTGGCACGCCCAGCGAATTTCCCGAATCAGCTTTCGCCGCATGGCTTGAAGCCTGCTGGCAGAAGGCCCGCTCCTATCCGCACAGCGTGCTTGTGTCGCACAATCCGCCCAAGGACACGGCCTGCGACGTCATACCCGGCGACGTGCATGTGGGCTCCACTGCGGTACGCGAGTTTCTTGAAGAAGCCCAGCCGGACATCTGCCTGTGCGGGCATATCCACGAGGCACGGGCCGTAGACCGTGTGGGCCGTACCATTGTGGTCAATCCCGGCGCTCTGGCGCAGGGGGGCTATGTTCTTTTGCGCTATAATTCCGGCCAGTTGTCCGCTGAACTCAAGGTGCTGGAAGAAGAATAACGCAAATTCTGGATAAGCAATGCTCATGGCCGCGCACAGGCATTCGCCGTGGCGGCCTTTTTTTATTCTGACGCAAGGCCCAGCCATGGCAACTTTTATTCTTTTATGTTGCTGCCAGACCTGGAGCAGATGAACTTTGAACTGCTTCACTTTTCAGCGTTTTCATTCACCTGAAAAATACGATTTGCGGGAGCCGTCAGCGTGGCTGCCACAGCCTCAGTCCATTGCAAGAACAGCCTCGGCATGTTCCTGCAAAAACTCGGGCAGCCGGGCCAGCAATTGGGCCACCTGCGTGCCGGGGTCGGGCGCACAGTAGCGTGCCAGAAGCCGCGCCAGACGCGCTGCGGCGACGCTGGCCCTGCACAGGGGAATCCCCCCCGCCAGCAGGGCCGTCACAAGGCCCGTCACAAGGTCGCCCGTACCGCCGATGCACTCCATGGCAGGTTCCGAGGGCTCCTCGATGGTCGCGGCAAGGCGTCCTTCGCAGATGATATGATCGGCGCGCCCCTTGATGATGAGGTTGGCCGGGCAGTTGCCGTGCGCCTGGGCGCGGGCCAGCAACCCGGGAATATCCTCTTCCTCGGTCAGTAAAAATCCTCTGGTGTAAAAAGGATGCGGCGCTTTTTCGTCAGCCAGAAAGGCCATTTCCCCCAGGTCGGGTGTGAAAAGATCGTAGGCATCGGCGTAGCCGCTCATCTTGGCCACATACATGAAGCCCGCGTCGGCCACCAGCAGGGGTGGCGACGGCAAGGCCTGTATGGCCATGAGCACGCGGTTGTGCCAATCCACATCCGGGAAAAGATAGTGGAATGTCAGCCCGCTGGGGGCCAGCCTTGCCGCATGTTCCGTGAGCCATGTGTACAGGGCGCGGCTGCCCGCTCCGGAACCGATGTCACCGGCCAGCAGAAGGCGGGGCGGTTCAAAGCCCAATGCCTCGCAGGCCAGAAGGGCCGTGGCCGCCAGGGCCGCTGTGCCGCGCTGCACAGGGACGGCGCTCCCGTCCGGCAGGTGCAGCATGCCGTCACGCACCGACGACGGCGCCTGCGTTGCCGCCTCGCAAAATCCCATATCCTTATCCGGTAAAGTTCCCGTTATATACCACACGGATACTGCCTCCGCAATTCTTCATAGGCCTTTTGCAGGCTGTAGCAGCAGAGCGTCTGCCCCAGGCTCCGGGGTTCCGGCGCTTCATCCAGCCGCATGCCGCACAGGCAATGCGCAAGCCAGGGCACATCCGGGCAGCCGCCGCCGGAAATGTTCACAATGCGGCCGTCGCGCGTGTCCAGGGTGATCTTCATATTGGCGGCACGCACCATGAGCCAGTGATCCAGACGCTTGACCTGATACAGGGACACAGGCTCAAGCAGCACGTCATGGGCGGTGACGACATTTTCCGGACGGATGCCAGCCTTATGGAGAACTTCCAGCACGGCGGTCTGACTGACCAGTTCAAAAACCACCACCATGTCGCAGCCAGTGCGCAATTGCGGCGGCGGCCCCTTGACCTCAACGGCAAGCCCCGCCTGACGGAGCAGGCCCTCGGCCTTGATGACCTCTCCCGTATGGGAAAAGACCAGCAGCCCCCTGTCGCTGAGCGCCTTGCCAGCGCCTGCCGTGCCAGGAGTTTTGTCCGGAACGGACGGCTCTTTTTTGTCGCGCCATCCGCGCAAAAGGCTTCCCATCCTGTCCAGCAGCCCGCCGGAAGGCTTGTTGCTCGTATTCGGCATGTTGTCCATTGCTGTATCCTGCCGGGCGGGCGGCAAAGCCCGCCCGGCTGTTATTCGCATGCAAAACTGCGGATTGTATGTCAGGACTTTTCTATTTCCAGCCGGGTGACGCCCTGCCCTTCGTCAGAGGTCGTCACACTGAAGCCCCGGTTGCGGGCTGCGCGGCTGACGTTTTCAAGGCTGGCGTCATTGTCCACCAGCACGCTGAACGAGCTGGCGGCATCCCCCTTGAGGGCATTGAGAAAAAGCAGCACCGGCTGCGGGCAGGAAAGGCCACGGGTATCAATGAGTTCGGACATTACGCGCCTCGCTTGCAGTTGAAAAATCCGACGAACAGACAAATCCCAAGACCGGCCAGGGTGGCGGCCATACCGTGGGGGCCTATGCCAGCAGTGCTGGAGGCCATGCCGAAGTTGTGGGCCATGGCCGTGCCGACGATAAGACCCACTGCAAAGACGGCGGCGTCATTGTCGCCTTCTCCCGCCATGAACAACTGGCGGCCAGGGCAGCCGCCCGCAAGAGCAAAGGCAAGCCCCGCCGTAACCATGCCCATAAAGTTCCAGAGGTCGTCGGGCTGGGCAACGGGCTGGTTTTCAAATCCCCAATGGAAGGAGCCCAGGCTGAGGTTCATGACAATAGCCGCCGCGAACATGGCGATAAAGCCCAGGGCCAGATACCATTGATTGAAAAGGATGACGTCGCGCAGTGCGCCCATGGTGCAGAAACGGCTGCGCTGGGCCAGAAAGCCCACGGCGAGGCCAGCGCACAGGGAGAAGATAAAGGGCGCGTGCTGCGAGCCCGGCCCCTTGATGGAGTAAAAGAGCACGCCGCTCTTGAGTTCGCCTATGATCTGGGGATCAGCAAGATACAAAACCAAAAGGCCGAGCATGAGCGCGGGAAGCAGCAGGCCCGATATCTTGCCCTGATTCTGGCTGCGGCCCAGTGAAAAACCCATGCGGAAGAAGATGGTGCCTATGCCCACGCCCACTATAAGGCCCACAAGCCCGAAGATCGCATGGGCGTCGCCGCCGGCCAGGCGCAGGATGACGCGCCAGGGGCAGCCCAGAAAAACCAGCGCGCCGATACCGGCGATGGCTCCGAGGAAAAACCGGGTGATGGGGGCGGAACCGCCACGGGGCTTGTATTCGCCAAAAAGCATGGCCGCCGCAAAGGCTCCCAGTACCATGCCCAGAATTTCAGGACGCAGGTACTGCACGACTTCAGCCCTGTGCAGACCGACAGCCCCGGCGATGTCGCGGTTAAAGCAGACTACGCAGATACCCATATTGCCCGGATTGCCCGCCTGTTGCAGCAATACGGCCAAAACGCCGAAGATGAGGCCCACTACAACTATGCCCGTAGTGGTGGAAAGGATGTTGAAATATTGTTTCATCGGTATCCTCCTGCTCCTGTTTATGGGCTTGCGCCCGTTGCGTTGACGGCCATAACGGCCGACAGAACGCGGACGGAGGATTACCTCGTGCTCAGGTTTGCCGCGTCATGCTCCTTGCCGCAAAACGCGCCGCCGCCCGCATACACTCCACACCGTGAAGCTGCCGGGATTGCGTCAGGTCTTGCGCGTGAGCATGTGCGCTCCTTGATTTTCGCCGCACGGACTGTATCCGTGGGGGGGGAGGATGAAGGCCGCACGCGGCGACCGGATGATTCGTGCAGGCGGGGCGTTTTTGCCGGGCCGCCTGTCGCCATCACATACTATACGGGACTTGCCGTCAGGTGTACGGCGTCCTGTCCGTCCCGTTCAGCCAGCAGCACGTCAACGCGCTCCTGGCGGCTGGTATTGACCATGCGGCCCACATAATCCGCGTGAATGGGCAGCTCGCGGTGTCCCCTGTCAATGAAGGCCAGCAATTCCACAGCCATGGGGCGTCCGTAGTCCAGCAGGGCTTCCAGGGCGGCACGTATGGTGCGCCCGGTGTACAGCACGTCATCAACAAGAATAATGACGCGCCCGTCAACGCTGGCCGGTATGCGCGACTGCCCGATGTGGGGTTTGCCTTCGAGGCTTGTCCAGTCGTCACGGTAGAGGTTTATGTCCAGCGTGCCCAGCAGCACGGGATGCCCAAGGCGCTCCTCAAGCAGGGCGGACAGGCGGCGGGCGATATCAGCGCCGCGCCGTTCGATACCCACCAGCATGACATGGTCGCACTTGGCGTGGCGCTCCATAATCTGGGACGCCAGGCGTTCCAGCATGCGCGCCATTTCGTGCTGCTCGAGCAGCAGGGTTGTGTTCATGTTTCCTCCCGTGGCATCTGCCTGGCAAAACCCTACCGCTTTTTGTGATTGAAGAAAAGTCCCCCGACAATTGACAAGCCAGAAGCATGGCCTTAGTTACTATGGGCACCAGAAATATGGAGGACATCATGATTCAGTTGACCGACACTGCCCGCAAGGAGCTTGATACCTTCTTCGCGGACAAGAAAAAGGATCCGATTCGGATTTACCTCTCGGCTGGTTGAGGCGGCCCGCGCCTCGCTCTGGCTCTGGACGAGCCGAATGACCAGGATGCAACCGAGAAACAGGCTGGGTACACCTTCTGCATGAGCAAGTCTTTGCTGGATGAAGTGAAGGGAGTTTCCGTTGATTTAACCTATATGGGATTCACGCTCACCCCCGACGTGCCCTTTGCTTCAGAAGGCGATGGTTGCAGCAGCTGCTCAAGCTGCGGAAGCCACTAACCAAACGGGCCTGGTTCCCCGTCAGCCGATGAAGCATCTCAGCCTGTTTTTCGGAATATATACTACCCGAAAAAATCATGGAGGAACCATGCTCGAACTTACCGAAAGCGCTCAAAAAGAATTGGCAGCCTACTTTGAAGGCAAGGACAAAAGCGACATTCGCATTTACCTTGCCCCCGGCGGTTGCAGCGGCCCGCGCCTTGCGCTGGCACTCGACGCCACCACAGATGAGGACCAGAGCGAGGATCAGGGCGGCTTCACCTTCTGCATCAACAAGGATCTGCTGGCCCAGGTGGAAGGCGTGAAAATCGACCTCACCCCCATGGGCTTTATGGTGGAGCCCAACGTGCCCCTGCCTCAGAGCGAGGGCGGTTGCTCCGGCTGCGGCGGCGGCTGCGGCACGCATTAGCAAGCAAACAGATGCGGTTGACCGGGGGCGGCTTTAGGGCCGCCCCCTTGTCACTTTGTGACGGCCCTCTTTTTCGGGTTTCATAACCACGCGTCATATAAAACTTTGTGCGGATCGTTCGCGCGCGCCCTGGCCGTGCAAAAACAACGGTCAGGTCAATGGAACGGGTTAATGGACAGTTTTAACGCAGTACTGACAAGTCAGGAAAATCAGATATATATCGAGCGCAGCGGCATGGCCACGCGCTGTCGTCTCGCCGTTGAGGCCATGGCCCGTGGGCGCACAGTGGTTCTGGTGGCCCGCGAACGTGAAGAGTATACGCTTGCCCGCGCACTGCTGACGCTCTTTACCCCGGAACTTTCCTTTGGCGAAAAGCCCCTGTCCGAACCCCTGTGGCGCAGCCCCTGCCTGGCCCTGCCCGCCTTGAGCCAGCGGCAGGACAGAGTTTCGTGGGCGGCGCGCCTGGCCGCCCTGTATGGGCTTGGCCTCGGGCAGCCACGCTGCCTGGTGTGCAGCGTTGAAAGCCTATTGCTGCGCCATGTCCCCCTCAATTTCTTCGCCTCACGCAACCTTGACCTGCGCAAGGGCAGCGATTACGCGCCCGAACTGCTGCTCGATCAGGCCGTGGAATGGGGCTACGAGCGCGTGGCCATGGTCACCCGGCCCGGAGAAATGGCGCGCCGGGGCGATATTCTTGATATTTTTCCCGCTGGCTATGCCAAGCCCGTGCGCCTGGAGTTTTTTGGCGACACCCTGGACGAGATGCGCGTTTTTGACGCTGAAAGCCAGCGTTCCCTGCAGGGCTGCGACGAACTGACGCTCCTTCCCGCCAGCCCGCTGGCCCTGGACGCTAAAGCTCTGGCAACGGCGCGCGAGCGTTGCGACCGCATGTTCGCCGAAGGCCGCATCGGCGAAAACGAATGCTATTCCTTTAAAAAATCGCTGGACAGCGGCGGCCTGGGACTTTTGCCCGGCAGCGTGCTTGAAGCCACAAGTTTCATTGAAGACTGGCTGCCCAAGGACAGTCTGTGGCTGCTGCCCGGCGAGGCCGACAGCGCCGACGCTTTGCGCGACGGCCGCCTGAGCCTCAAGGAAAGGCTGGAAGCCCCGGACGCTCCCCTGCCGCAACCCGCTACGCTCACATTGCGCAAAAGCTCGCAGCCCGCGCCCTGGAACGGCTTTCAGCGTATCTACGCCGAACCGCTGGTCATGGGGGTTGAAGTGCGCGGCCTTGATCTGGCCGAACGTCACCTGCACTCCTTTACCGATCTCTTTCCCCTGCCGGGAGCGCAAGACCGCCCCTGGCAGCACCTCTCCGCAGCGCTCAAGGAGTGGCGCAACAGCCGCCGTCAGGTGGTTCTCAGTTTTTCGTCAGGCAGAAGCCGGGCAAAGTTCCTGAAACTGGCCGAGCAGGACGGCATTGTGCCCGCCCTGCGTTACGCGCCGGAACAAAAGGGGATTTTTGCCCTTGTTTCGCCCTTCAGGTCGGGCGCGGACCTTGTCTGGGACGACACCCTGGTGCTCGGCGAGGACATCCTCTACCCCAAGGCCGAAAAAACGCCCCGGGTTTCTTCCCGCGTATTCAAAGGGCTGGACACTTTTGACGACCTCAGGCCCGGCGATCTTCTGGTACACCGCGATTACGGCATAGGGCGTTTTGCGGGTCTGCACCACCTGGATCTCAACGCGGCGGCCAACGATTTTCTGCTGGTGGAATATTCCGGCAAGGACAAGCTTTACGTGCCTGCGGACAGGTTGGGGCTTATCCAGCGCTTCAAGGGCACGGAAGGCGTGGAGCCCGCCCTTGACCGCCTGGGCGGCGCCGCCTGGGTGGTCGGCAAGGAAAAAGCCCGCAAGGCCATTGAAAAAATCGCCGCAGATCTGGTGGAGATGTACGCCTACCGCAAGGTCACCAAGGGCTTCCGTTATGACCCGCCCGGCGAGCTGTATCACGAATTTGAGGCCACCTTCGGCTTTGAGGAAACCCCGGATCAGGCCAAGGCCATCCAGGACGTGCTGGACGATATGGACAAGTCGAGCCCCATGGATCGCCTTGTGTGCGGCGACGTGGGCTTCGGCAAAACAGAGGTGGCCCTGCGCGCCGCCTTCCGCGCCGCCTCCGAGGGGCGGCAGGTGGCCATGCTCTGCCCCACCACCGTGCTGGCCGAGCAGCACTATCAGACCTTCAGGGCGCGCCTGGCGGGCTTTCCCGTCAATGTGGGCCTGCTCAGCCGTTTTGTGTCGCGCCCCAAACAGAAAGAGGTGCTCAAGGCCGCTGCCGCCGGGCAGGTAGACATCCTCATCGGTACCCACCGCATTTTGTCCACCGACGTGAAACTGCCCAATCTGACCCTGCTCATCCTTGACGAAGAACAGCGGTTTGGCGTGCGTCATAAAGAAAAGCTCAAGGCCCTCAAAAAAAACGTGGATGTGCTGACGCTCACGGCCACGCCCATTCCGCGTACCTTGCAGCTCTCCATGTCGGGCATCCGCGAGCTTTCCATCATCGAAACAGCGCCGCAGGACCGCAAACCCGTGGCCAGCGCCGTGCTGCGCAGGGACGACAACGTGCTGCGCAAGGTGATGGAACGCGAAATGGAGCGTGAAGGACAGATATTCTGGGTCTACAACCGTGTGCAGGGGCTGGAGCGCGTGGCGGAATACGTGCGCGGGCTTGTTCCTGCGGCCCGCGTGGGCATGGCCCACGGCCAGATGTCCGAAACCGAGCTTGAAGACACCATGCACAAGTTCTGGCATGGCGAACTGGATGTGCTGGTATGCACGTCCATAGTGGAATCCGGCCTGGACTTTCCCCGCGCCAACACCCTGGTGGTGGATCAGGCGCAGATGTTCGGCCTGGGGCAACTGTACCAGTTGCGCGGCCGCGTGGGCCGCAGCGACAGGCAGGCATACGCCTTTTTTGTGGTGCCCGACGCCGAGCGCCTTACTGCCGTGGCCGAGGAGCGCCTGCGCATCATTATGGACATGGACTACCTGGGCGCGGGTTTTCAGGTGGCCATGGAAGACCTGCGCCTGCGCGGCGCGGGCAATATACTAGGCGAAGTCCAGTCGGGCCACATGTGCCGCGTGGGCCTTGACCTGTACCTTGAAATGCTGGAGGAAGCCGTGGGCCGCCTCAAGGGCATGCCCGAAAGCATCGTGGCAGAAACGGAACTGACGCTGGGCCTCCCGGCGCATATTCCCGCGTCGTACATTGACGACGGACGCGAACGGCTGCGCTGCTACAAGGCCCTCACCTCGGCTTCCGGCGGGGCCGCGCGTGAAGAAACGGCCCTGTCCATCCGTGACCGCTTCGGGCCATTCCCCGAAGAGCTGGCAAACTTCCTGGCCGTGCTGGACTTCAAGCAGTTTCTTACGGAACTTCAGGTGCAGAAGGCCGAGGTGCGCCGCGAATCCGTGCGCCTGACCTGGCCGGACGGACAGACGGCCGTGCAGCCGGAGCGCATTGTGGCTCTTGCCGCGTCCCTGCCGGGCGCGCGCGTGCACCCTCCGGCGGGCCTTGCGCTGACGCTGGAAAAAGACGTTCCCCTGGCGCAGGGGCTTGACAGATTGCGTCAGGCGCTGGAAGACATACGCATACCAGTTGCGGCAAAGGTTTCGGCCTGACCTGGCCAAAGGCCAGCCCGCTCCGGCTGCGTTTCGTTCCGGCTGCGTTTCGTTCCGGCTGCGCTTCGCTCCGGCCGACGTCAAAAGAGGATGCCCATGCCCCTGATTTTTTCTGCCACGCCCGGTCAGCATGACAGGCTGCCGCTCCCGGTTTCCGGCTGCGCCTCAGGCGCGTCGTCGCGTCCGGGGCACGGGGGGGCTTCTGCCGCAGGGCCGGGACGCAAGGGCGTGTTTCTGGCGGCGCGTCTGGCGCTCACGGCATGCTGCCTTCTGCTGTGCGCCTGCTTTGAGGCCCGCCTGCCCGAAGGCGTGGTGGCCACTGTCAACGGGGAGCCCATCTACCTGCGCACGGTGCAGGCCCTGCTGGACAGCCGCTCCGCCGCTCTGGGCACCCTGCAGCGCCCTTCCCTTGAAAACATGAAGCGCCAGTACGGCGACGCGCTGGGTACGCTGATCATTTACACCCTGGTGCGCCAGGATTTGCGTGATTTGCAGATTCCCGTGACGGACGCCGCCCTTGAAGCCGCAGTGACGGCCATCAGGGAGGACTACGGCGGCGAGGACGGACTGGCGCGGTTTCTGGCCGACGAATCACTGGACGAAAATGAATGGCGCGTGCTCATGCGCGACCACCTGGCCATGCAGAGCTTTGAAAAGCGCATCCTTTTGCCCGGCATCCGCATTTCTCTGAGCGATGTGCGCTCCTATTACAAGGAACACGAAGCAGAGTTCGCTTTGCCCGAAATTCTGGACGTTTGCCTGATTTCCTCCGTAGAATCACAGCCTGTGCAGACCTTTTGCAGCGCCTTCACCTCCGGCCGTCCGACTGAGAAAGAGCCGTCCGCAAACCTCCTGGTGCTGTGCCAGGAAGTCAGCGCGGCCCAGTTGCCGCCTGCCTGGCAGAAAAAAGCTGAAAAACTCGCGCCCGGACAGTGCGCCGCCCCTGTTCAGGAAGACGGGCGCTGGTACGGCCTGGCCCTGAAGGAGCGCAACGCCGCCCATACCATGGGCATGGCCGAGGCCTATCCGCTCATTGAAAACATTTTGCAACAGCAGCGCAAGGATGCCGCCTTCGAAAGCTGGCTGACCACGGCGCTGGGCCGGGCGAAGGTTCGCGTCAATCCGGATCTCATGGCCGACCTGCTTACGCCGCCCTCCGCCAGACCGGCCATGGGCGATGACGCTCCCGGCGATGCCGCAGGCCCGGCCGTGCGCGGCAGCGTCAACGGTTCCGGCGATGCCGGCTCCGCTCCGGCGGACGGCGGAGACGGATTGAACGCCCCTGAGGGAGGGGGCGGAACAGACGGACCATAAAAAACGGGGGGGCCGACAGGCTTGACCGGCAGGGTCTGTAAGCCTGTCAGGCGGTCATTGCATGTCGTGCTGTTTTGGGCTAAAAATCGAAAGATAAACAGGCGCACCGCGCTTTGCACGAGGGAGAATCTCTGTGAGGAAAATACTTGTTTTGCTGCTGGCGATCGTGCTTACAACCGCATGCGGCGTGCAGGCCGCACAGCTTAATAAGGTGGCTGCTGTTGTCAACGGACAAGTCATTACCATGTTTGACCTGCAAAAAAATGCGTTGCCTGACGTAATCCGGTCCGGGCTTAACCCCGAAAATCCGGCCAACGCCAAGCAGGTGGACACGGTTTTTCGCAAGGTTCTGGATCTGATGATTATGGATATTCTCATCGCCCAGGAAGCCAAAAGACTGAAAGTCAGCGTTTCCCCTTCGGAGATCGACAATGAGATCGCCAAAGTGATGCAGGGCCGCAACATGACCAAGCAGCAGTTTGAAGAGCAGCTTGCGCGTCAGAAGAGCAGCGTGGCCGAATTGCGCGGCAACATCGAAAAAACGCTGTTGCGCCAGAAGATCATGAGCATGGAAGTGGGCCGCAAGGTTGTGGTCACGCCAGAGGAAATTCAGGCATACTATGAGGCCCACAAATCCACCATGTACGACCGCAGCGGTCTGCACATGGGGGTTCTGGTCTATTCGCCCAAGGTCAACGCCGCCTCCATTGCCGCCCAGATACGCTCCGGAGCGCTGACCTTTGAAGAAGCCGCGCTGAAGTATTCCATCGCGCCCAACAAGGAAAAGGGCGGCGATATGGGCCCGGTGGAATGGGACCGCCTGAACCCCGAATGGGAAGCACGGCTCACCCAGATGAAGCCCGGCGATGTAACGGAAATCTTTGACCTTCAGGGGCACAAGGCGCAGGTGCATCTTTTCCGCCCAGGCGGCAGCAGCGAGATGAAAATACTCACGCTTGAAGAGGCCAAACCGCAGATCGACGCCATCCTGCGCCAGCCCAAGGCCATGGAACGCTTTGACGATTATACGGGACAATTACGCAAAAAAGCGGTAATCGATATTCGGTTGTAGCATAACCGTTCAGGCGTGTGCGTGGCCCCGGCCGCGCCGCGCCATTCCGGCGGCGTACCGTCCTTGGCCTCAGGCCGGGGACAGCCCACCGGCAACAGCCGCCCGCGGGGCGGCAAAGACCTTTATCGAGGCTTTGCATGACCTTAGAGGAACTGGGCGCGGTCCTTCGCGCGGAGCGCGAAAAAAGGGGCCTCAGCATTGAAGATGCGGCCAACCATCTGAAGATAGGCGCACGCCTTTTGCGCGCGCTCGAGGCGGGTGACTCCGCTTCTTTGCCCCATCTGGCGTATACCAAGGGTTTCATTCGTTCCTACTCCGCATATGTGGGACTCTCAGCCGAAGAAATCAGCGCGGCCCTGTCCGCTCTGGAGGCTGAAAACGAAGAAGCTTTGATCCAGCAGACGCCCCTGCCGGACGTCACCCTGACTCCACGGCGCAATTTCAAACCCTTTTTGTCCGTCTTTGTCGTGCTGCTGCTGGGTATTGGCGTTTACCTGGTCTGGCAGCACGGCGCGCTGGATGTTTTGACCAGCCAGACGCGCCGCCAGGCGCAGCCCGCCCCCATGCAAAGCCCGGACAACGCGGAAACGCCGCCTCTGGGAACTGAGGCCCGCAATCTTGGCCGTGAGGCACGCCAGAGCGGCGCTGCCGGACAACTCGCCGCAACCGCCACAGACAGCGGGCCGCAGGCTGGCCGCTCCGCAGCGCCCGCCGCTTCCGGCGCGCAGCGTAGCGAAACCGCTGGCGCGCAGGCCCCCGTACCGGCGGCGACCGCCGCAACATCTGGCCCCGCCACAACGCCCGGCACTGCCGCAACCACTGGCCCCGCCGCCGCGTCAGCCGCCACATCGGCAGCCACAACGCCGCAGACGCCTGTGACTGGCCCCCACAAGGTCATCATTACGGCCACGGAGGAATGCTGGGTGCATTCCAATGCCGATCATACCGATACGAGGCAGTTTTCCCTGCGCAAGGGCGACACCTTTGCCCTTACGTTCACCAAGAGTCTGGAACTGAAGCTCGGCAATGCGGGCGGCGTGCGCCTGCGCTATGATGGCGAGGAGCTTCCCCCCGTGGGCGCAAGCGGTCAGGTGCGCACGCTGACCTTCCCTCCGGCGCTCCCATGACGGAATGGGCCGATCACGCGCTTGTGCTGCGGATGGGGCACTTTCGTGAGTCGGACCTCTGGCTGAAAACCCTCTGTCGCAAGCACGGCCTGCTGACGCTGTTCGCCTTTGGCGGCAGCAGAAGCAGGCGTCGCTTTTGCGGCTGTCTTGACGTGCTCAACAGTCTGCACTGCCGGGTGAAAACCTCGCCGCGCGGCGGGTTTCTCAACCTGGAAGAAGCCGTGCTGCTGAACGGCCCCCAGGCGCTGCGGCGCGACTGGCGGCGTATGGGCCTTGCCGCCAATTGCCTGCGCTTTGTGGAGGCTCTTGGTGTGGGAGACGAAGGGGCGGACGAAGCCTTTGTGCTGGTGGAAGACATGCGGCGAACCCTTGAGGAAGCCGCATCCCTGCCCGCGCTTTTTCCCCTTTTCTTCCGCCTGCGCCTGGCGGGCGCTCTGGGCTTTGCGCCAAGCCTCGACGTGTGCGGTCACTGCGGCTGTGAACTGAGCGGCCCCGGACAGTTTGTGGTGGACGAAGGGCACGTGCGCTGCCCATCCTGCCGTGCCGAGGCCGGGCCAGTGCGCTATGGCGTGGAACTGAGCGCCGACGGGCTTGACCTTTTGCGCCATGTGCAGCAAGAATTGCCATCCGCCTGGCACGCGGAGGAACTGCCTCCAGCGGACCGGCGGGCCTGCTCGCGGGTTATTGACGGTTTTGTGCAATACCACCTGGGGTTGGCGTGGGAGGGGGGCTTTTTTCGCCGCGTATGACAAGAACGGTTCGCCGGGCTTGTGGTTTGCGGTTTTTTGGGTCTGGTTCTGGGAATTTTTTTGCCAGACCACGGGGGCACTGCATAACAGGGAACCATTGACTGGCGGCTTTCTGCCTTCAATGCCGCTGCCCTGCGCACAGTGGCAGACATTTAGAACATTTTCACTTTGAAATTGCTCTGGCGACTGAGCGATCAGTCGCCCGCTGCTAAGGCGCAAGCGCTATTAATTTGCGCGGTTAAGCGCCGAAGCGAGCGTGTCTTAAACGTTGAGAACGTACATTCTCAATGTTAATCTGCTATAAAGGACAGCACATGTATTTTCAGGACGTGATACTCACCCTACAAGATTACTGGGCCAGGCAGGGCTGCGTCATTGAGCAGCCCTCCGGTGTGGAATGCGGGGCAGGCACCTTCAACCCCCATACCTTTTTGCGTGTTATCGGTCCCGAACCCTGGAGCGTGGCCTACGTGGAACCTTCACGGCGTCCCACGGACGGCCGCTACGGCGAAAATCCCAACCGCCTGCAACGCTATTTCCAGTTTCAGGTCATCATGAAGCCCTCGCCGGACAACGTGCAGGACCTCTATCTGCAAAGCCTCAATGCCCTGGGCATCAATCCCGCCCAGCACGACATACGCTTTGTGGAAGACGACTGGGAATCCCCCACCCTCGGCGCCTGGGGGCTTGGCTGGGAAGTATGGCTCAACGGCATGGAAGTAAGCCAGTTCACCTACTTTCAGCAGGTGGGCGGCATTGACCTTTCGCCCGTGAGCGTTGAACTGACCTACGGCCTTGAACGCCTGACCATGTATCTTCAGGGTGTGGAATCCGTTTACGATCTGGCCTGGAACAAGGATGTGACCTATGGCCACATCTACCACCAGAACGAAGTGGAACAGTCACGCCACAATTTTGAAGTCAGCGACGCGCAAATGCTGCTGCGCCATTTCAGTGATTTTGAAGGCCAGTGCAAGGCCATGCTGGAACTGGGCCTGCCCTGGCCCGCCTATGATTACTGCCTGAAGTGTTCGCATACCTTCAACCTGCTGGATGCGCGCGGGGCCATATCCATCACTGAACGCACCGGCTACATCGGCCGGGTGCGGGCCCTGGCGGCGGGCGTGGCCCGCCTGTACGCGGCTCAGCGCGAAGAACTGGGCTATCCCATGCTCAAAAAGGATGCGAGGTAAAGCCGTGGCCACCTTTGTGCTTGAAATTGGCAGCGAAGAACTGCCCTCCCGTTTTCTGGCTCCCGAAGAGGCGGAACTCTCCGCAAGGTTTGCCGCAGCCCTTGATGAAGCCGGTCTGGAATATGGCGATCTGCGCGTCATGAGCACGCCGCGGCGCGCCGTGGTCATGATTGAAAATCTCAATCCCGTGCAGGTTGAACGCGAGGACATCGTGGCCGGCCCGCCCGTCCGCGTGGCCTATGACGCCAACGGCAAGGCCACCAAGGCCCTTGAAGGCTTTGTGCGCACCAACGGCTGCACCCTTGACGACGTTTTTCAGCAGGAAACCGAAAAAGGCGTCTATGTCGCCGTGCGCAAGCACACCGGCGGCGCGCACGCCAACGGTCTTCTGGCGGCCATATGCCCGGCCGTCATCGCGGCCCTGCCCTTTGCCAAGCGCATGCGCTGGGGCAATTACTCCTTTGCCTATGCCCGGCCCCTGCGCTGGATACTGGCCCTGCTGGACAGCGAGGTCATCCCCTTCGAGGTTGGCCCCATAACCTCCGGGCGCGAAACCTGCGGCCACCGCATCCACGGCCCCGGCCCCTTTGCCGTGGCCCATGCCGACGATTTTCTGAAAACCCTGGCCGGGCCCTGCGCCATCACCCTTGACCCCGCGCAGCGCCGCAAGATCATCATCGAGGGCGGCAATGCCCAGGCCGTGGCCGCCAAGGGCAAGGTTCTGTGGAAAGACAGCCTCCTTGACGAAGTACAGGGACTTGCCGAGCATCCCGTGCCCCTGCTGGCGGATTTTGATCCGGCCTACCTTGAGGTTCCGCGCGAGGTGCTGCTGACCAGCATGGAAAGCCACCAGAAAAGCTTTGGCATTGAAGACGCCCAGGGCCAGTTGCTGCCGCATTTTCTGACGGTTCTCAACATCACCCCTGAGGACATGGATATTGTCAAACGCGGGTGGGAAAGAGTGCTGCGCGCCCGCCTCGACGACGCCCGTTTCTTCTGGCGCGCCGACCTGCGCGAAACCTTTGACCACTGGCTGCAAAAGCTTGATACGGTCATCTTCATCGGCGGCCTCGGCAGCATGGGCGACAAGACGCGCCGTCTTGAAGCGCTGTGCCAATGGCTGGCTGAAAAATGCGCCCCTGACCTCGCTTCCGACGCCGCGCGCGCCGGGCGGCTCTCCAAGGCCGACCTGGTCAGCGGGCTTGTGGGCGAATTTGATACGCTTCAGGGCATCATGGGCGGCATCTACGCCGGGCGCAAAGGCGAAAACGCCACTGTGGCCCAGGCCGTTGCCGAGCAGTACCTGCCCGCCGGGCCGGATTCCCCCCTGCCGGGCAGCATGGGCGGAGCACTTTTGTCACTGGCCGACAAGGCCGACACCCTCGCGGGCTGCTTCGGCCTTGGCATGATACCCACCGGCGCGGCAGACCCCAACGGCCTTCGCCGTTGCGCCTTGGGCATCATACGCATTGTGCTGGATTTCGGCCTGCCGCTGGACATGCGCCAGGTTTTCGCCAAAGCGCAGGAATTGTACGGCGACAGGCAGTGGAAACTGCCCCCTGCCGAAGCGCTCGACAAACTGATGGAATTTTTCGCCGCCCGGCTGCGCAACTATTTCATGAGTCAGGGGCAGGACACCCTGCTGGTTGACGCCGTGCTTGGCGCAGGTTCCGCACAGGTAAAAGAATGCGGCGCGCGCCTGACCGCCCTGGCGGCCTTCAGCCGTGAGGCTGGCTTTGCCGAGGCTGCCCAGACCTTCAAGCGCGTGGCCAACATCCTGCGCAAGCAGGGCCAGGCCGAGGAAATTCCCGCCCAATGGGCGGCGGATCTTTTGCAGGAAGATGCGGAAAAGGCCCTGGCCGCCACGCTGGATCAACTGCTGCCGAAGCTTGACCAGATGTGGACTGCGCAGGATCACGCTGGCGCACTGGCCTGCCTCAGCGAAGTGCGCCCTGCCGTGGACGCTTTTTTTGACGGCGTCATGGTCATGTGCGATGACCCGGCCCTGCGGCGCAACCGCCTGGCCATGCTGCAGGCCCTGGGTGGGCGTTTTGCCCGTCTGGCCGATTTTGCGGCCTTGCAAATGTAGCCCTGTTTGGGTATGTTCCCATTCCGGTTGTTCCGGCCTGCCCGCCGGCGGGATCAGAACAGCCGGAATGGTTGACAAAAAGAAAGAATGCCGCCGGAATTCCGGCGCAAAGCTTGACAGGCATACGGGGCTGTGCTAACAACCCGTCTTCGCGATAGCGCATCAGAATTCAGACTCATGGCTTGCCAGCGCAAGCCCAACATAGTGGAGGATACCGTGGCCAACCATAAGTCAGCCATCAAGCGTCACAGGCAGAGCTTGCAGAGGGCCGGTCGTAACCGCGCCGCCCGTACCCGCGTGAAGAACGCCATCAAACAGGTGCGCTCCGCCATCACGGGCACCGACAAGGCTCAGGCCAATGAAGCTCTGGTGGCCGCCACTTCCGTGCTTTCCAAGGCTGCCAGCAAGGGCGCCATGCACTGGAAGAAGGCTGCGCGCAAGATTTCGCGTCTGGCTCGCGCCGTTAACGGCATCGAAGCCTAGTGCCTTTGCGGGCAGATTTTTCTGCCGTCGGTTTATTGTGTTTTTGACAGCGCTCTCTCGCTGACGGTGCACGCAATGGCGTGTACGCTTTTTGAAAATTTCAACTAAGCTCGCAGATTTTCAAAAAATATTTTGGAAAAAGCTTGACGGCCACTGCGACTTAATATAGATTCCCCTTCGTTGCGCGCTCGTAGCTCAGCTGGATAGAGCAACAGGCTACGAACCTGTAGGTCAGGAGTTCGAATCTCTTCGGGCGCACCACAAGAAAATCAAGCGGTTAGCTGTAATAAGCTGACCGCTTTTTTCGTGTCTTTTGTCTATTTGTGCCACCTGTGTGCCACTTAAAAATATTTTGCTTCGTGAAAGGTCGTGAATCTGGCATGGTGGGGCCGGAGGTTCACAGCATGAAAAAAATGTTGCCCGCCATACTCATAACGCTAGGGATAAGTGGCGCTGTCTACGCGGCAGATGAAAACGCTTTAAACGAATTAGCTTCAAATTCATCAATGTATGCTGCGTATTATATTGTCGTAGAAGAATGTATAAAAGACGAAAAGAACCTAGAAACAAAGCAGAAATTCGCTCAATTAGGGGATGAGATGCTTATGGCATCAATCTTTTTTTCAAACCAAAAAACGGCTCAGTCCAGATTCAATTTGTTTAAAAAACAGGTATATGAAGAAGTTGAATACAGTTGCGGGAACATATCACGTGTTGTTGAGAAATATGGCGATACCTGCCTGCTTCTCTCAACAGAGTTCAGGCGAAAACAGTAAGCGACACCTCGCCCGGCAGAAGGGGGTTGAACAGAATAGCCCCCCGCATAGAAACTCACTAATGCGAAGAGGATTGAAGTGGTACAGGGGAATGAGATGAGGTTTGTGAAAGAGCCGTGCGTAGAAAAATCTACAGCTACTATATTGGGTTAGAAATCTTTACAAACAGATCAGTGCAACATGGATCCCTAAACTGCCGCACTTCGTTCCTTCCCCGAGAGTGTCAAATGGATCCTGTAATAACTTGTTGACAGAAGATTTGTGGGCAGTTACCGTTCAGAAACAAGAAAAATTATTTGAACAAACATAGCTACACCTCAACATCCTACTATTTGAATTTACATCACTTTAGCAGTCTCGTTGTGAGGGTGTTTAATAGTGGGTATTTATCAATATTAGTGGAGAGGAGAATAGCTATGAATTCAATACCAAATATTAGTCTGAAGGGGGAATTCCCCCCGTCAGCAATGGTCTTAATAGCCATTGGGGTCACCGTGCTACTTGTGTGTAAAGGCCTTTCGTTCCTTCAACCGCTAACAGTCAGCACCACAAAATAAGTAGCATCGCCATGAGCCCCGCATTGTCGGGGCTCACTTTATTTTCTCAACACGATCCTTTTAAAGATAATCCCGGCCCATGTACTGAGTCGGGATTTTTGTTTCAAGCCGTCAGGTGGCTATTGTAGGCTATTTTTTGACTCGCTCAAGCTCATTCTGGCATTGCTCCACATAGTCGCCCAGGTTCTTAGCAGCGAAGGCAATCATGTTCAGCCCGGCATAAAGGGAATGTGTAATGCCCCCCATAAATCAAAAGGCCTTTACGAAAGGAATCCTTCCGCTATTTACCCGCCGCCTGCTTCCAGCCTGCCCCAGAGCCATGCCCGTGATCCGGCTTACTTTTTGCCCTTGCGGATGGAGGGCGCATTCGTAACATCCCTGTAACGCAGGCATTATTTTATTATTGAAGAACTATGCAATATGTTTTAATACTAATAAAAACAACTACACAGAATAGCTGCTTTACTGTGCGGTGCAGTACACATTTTATAAAATTTTTGCATTTTATAATTTTTGTTTGTACGCCGAAATAGTTTTTCATGGCATTTTATTTCAATTTTTATTGTACTCACTATCATAAATTTGAATTGATAATAGTTTTTTATAGAGCACAGCAATATATACTAGATACCTTGGATATAAAATTATGCAACAGATACTATTACAATTAGCGTTCTGCACATTTTACAACCAACAATTCAGTATTGTGTAAAGTTTACAATAGCTGTTTTCACTACACAACAGCAACTCTAACCTTCTATACACAAACGGTTTATTCCCGTTGCGAGGGTACGCCATCAGATCTTTTGCTTTAATGGAATAAAAATTGCGCCTGCAGTCAGATTCTTGGCAATCTTGCCAGCAGGCAGATGTGGTGGAGACTGCAGCGTGGCGACGGCACAACAAAGGCTTTTGTCTTCAACACGCAACCGTCTGAATGCACTACAGGCCGTGCCCGGAAACTCCCTACGCCGTGACTGGCACCCCGTACGGATACGAATTTTTACCCAAATATTGACGCGCCCATGATTCGGGCAGCCGCAACGCGCCCCATGCTGGCCAGCAGCGCATGCGCCCCTGTCATCACCTGCACGCTGCAAATACGCGCCAGCAAAAACAGCGCTGCGAAAAAACGCCATGTCCGACGAGAACTGAGGTATCTCACATGGCACAATCACCGCGACAGCGACCCTCTACTGTCAAAGATCACCTTTGGCAAAGATTGCATGGGGGCAACGTGAAGTCACTTCCGGCAGCATATGGAGGCTTGCATGCGCAGATGTTTGAAAGACTGTCGGCACTTTTTCGTGGCGCTTGCAATTTCACTGTCGCTGACCTTGCTGGGAGCAGGGTTTCTTGTGCAGCGCAACGCGCAGATGCGCACAGCTGAGCTCAAGAGCGTATTTACGTTGCAAAGAGATAAACTGACAAGCACTCTGACAAAATATTTGTATAAAACACAGTCACTTGCTTCCATTGCCATTACGAACAACGGAAAAATCGACAGCTTTGAGCAGGTAGCGGCCGCACTTCTTGACGACCCATGTATTCAGGCCCTTGCCCTGGCGCCTAAGGGCATCATAAGCCATGTGTATCCCCTACGGGACAACGAGGTTCTGCTGGGCAAGGACATACTGTCCTACTCTTTCGGCTGTTGGGAAGTGGTACGGCAGGCCAGACACAGCAGCCATATGGTCATGGCGGGCCCTGTACCCCTCATAACAGGCGGCACGGGTCTGGTGGGCCGTCTGTCGGTCTACACCGGCGGCAAGAACGCACCCAAACAGTTCTGGGGGATTGTCTGTATTGCTCTCAATTTTCCTGAAGTGCTGAAGGCCGCGGAGTTGCGACTGCTTGACGAACTGGGGCTGCCCTATGAAATCTGGCGCAACAGCCCCTACGACGGAAAGCGCCAGATACTCGCCACGGGCGCCAGCCGTGAATCCAGGGGCGCTCCCTACCTGGAAATGCCAGTGCACATACTCAATGCCAAGTGGTTTTTCAAGCTTTCTGCAAAAAGGGCCTGGTACCAGCTCCCGGAAACATGGCTTTACATTGGCTTCAGCCTGCTGCTCAGCGTGCTGTTTTCCATGCTGGTGCAGCGCAGACATGACATGGCGCTGGCGCATCGCCGTTTGGAAGAGATTGTATATATCGACGCCCTGACAGGCTGTCTCAACAGGCGCGGGCTCTTTAACGATCTTGGGCAGCGGATCGAAACCGACCCTGAAGAGAAATTCAGCCTGTACTATCTGGATCTGAACAAATTCAAGCCCATCAACGACACGTACGGACACAAGGCCGGGGATAGGGTGTTGCAGCATTTTACGGCCACCATGCGCAAATACGCTCCCAAGCCCCACGCTCTGGCCCGCATAGGCGGTGACGAATTCATTCTCATACTGCCGGGAGAAAATAACGTGGCCCGGACACGGGAGGCCCTGGAAAATGCGCGCCGTGAACTGGCAAAAGGATTGCCCTCCGAGGGCATTCCCGTCGCCATTACCTTCAGCGTGGGCACGGCCGTTTACCCCGACCAGGGAACGGATATGGACGCGCTGCTTTCACAGGCTGACCAGGCCATGTACAGGGACAAGCAGTCACACGGCAGCGTGCGCAATACGCCCCGTGGATAGCAGGCGTAAACAACGCAGCAGCCATGTTAAATCAGCGCGCCAGCGCGGCGCTGCTGCACAGCTCACCCTTGGCATGTTGCCGAAAATGCGATTTTCGGCACGTTCACGCCATGGTGCGGCATGCTGACTCTCGCGTGCGGCATGGGAGGGCAGGCTTTTTTCAACGGCAAAACACGCGAAAACCGGCGGCGGGCCAATGCCCGCCGCCGGTTTTGTTTCGCTGTACGTTCGCCTGCCCTGTTACCTGCTGTAACAGACGCATGTTCCCGGAGAGCGCCTATTGGCGGCACTCCACTTTTCTGAAGCGCATTTTTGCAGCGGCCTACCTTTCAAAATAGGTATAGCCGCGCAAACCGTCTTCAAATGCCTGCATGATGGAGAACCTGTCGCTGGGCGAGATACGGCCCTGGCGCACGGCCTGCTCGGCAGTGTCGCGCAGGTCCTCAAGGATGCGGCGCGGGTCATATTCCACATAGCTCAGAATGTCCGCCACAGAGTCGCCACGAATTTCGCGCACATACTCATAGCTTCCGTCATCGGCCACACGGATGGACACGACGTTGGTGTCTCCCATGAGGTTATGCAGGTCGCCGAGGGTTTCCTGATATGCGCCCACAAGAAACACGCCAAGATAGTATTCCTCGCCGTCACGCAGGGGGTGCAGCTCCAGCGTGGGCTTCATGCCCTGAGGGTCAATGAACTGATCGATGCGGCCGTCCGAATCGCAGGTAATGTCCGAAATAATGGCGTGCCGCGCCGGAAATTCCTTGAGCCTGTGGATGGGCATGACCGGGAAAAGCTGGTCAATGGCCCAGGTGTCGGGCAAGGACTGGAACACGCTGAAGTTGCCGTAGTAGATGTCGGCCAGGCTCACGTCAATATCGGCCAGATCGCGGGGCACGTTCTTGAGCCGGGTTTTTTCCTGGGCGATACGCATGATGATGGCCCAGAAAAACCGTTCGGCCAGCGTCCGCTCACGCAGGTTCGCGCGGCCCATGGAGAAAAGCTGCCGCATCTCGTCACGATAGTAGATGGCGTCGTTATAGCACTCCTGCAAGTTGCGCAGGCTGATGTTGGCCAGCGTTTCGCGCAGGTTTTGTACGGGTTCCGGCGTGCCTTCGGGCAGAACATCAGGCAGTTGCACCTCTTCGACAATGCTCACGTCCAGTACGTTGAACAGCAGCACCGAATAATAGGCCACGGTGGCGCGTCCCGATTCGGTGATAATATGCGGATGGGGCACATTGGCCTCATCCAGGGTGCTCATGATGGCTTCCACCACGTCTGTGCAGTATTCGTCCAGACTGTAGTTGCGCGAAGAAATATAGTTGGTATGCGAGCCGTCATAGTCAACGGCAAGGCCGCCGCCAAGGTCAAGGTAGCCCATGGGCGCGCCCTCTTCCATAAGGCCCGCGTAAAGACGCGTGCCTTCCATAACCCCTGTACGGATGTCACGGATGTTGGAAACCTGCGAACCCAGGTGATAGTGCAGCAGCTTGAAGCAATCAAGCATGTCGTGCGCCTTGAGCGTATCCACCACGTCCACGATCTGGGCAGGAGAAAGCCCGAAGGTGGAGCGCTCGCCGCCGGAGTCCGTCCAGTGCCCGCCAGCCTTTACAGCCAGCTTGGCGCGCACGCCGATGTTGGGCCGCACGCCAAGAACCTTGCTGCGCTCAAGCAGCACGCCGAGTTCGCTGGGCATCTCGAGCACGAAAAAGACGTTGAAGCCCAGGCGCAGAGCCTGAAGCCCCAGATCCATGAATTCCTCATCCTTGTAACCGTTGCAGATAATGCAGGCCTCGCGGTCCAGCATCAGCGACACGGCGGCGATAAGTTCGGCCTTGGAGCCGACCTCAAGCCCGTGGTGGTACTGCGCCCCGAACTGGGCGATTTTTTCCACCACCTGCTGCTGCTGGTTTACCTTGATGGGAAAAACGCCACGATAGGCCCCGGTATAGCCGAGATTCTTGATGGCCTTACGGAAACTCTCGTGAATATTCGCTATGCGCGAGTCCAAAATATTTTCCACGCGCAAAAGCACGGGCATGTCGTGGCCCCTGTCCCGCAGGCCGGAGATGATCTCCGGTATTGAAACCTGCGGCCCCTTGGGACCCTGCGGGCAAATAACCACTTCGCCCGCGTCGGAAACGTCAAAATATCCGGCACCCCAATTGCGGATACCGTACAGTTCGATGGAATCCTCCACCCGCCACTGCTGCAATGCGCGGTTTTTTGCCAACTCGCACTCCTTGTATCGCCCTATGGGCGAGGGTTAAAATCCTTCTGCAAAAAAAGAGGCGTAATTATGCCGGGAAGGGGGTGAAAGTCAATGTTGGCAAACAGCCCCAAATAGGCCGCCCCCGGGCCTCTATTCGCTTGACGCCGGACGGCCCTTGCTTCACCCTGTCCGCATGGTCATACCCGCTTTTGGTTCAGGCCGCCTGTGGACGCCCAGCGTTGCGCTGTCCGCATATTCGCTTGCCCATGCTTCTTTTAAGGATATATCCATGACGCCCTTTGACAACCGCCCGCCGACGCCATTTTTTTCCTGTACCAGCCTTACGGGGCAGCTACGGCGCGCCCCCTTCCCGCGGGCGCTGCTGCTGGCCCTGAGCCTTGCGTTGCTTCCAGCCCTGAACGGCTGCTTTGGCGATAGCCAGAAAACTTCCGGCCCGCCTGCGGCTCCTGTGCGCACGGCCACTGTGGCCCGTGCCGATGTGCCGCGCCTGCTGCATGTGGTGGGCAACGTGCGGGCATCGGCCTCTGTGGGCGTCAGACCGCGCGTGGCGGGCGAAATACAGCAGGTTCACTTTACCGAAGGGCAGGACGTGCAAGAAGGGCAACCCCTTGTCACCATAGACCCGCGCCCTTTCGAGGCTGTCCTGCGTGAAAAGCGCGGCATGCTGGCCAAATCGCAGGCCCAACTCAACAAGGCCCTGGATGACATGGCGCGCTACGGAAAGCTGGTGGGCGGCGGCTATGTGAGCCGCGAAGCCTACGAACAAACCGCCACCCAGGCCGCAGCGTTGCGCGCCACGGTACAGTCCGACAAGGCTGCCGAGGAAAGCGCGGCCCTTGACCTTGCCTACTGCACAGTGGTGGCCCCCATAAGCGGACGGGTTGGGGCGCTCAATGTGGACAAGGGCAACATGATTAAGTCCACTGACGCAACGCCCATTGTGAGCATCGACACCCTTTCGCCCATCTATGTGGGTTTTTCCGTGCCGGAGGCCCATCTGCCCGTCATACTTGACCGCATGGCCACCGAAAGCGTCCCCGTGACCGCCACGCCCACAGGCGCGCAGCCGGAACACGGGCTGCTGACCCTCATCGACAATACCGTGGACACGCGCACCGGCACCATCCGCCTGCGGGCCACCTTTGAAAACGCCGACCGCCACTTGTGGCCAGGCCAGTTCGTGCAGGTGGAACTGCCCCTTGGCATGGGGGAACAGGTGCTCACCGTGCCCTCGCGCGCGGTGCAGTCCGGCCGGGATGAATCCTATGTGTATGTAGTGGACAAGGACAACCGCGCCGCCTACCGCACAGTGAAGGCCCTGTTTGAGCACAAAGGAATCACCGTAGTGGAAGGGACATTGGGCGAAGGCGAGCTGGTGGTCATTGACGGCCAGGTGCGCCTTGCCCCTGGCCTGCCTGTGAAAGTGGTGGAATAAACGCGACGACTGCGCGGACGGCCATTGCGGGCAGACTCCCTCCCTGGCAGGCCCGTTGCGGCGCTGGCGGTTGCGGCTCGTTGCGCGCAGTTCTCGACAACGCCGGGCGTTGCGGCTCGTTGCGCGCAGCCACGCAGCAATGCTGACTTTCACGGCAGTTGCACGCAACTGTCTAGAGCATTTAACTCATTTCATTCGTAAACTGCTCTAGCAGTGCTTACGTTATGCAATTGTGGCAAACCTGCGACCTTTGCATGGCGACTGCCATTGCGCGAAAAAGGCCGTGTCGCTACGCATCCCGGTTCTTTTGCGCAGTTTCTTTGTCGCAAGGCTTAAAACATAGTCGCAGATCCTGCGGCAACGGCTGAAACGACGCGCACCTTCACGGCGGGCGTCGTTGAACGCGGCCGCCGGGGCAATCACAAAGCAACAAACTGGTCTGCTTGTAAAAACAGTGCGTTCCGTTTTGCAAGATACGCGGCAGCCTTCGCCCTCATGCGCCATGCCAACCACGCGCGGCATATTATTTCCGCGCATTGCCGCAGCGCATTGCCACAGCGTAGTATCGCCGGGCCGGGCCGCCAATGCGGCTCAGACGTCTTCTTCCATGCGCTGGCAAAGGGCCGAACCATTGCTCAGTCCTGCCAGGGCAAGCTCGAACTGCGCCAGATGCTCTTCAGGCAGCAGCAGCGTCAAGTGGGCCTGGGCCGCATAATCCTCGGTAGCTGTCTGCGCCTCAAAGGTCGGCAGCAAACGGCGCAGGGCGTCCACATGGGCGTATTCCACCGTAAGGGCCAGGCGGGCCTTCGGCACACGTTCCACCAGAGGAAGGGAAGACAGATTTTCGCGCACGCTATCCTGATAGGCGCGCACAAGGCCGCCAGTGCCGAGTTTGACCCCGCCGAACCAGCGGCTCACCACCACGCACAACTCGCCCACGCCGCTGTGCAGCATTACCTGCAACATGGGCCGACCGGCTGTGCCGTGGGGTTCGCCATCGTCGGAAGAGCCTATCTGGGCCGTATGCCCCGGCGCTCCCGCCGCGTACGCCCAGCAATTATGGGTGGCGTCCGCGTGACGCCTGCGGATTTCTTCCACAAAAGCGCGGGCGGCAACCGGCCCTGGCGTGTGGGCGCAAAGGGTGAGAAAGCGGCTGCGGCGGATGACTATTTCCGTGCAGTGCGGCTGATCCGGGCTGGCGGCAGGAACGGCGTAACGGCTCATGCCCGCCCCTTGCAGCGCCACAAAGGCGCATCTTCCTGGTTGCGTGCGTCATCGTGCCCATGCTGCGGCAAGTCCAGAGCCGGGGCGCGTGTGGGCGCGACTGGCGGGGTGTTTTGCGAGGCGCTTGCTGAAGGGTGTGGCGAAATCTCTGACAAAATCTCTGGCGGGGTGTTTGTCGGGGCGTCTGGCGGGCAGAATTCTCGAATACAGTCGAGCGCCAGAGGAAAGCGCCGTTCCAGTTCGTGACGCCGGGCCAGGTGCAGATCGGTGAAGTCAAAGCCGGGAGCAACCGTACACCCCACCAGTGAAAACCCGGAACCGGGCGCTGGCGTGGCCCCGAACCACTGGCCGCCGGGCACGGCAAACTGCAGGGTCTGCCCGTTAAAAATATCCGGCCCCAAAATGACCTCGCGGGCGCGGCCCACCTTGTCTATCCAGACCAGCCGCAACGGCCCGCCAAGGTGGAAATGCCACAACTCATCCTGGCGTATGCGGTGCAGGCGCGAGTATTGCCCTGCCCGCAGCAGAAAAAGTATGGCTGTCGATACGGGCCGGGGCTGCTCGAACCCGCAGGGCATGCCCTTGGGCGTCAGCACCTGCCCGCACTGATAGGTACGGCGGTAATATCCCCCCTCTGGATGGGGGGCGAGAGCAAGCTTTTCAATAATATTACGGGCGTCCATGCGGGCAGTGTAACCGCAGCCGGAGGCTTAGGCAACGGCGGCAACGCCATGGCTGTGCCCGACGCAGGTCTGCCGCAGGGCGGCTGGCGCGGCAGCCGCACGGCAGCAAATGCCGCGTCACCGCAGGGCCGCACGCGTGAGGGTTTGACAGACAAGTGCGCGCCTGGGCCCACAATGGCCAGAGCCCCCTTGGAGCTTTTACCACTTGAAATGCTTGCGACGGCAGGCAAAAGCCTGCCTGTCCGCGTTTCGTGGCAAGGATTTTCAGGAAAATCCTTACAGAGTAGGCAACTCATTTCATTCGTAAACTGCCCTAACGTAAAATTGCCATTAATAAATAATTATTTTATATAGATATCAGTAGTTACAGCCAGTACACGTAAAATTGTTGCAAAAAAGCTTTACAAGCACAGGGCTATTGGTTAAACAGGAATCGTTCTCGATAAAACCAAACAACAATACATTTACACTGTAAGGAGTGAAAAATGAGCAAGACTCAGGAAAATCTCATGACGGCTTTTGCCGGTGAATCCCAGGCCAACCGTAAATATCTTGCCTTTGCCCAGGCTGCCGACAAAGAAGGCATGCCCCAGGTTGCCAAGCTGTTCCGCGCCGCTGCCGCCGCCGAAACCATCCACGCCCACGCGCATCTGCGCAACGCGGGCAAAATCGGCGACACTGTGGCCAACCTCAAGTCGGCCATTGAAGGTGAAACCTACGAATTCACCAAGATGTATCCCGAAATGATCAAGGACGCGCAAGAAGAAGGCAAGACCGCCATCGCCAAGTATTTCGACTTTGTGAACACTGTCGAAGAAGTGCACGCCACCCTGTACAAAAAGGCCCTTGAAAACCCCGCTGGTCTGCCCGCGACCGACTACTACATCTGTAAGGTCTGCGGCTACACCCACGAAGGCCCCTGTGACGCCTGCCCCGTGTGCGGCGCTGGCACGGCTGCCTTTTTCAACGCCAGCGAGTGCTGCAAGTAAGACGTTCAAGCAGGATTTGCTCCAGGCAGCGATACGCTGACAAAGGGCGCGCCCAAGCGGGCCCAACCACGTAAGCGGCGCTTGGCCGAGAGGGAGCAACCACACAAGATTTCAGGCGAAAATCCGGGCCATGCGCCCGCTGACCGCCACGAGTAAATCCGATGTGTTAAAGAGTCTCAAAGGGGGCGGGGGCTGCTGGCAGATGCCGGCGGCCCTCTTTCAATTTGCGCGCAAGGTTCTTCCGCTCTTGTCGGTTCGGGCGCGGGCAGGCCAGCCATGCGGTAATGCCAGCCTTTTGGTTTGCCTTTTTCATCAAAAAAGTTCAGTATGGACTGATGCACGCTGGTTTGGGCACAAGTGTCCTGCTCTGGCGTCACGGGGCGCGCGCCCATTTTTCAGCGCCGTGGACCGCCATGTTGCGGTGCCCCTTACGTCCATTCAGTCTGTGTGGAGAACGTCAATATGCGTCTTCTTTTCCGTTCATTTGTACTTAGTTTTACACTGTTCCTCGGTGTCGCTCTGGCGTGCCAGGGCATGGCGCACAGCGCCGAAGCCAAGGAACCGGCCAAGGAGCCGGCCAAAGAGCAGACCAAGGATGCTCCCAGTAAATTCGATGCCCTCAAGCGCTTCAGCCAGGTTCTTGATCTGGTGGAGCGTTATTATGTTCGCGATGTGTCGCAGGGTGACCTGATCAACGGTGCTGTCAAGGGTATGCTGCAAGGGCTTGACCCCCACTCCACCTTCATGAACACCGATGAATACAAAGAAATGCAGGAGACCACCTCCGGCGAATTCTTTGGCGTGGGCATAGAAATATCACAGGAAAACGGCCAGATTACCGTGGTGACTCCCATTGAGGACACCCCGGCCTTCCGTGCCGGCCTGCAACCGGGCGACATCATTCTGTCCATCAACGGCCAGCCGACTCAGGAACTGTCCCTCCAGGAAGTGGTGTCGCGCATCCGTGGCCCCAAGGGTTCGGAAGTTGAGCTGGTCATTCTGCACCACGAATCCAAAAATCCGCAAACCGTGCGGATCACGCGTGACGCCATCCCCCTCATCAGCGTCAAGTCCAAAAAGCTGGAAGACGGCTACTACTGGCTGCGGCTCACGCGCTTCTCCGAGCGCACCACTGACGAACTGAAAGAGGCCCTCAAGGCCGCTGAAAAAGAAAGCAAGGCCACTGGCGGCATCAAGGGCATCGTGCTCGACCTGCGCAACAACCCCGGCGGGCTGCTGGATCAGGCCGTAAGCGTGTCTGACGCCTTCCTTGACAAGGGAACCATCGTTTCCATCAAGGGCCGCCGCGAGAACACTGAGCGTGTGTACACGGCCAAAAAGCAGGGCGACGACGTGCGCGTGCCCATGGTTGTTCTCATCAACGCGGGTTCCGCCTCCGCCTCTGAAATTGTGGCTGGCGCTCTGCGTGACCAGAAGCGCGCCCTCATCGTGGGCGAACGCTCCTTTGGCAAGGGTTCTGTGCAGAACATCATTCCCCTGGCTGACGGCTCCGGCCTCAAGCTCACGGTGGCCCTTTACTACACGCCCAACGGCAGTTCCATTCAGGCCGAAGGCATCGTGCCTGATCTGGAAATTCCCTTTGAAGCGCCCCGCAACGACGACAAGGATAACCCGCGCATGATGCTGCGCGAGCAGGACCTGAACCGCCACCTTGAAACCAAACCGGACAAGAAGGCGGCCAAGGGCAAAAATCCGGCCAATGACGCGCAGGAACAGCTTGCGCGTGACAATCAGCTGCGCATGGGCCTGCAAATGGTCAAAAGCCTGCCCAAGATGCGTGAAATCAAGGCCGATTGACGCCGGGCGTCGCCTGACAGCACATGCTGCATAAAAATAATACGGAAAGCCTCCAGACTGGCCCTTTGTGGTCGGGCGGGAGGCTTTCCGCGTCTGTGCGCATGGCCCTTGCCGGAGGGCTCTGGCTGGCCGCCAGTCTGGCCCTTGCCCTGTGGGTGGGCCGTGGCGCGCCCGACCCCTTTGCCGAAAACCAGCCGGTGACGGATGCCGCCAGCGCCCCCGTGGCTGGCCTCCCGGACCAGAGGCCGCAAGCAGGCAGTGATGCCGCCGATCCGCAGGCCAGACTGGACGCTCTGGACAAGATGGTGGAAGAGGTTTTGCCGCGAACGCTGCCTGCCGCCCGCTGGCGGCGGGAACTTGTGCCCCCCCTTGTTGCGGGCGGCCCCGACAGCGGATATGGCGGCAGCTCTGGCGATGGCCCTGACGGCACTGCCGACCTCAGGGGCATGACAGGAAGCGCGCGACGCAGCGCCTCCTCCGGCGCACCCACCGGCGCACCCGCTGGCGCGTCGGGGCAGGCAACCGGGTTTCCCGCTGCCGCCAGGCCGGAAGCTCCGGCGGTTCGCGTCTATACAGTGACAGGTCCGTGCGCTCCGCTGCGCCTCGGCCTGGAGTTGCTGGACAAGCTGGCCCGGCCAGACGCCACTGTTCGGGCGGAAAGACAAAAGCTCGCGGCTCAAGAGGCCGCCCCCGGCGGCCCGCATGGCGAAAACGCTTTCAACGCCAAAAGCGGCGCGGCCCTGGCCCACAGAGGAGCTGACTGGCCTGATCCAGACCGACCGGATCCAGACCGTTCTGGCCCAGACCTTGCTGACGGCGCAATCCGTCTCGCCTGGACAGATGCGGGAAGCCTGGACATATTTGATAATGGCCGTCTCACGCACCGCTTTCTTTTTCCTGGACGCGAGGCGCAACTGGCTGACCTGGCAACACCTCTGCCCCGGCCCGCCCTTGCACTGGTTATTGACGATATGGGCCAAAGCCTGAGCGCTGCGGAAGCCCTGGCCGCCCTGCCCTATCCTGTAACCCTGGCCATTTGGCCGCACGCGCCGCACGCGCGTGTAACGGCGGATGTGGCCGCACAGCGGCGGCTCGACGTCATGGCCCATGTGCCTATGGAGCCGCTGGCCAGAGCGGACGGCAAACGCCCGCAGCCCGGGCCGGGAGCCTTGCGTACGGATATGGAACCCGGCCAGATCAGGGCAACCCTGAAGGACAATCTTTCAGCCTTGCCCACGGCCATGGGCCTGAACAACCATATGGGATCGGCCTTCACAAGCAGCGCGGCCTCCTGCCGCCACCTGTGCGTCTGGCTTGAGGGCAGAGGTTTTTTTGTGCTGGACAGCCTCACCACCCCGGATTCACAGTTGGGTGTGCAGACGCGGGCCTTGGGCATGGTAAGCGCCGTGCGGGACGTTTTTCTTGATACGCGCCGCCAGACGCCCGCCATCCTGTCCGCCCTGGATCAGGCGGCGGCAAAGGCCCGCGCCAGAGGCTACGCGGTGGCCATCGGTCACCCGTATGAAGAAACCCTGCGCGCCCTGCGAACCTGGCAGGACAAGGCGCAAGTGGCCCTTGTGCCCCTGCGGCGGCTGGTCTGGCACCTTGCGCAGGAAAAGGCTGCCGGTACGGCCGAGACGCCAGCACGGTAGCCGCGCCACAGTGGCCGCGCTAAAAGTAGCCGCGCTAAAAGTAGCCGCGCCACAGGCAAGGACAATTTTTCAGTATCAGGCGCAGCGCATTCCGGGCTTTTGCCCGTGTAGCCGCCGGGCATCCTCATCATGAGGATGCCCCCAAGCGCCATGCAAACAACTTTGCCCGTCGCTGGCTCCAATGGGGAGCCGCACCGGACGGGCAGCGCGCCGCAAGGGGCGCGCCGGGGCGTATGCGGCGTCCCGCCTTCTACCTATCAGATTAAGGAGTGTGTCATGATGCAATCCACCTTTGCCATTATCAAACCCGATGCCGTTTCAAGCCAGTTCACCGGTGAAATACTGGCGGCTATGGAGGCGTCCGGGCTCAAGATCGTGGCCCTCAAAAGGTTGCATCTTTCCAAGACCCAGGCCGCCGGTTTTTACGCCGTCCACCGCGAACGTCCCTTTTTCGACAGCCTGACGGACTATATGTCCTCCGGTCCCCTGGTTTGCGTGGTGCTGCGCGGTGAAGACGCTGTGCCCCGTTGGCGGGCCCTCATGGGCGCTACCAACCCCGCCCAGGCCGAACCCGGAACCATCCGCGCCAAGTACGGCCAGAGCATTGAGGCCAACGCCGTGCATGGCTCGGACGCTCAGGAAACCGCCGCCTTTGAAATTGGCTATTTCTTCAGTGGCCTGGAAATTTCGGAGTAAATCATGACAATGCGCATAGGCTGTGTGGGTTGCGGCAATATGGGTGGAGCCATTCTGGCCGGGCTGGCCCGCAGCGCGGGCCATAACCAGGACCAGACGGACGCTTACGCTTTGTGTGGCTACAACCGCACAGCCTCGCGCATGCGTCCCCTTGAACAAGCAGGGGTGCAGGTCATGACAAGCCCCCTCGCTGTGGCCGAAAATGCGGACATCATCATTCTGGCGGTCAAGCCCTACCAGATGCGCGAAGTGGTGGGGCAACTGCGCCCCGCGCTTGACGCAAACAAGGTTCTTGTGTCCGTGGCTGCTGGCATCACCAGCGGCAGCCTTGCCCAATGGGCCGAAAACGCCTGCCCCGTGGTGCGCTGCATGCCCAATACTCCCGCCTTGGTGGGCATGGGCGTATTCGCCCTGTGCTTTGAAGACCCCAAACTCTCCCAAAGCAGCAAGCAAAGCCTTTTGCAGGTTTTCGGCACTCTGGGGCAGTGCGTTGAACTGGCTGAAGAAAAGTTCACGGCCTTTTCCGCGCTCATTGGCGCGGGCCCGGCCTATGTGTTTGCCATGATGCAGGGGCTCGTGCAGGCCGGGGTGACGCTGGGCTTTACCCACGCCCAGTCACGGCAGATGGTCACGGCCCTTTTTGCCGGATCGGCCCGCATGGCGGAGCAGGACGCCTCTCCCCTCGGACAGCTGCGGGACAACGTCTGCTCGCCCGGCGGCCTGACCATTGCCGGAGTGAACGTGCTGGACCGCGCGGGCCTCACCGGCCTTCTGGTTGACGCCGTACTGGCCGCTGACGCGCGCGGTGCGGAAATGGAACGCAAGGGTGGTTAGGCGGTTAGGTTAGAAATACTTTGTGGGGGAGGGACCCTTTTGCAAAAGGGTCTCCTCCCCCACACCCCCACCCCCTAAAACTCTTATTGTGGTTACGTATGACACAAAAGGTTTTCTGATTTGAAGGGGCCAGAGGCAGTATTCGCCGGGCATCATACCAGCGTAAATTTTATCTGCTTTAAAGCCCGTGGCCAATCCGGCGCGGTAAAAATAACGTCGGCTTTCAGGCATGTCTGAAAGCCGACTTTTCATTCGGTGAAAAAACAGGAAAAACGGTTTTTTCAGCCCGCGCTTCGAGCGCCCTGCCCGGCGCGTGTCAGGCAAACCAGCAGCGTGCCCGCCAATCCGGGGCGCGCTCCTTCCAGGCCGGAGCCTCACGGCGGCAAATATCCTGCGCCTTTGGGCAACGGGGGTGAAAGCGGCAGCCAGTCGGCGGGTCCAGAGGGCTTGGCAGTTCGCCTTCCAGCGGCGGGGCAAGATAGCCCCCGCCTTCGCCCGTGGGCATGGCGGCCATGAGCGCTTGCGTGTAGGGGTGGGCCGCGCCGGAAAAAAGCTGCTCCGCTGAAGCTTCCTCCACCACCTGCCCCAGATACATGACCACGATACGCCTGCACAAAAAGCCCACCACGGAAAGGTCGTGCGAAATGAAAAGGTAGGCCGGGCCAAAGTGTTCCTGCACGTCGCGCAGCAAGTTGAGTATCTGCGCCTGCACCGAGGCGTCCAGAGCGGACACGGGCTCATCGCACACCACCACCTGGGGTCGGGTGATAAGCGCGCGTGCCACGGCTATGCGCTGACGCTGGCCGCCCGAAAATTCGTGAGGGTACCTTCCCCCCATACCTTCAAGCCCCACGGTGGCAAGCATTTCGTCAGCCAGCCGGAGGCGTTCGGCCCTAGGGATATTGCGTGCGGCCAGAGGTTCGGCAATGGAGGCCCTGGCGGAAAGCCGTGGGTTAAGCGAAGAAAAGGGATCCTGAAAAACCATCTGAATCTGCCCGGCAGCCCAACTGTTGGCCCCGGCCGGGGGCAAATCCCTGCCGCCAAGCAGCGCCTGCCCCTTTGAAGGTGCAAGCAGACCGCAGGCAAGCCGCCCCAGAGTCGATTTGCCGCAGCCCGATTCGCCCACAAGCCCCAGACTTTCACCAGGATAAAGACGAAGACTCACGGCGTCCACGGCCGTAAGAAGGCGCTGTTCGGCAAAAAAACCCCGTCTGACGGCGAAATGCCGTGAAACTTCGCGCAGTTCAAGCAGAGGAACTGCGCCGGGGACAGCGGCGGAACCATCGGTGGGGGCTGTGACAGCGTCTGCGGTGAGGCCCGCGGTAGAGTCCGCAGTAGCGTCTGCGGCGAGGCCCTCGGGGGGGTCTATGGTGGTGCACGCAACGGAATTTGTCGTCACGCCGTCCTCGCGTGGCGAGCCCAAGTCCCCCCTGGCGCCGTCTGTCATGGTCAGCATGTCTGCTCCGCCACACCGGCAGCGCTGAATGTAGCCATATCATTATAGATATCGGCGGCGCAGCGTAACAGGCCATAGGCCACGGCTCCCCCGGTGCCCTCGCCCAGCCGCATGTCGAGGTGCAGCAAGGGCCGGTGCTCGGGCGCGGCCTCTTCCAGCCGGGCCAGCGCCCGCCCGTGCCCCTGCTCTGCCGAGGCATGAGACAGCACAGCGTACTCGGCCAGAACCGGACAGATGTGCAAAGCCGCCACATAGGCCGCGCTGCAAATAAAGCCGTCCACCAGCACGGGCAAGCGCCGCGAGGCCGCGCCCAGCATGATGCCGCTCATTACCACAATCTCATGGCCCCCAAGGGCGGCCAGAATTTCCACAGGATCGCCGCTGCGCACCGCTTTTCCGTTAACGTCCAGGGCCTTGCGCACTATCTTGGCCTTGTGTTGCACCATGGCCGCATCGGCCCCCGCCCCCGGCCCTGCCATGACCTCCGGTTCAAGGTGCAGCAGCGCGCAGTAAAGGGCCGTGCCCGAAGTGGAGTTGGCAATGCCCATTTCCCCCACGCCAAGACACTGATACCCTTTGTCCGCGGCGTCATGAGCCAGTTTGACGCCCGCGCGCAACCCCTTGAGGCAGGTTTCCACACTCATGGCCGGGCCAAGCGTCATGTCCGCCGTGCCGTCACCGAGGCGGCAGTCCAGCAGCATGGGATTCGGCGCAAACGGGCCGCCAGCGCAACCGGCGTCCACAACGCGCAGTTCCATGCCCATGCTGCGGCACAGCACGTTGATGGCCGCGCCGCCGCCAAAAAAATTCTGCACCATCTGACGCGTCACGGCCTGAGGAAAGGGCGAGACGCCCTGGGCCGCCACGCCGTGGTCGCCCGCAACGGTAAGCATGAGTGCAGGATGTACCCGCAGCGGCAACTGCCCCCTGCGCATGGCGTAGAGCCTGCGGGCCAGGTCTTCAAGCCTGCCGAGGCTGCCTCTGGGTTTGGTGAGGTCGTCAAGGTGCGCTTGGGCCGCATCCAGGTCCTGCTGGCGCAAAGGTTCAATATGCAGGTCGGGGAAAATACGCTCAAGTGCCGGTGGGGATGAAAAAAGCTGTGAAGTGGTGTCGTTCATGATTTTTATCTAGCCTTTCCCCTTTCCGTGCGCAAGGGCGGGAGACGGCAAACAGAGAGAATATGCCTGGACGCCCTTTACCATCGCCAGTGGGTGCTTATTGTAAGGCCATACGAAACCGAGGACTCTCGCCAATGACTCAAACTCTCGCAACCTTATATGCTCACGTTCCCTCCAAGGTCCGCTCCATGTGCGGGCAGCGACATTTTTGCGGCATCCACCGCACCTTGTCCTGGGCACTCTACTGGACCTTGCTGACGCTTCTTTCCGGCGGACTGCTTACCCTTGCCCCTGCCCAGGCAGGCGCGGCCCCTCAGGAAAACAGCCCGCGCATGACCCCTGTGGTCCGCGCTGTGCAGGCCGTTGCTCCGGCTGTGGTCAATATCACCAGCACCCATATGGTTCAGGGGCAATATCTTTCGCCCCTGGAACAGTTTTTCGGCCCGGGCTTTGGATTGAGCCCGGATTTCGGCAACCCCTACCCCCGCAACCAGAAGCGTGAAAGCCTGGGAACAGGCGTCATTGTTGACGGAAAAAAGGGGCTCGTGCTCACCAATGCCCACGTTATCGCGGGCGGCGACGAAGTCATGGTACGCCTGCTTGACGGGCGTGAGTTCCCCGCCATCGTGCGGGGGGCTGACCCGGATTTCGACATAGCCGTACTGGAGATCAGGGCCCCGCAAAATCTTCCGGCCGTGAAGCTTGGAGATTCTGACGACGTGCTGCCGGGCGAGACCGTCATTGCCATCGGCAACCCCTTCGGCTTCAGCCATACGGTCACGACGGGCGTGGTTTCCGCGCTGGGGCGCACCATACGCAACCGCAACAGCGCCTTCACCGACCTCATACAGACCGATGCGGCCATCAATCCCGGCAACAGCGGCGGCCCCCTGCTCAATCTGGAGGGCGTGCTTATCGGCATCAACACCGCCGTGGACGCCAGGGCCGAAGGCATAGGCTTTGCCATTCCCGTCAACAAGGCCCGCCGGGTTATGGCCGACCTTGTGGACAGCGGCAAGGTCGCTCCCCTGTGGCTCGGGCTTGACGTGCAGGATGTGGACGTGCAAACCGCCATGGCGTTGGGGCTCAAGAACGCGCGCGGCGTGCTGGTCAATATGGTTTTTCCCGGCACTCCTGCCGACAAGGCCCAGATACGCCCAGGCGACATCCTGGACACCATCAATGCGACGCCCGTGCGTGACCGGCGCGACTATCTTGATATTTTGCGCAACCAGACCCCAGACGCAAAGCTGCGCCTGGGCCTGCGCCGGGACGGCCGGGCCGTGACTGCCGAGGTTGTTCCCGCGCCCTTTACGGACGAAAACGCCCGCGCCCTCATGGAAAAACGCTGGGGTTTCAGTGCGGTGCAGACATCCGGCGGCGTTGTGGTGAACAGCGTCAACAAGCAGGGGCCTTCAAATTTCTTGCGCAAGGGCGATGCTATCACCGCTGTGGGGGCCAACCCTGTGCGCGAGATGGACGACCTGTTGCAGGCATTCCGGCGCGAACGCATGGCCGGGCAGGTGCTTTTGCAGGTCATGCGCAACGGCAAGGGCTATTACGCCAGAATAATGCCCTGAGAGGCCGGATTACGCCCCTTTGGCCATATTCCTGCGGGGTATGGCGATGCTTCACCATTTTGAGCCCCTTACAGCCCATACGCCTGAAAACCAGCGCATGGCGAGGCTTTTCAGGCGCAGGACAAAGGGCACTTGACAGGGGGGTAGGCTAAAGCTATCCAATTGCACAAGCTAATTTTACCCGCTTGTGAAATCAAGCAAGACAACCTATTGGGAGGACATCATGGGTTACAATGTGAATGTTGACGTGGACAAGTGCATCGGCTGTGGCGAATGCGTGGATGTTTGCCCCGTTGAAGTTTATGAAATCAAGGACGGTAAGTCCGAACCGGTGAACGCTGAAGAATGCCTCGGCTGTGAATCCTGTGTCGAAGTCTGTGAAGTCAGCGCCATTACCATTGAAGAAAACTAAGGTACTGGTGGAAGGCCGTTCGGCATTCCATTGCTGACCCAGTCACAGACTGAGTGTTGTGCCGCCCGACGCACGCGCGCCAGGCGGCACTTACATACAAGGCGAAACGCGGGATTTTTCCCTGCGGGTCACAGCCAGCCTTGAAATCCCGTACACTTCGCCGGGCGCCACCGGATACGCCTTGTGGGCTTTGTGTTCAGGCCTGGCCAGAACGCCTGCAAAAACAAGGGGCAAATCTTCCGCCTGCGCCCTGCCGCACACCTGCCGGACGGCCCGTACGCGCCTTCCGCACAGCCACAGGATGACCATGATCCCTGATCTGACCGACATTTTCGCCCGTTATGAAAACCTGCGGGCTGAGGCCGACACCCTCTTTGACCGGGTACGGGAGGCATGTCCGCAGTGCGTGACCTGCAAGGAAGGCTGTAGCGACTGCTGCCACGCCATGTTCGACCTTTCGCTGGTGGAGGCCATGTATATTCACAGGGCCTTTGAAAAAGCTTTCAATTACGGTCCCGAACGCTCGGCCATTCTTGAGCGCGCTTCTGAACTGGACCGCCACATCACCCGCCTCAAGCGCGACCTGTACCGCGCTGAGAAGGACGGCGAAAGCCCCGAAGCCATCATGTCCGTAGCCGCCAAAGTCAAGATGCGCTGTCCGCTGCTGGACGATGAAGACCGCTGCCTTTTGTATGAAGCCAGGCCCATAACCTGTCGGCTTTACGGCGTGCCCACGGCCATTGGCGGTCAGGGGCACGTATGCGGGTTCTCGGCGTTTGAAAAGGGCCGTTCCTACCCCACGGTGCATATGGACAAGATGCAGGCCAGACTTGAAGCTCTGAGCAAGGAAATCGCCACTGCCGCGAAGTCGCGCTTCAAGGAACTGCATGAAGTCTATGTGCCGCTGTCCATGGCGCTGCTGACCCGCTATGACGAGGCGTATCTTGGCATAGGCCCCGCCAAAAAAGAAGATTAAGCAGTCGCTGGCAAGCACAGCCGCAACCGCCGTGCGCGCGGGCGTGGCTGCGGCCAATCCGGCGCAAACCGGAACTGCACGCCCACTGACGTTTTTGGCGCACAGCAAGGAGTACGGCATGTACGGCAGCATACCCGCCACCGTCTTTCGGGACGGCACGCCGCAAGAACTGAACGAAGAGCAGGAAAAGCTCAAGCGCGAGATTTATGACCGCATGAATCCGCGCCGCCGCAAATTTGTGGACCGTTTGGGCTATGAAAACTGGGATCCTTTCCAGAAGCCCAATGATCCTCTAGACCTGCGCACGGACATCTCAAAGCGCACGACGCAACAGCTTATCAACGAATTTCTGCGTGATGCGGCCAAAAATGGCCCGTACGGCAAGGCTTACAGCAAGGGCGCTATGGAATGCGCCTTGGGCGTCATCAATAAAGACGAAAAATACATGGGCATTTTCGACTTTTGCCGCTGGTACCATGATCTTTTGAAAAAAGAAGGACACATCCAATGAAAGCTCGCTACGACGATCTGGACGAGTATATCGCAGACCTCAAGGCGGAAATTGCCGGAAACGAGCAATGCGCCAACCATCACTATAATCTGGGCCTGGCCCTTTTGAGCAAGCGCGACTTTGTGGCCGCTGAAGAATCCTTTCTGGAGGCCGTGCGCAATTCGCCGCACCTGGCCGAGGCTTACGTGCAGCTTGGCGGCATCTGCCTTGAACGCGGCGACCTTGACGGCTGCCTGCGCTACAATGAAGAAGCCGCCAACTGCCGCGCCAAGTTCCCCGTGCCGTGGGGCAACATCGCCTTTGTGCACCTGCAGCGCGGCGAGCCCGACAAAGCCATCACCGCCCTGAACAAGGCCCTCAAGTGGGACCCCAACTTTGTGCAGGCGCAAAACGCCCTGGCCACGGCCTATTTCATGAAGGGCAACTTCAAGGCCTGCGAAGAACAGTGCCTGGCCATCATCAAAAAAGAACCCGCCTTTGCCCCTGCCTGGAACAACCTTGCGCTGGCCTATTTTGACCAGGGCGAGCATGCCAAGGCCAAGGAAGCGGCAGAAACGGCCCAAAAGCTCGGCTTTGAAGTGCCCGAAGGTTTCATGCAAGAGCTCAAGGAAAACACCAACTAAAGAGCCTTTTTGGAAACGCGCAGTTGTTTCGTTTGGCAAGGCGCGATCTTTTTTTGAAGCAGGAGTGGACTCTTCCGTCCTCGACTGTTTCAAAAAAAGTGAAGCAACGCCGCCAAGCGGAATAAATCTGCGTTTCCCAGACCTGCTGCTGATTCTTCTTCATGCGCAACGCACAAGCCCGGAGGCCTCCTCCGGGCTTTTTTTCGTCCTCGTGCCAAGCCCCCCCCCGCACACGCCCCTTTGGCGACATTTCCGCCGCTGCCACCGCCAAATCCTGCCGCCCGAGTGGGCCGCCAGCATGCATGGCAAAGAAGCTCAGACTTCTTGCCAAGCTTTGTCTTACGTGTTACGATAATTCAAATTGTGTTACTAGGAATTGCTCAAGGCCCGTACCGCCGTATCCACACAGCCACAAAGCCGCTGCAGCGGGAATGGCCGGGTGCGCGAGCAAGAGGGAAAGGCGTGGGCAAAACTGCCATGCAAAGGCAAACTGCAGGCAGAAACTGTCATGCAGGGGCTGCATACAAGGAGGCAACATGGATCAATCAGCTTCGGACAGGCTCAACAGGGCCGTGAGCTTTCACGGGCATCTTTGCCCCGGCCTTGTCATCGGTTTACGCGCTGTGGAGGCTGTGATGGCCCACCCCGTGCTTGGCAAGGCCGCATACGGCAAGCTTATTTGCGTTACGGAAAACGACGCCTGCGGCGTGGACGCCATCCAATGCCTGCTCGGCTGTTCGGCGGGCAAGGGCAATCTTGTGGCGCGCCCACGCGGCAAACACGCCTATTCCTTTTTTGACCGTGAAAACGGCGCTTCCTTGCGCCTGTGCCTGCAAGCCAACAAAAGCGAGCAGGCCAGCCGGGATGAATGGCAGCAAACCCTTATGGACATGCCCCTTGAAAAAATGTTCAGCGCGGCCGCCCCGGACTATGAAATCCCGGAAGCTCCCCGCATTTTTGCAACCATAGCCTGCGAAGTCTGCGGCGAGGGCGTGGCCGAGCCCATGCTGCGCCTTGAGGACGGCAAAAAGGTCTGCCTGGACTGCCAGCATCAGTACCACCGGCGCTGGTAGCAAAAATATGGGGTGGACAGGCTGCCGAGCGCAGCCTTTTTTCCATGTGTCGGTAGCACTTTTTTAAAAAACATCACATGCGCAGGACTGACACCAACCTTCAGCACAGGCGCGGCTCGGAGTATGCATGAAACTTCCCCTCAGTCTGTGCTTGCTGGCAGTCGTGTCCCTTCCCCAGGCGGGGATCGCGGCCGGGTCCGACAACCTCATGCAGGATGTCTTTGTTCTGGACCCCATAAAGGTTACCGGACGTATGGAAGAAGACACACTGGACAGAACCACCGCCATTGTTGTGGAAAAAAACCGCAGCAACAACGTGGCCGACTATCTTGTGCGCGACCCTGAAATATCCTTCAAACGCAAGGCCGCCATGGGAGACAGCAGCGACATCATTTCCATACGCGGCATGGAGTCCAAAAGAATCATGCTCAACCTTGATGGCCGCAACATCAGTTCCACGGGCATGTCCGGCGGCAACTATATTGACTTTGGCACCATCCCGCTGGACAATATCGAAAAGATTGAGGTCATCAAGGGCGGCAGCTCGGTTGAATACGGCAACAGCGCCCTCGGCGGGGTCATCAACGCCTATACCCGTCGGCCCACGGAGCAGCCCCATTTCAGCACCTACGCCACCATGGGCGGCTGGAAGGACTTTTACGATTTTCACAATGTGCGCGGCAGCTATGCCCAGAAGTTCAACGCCGTCGGCCTCAGCGTGGGCCTGAGCCATCAGCACGCCGACCCCTTTCTGCGCAACAACGACTACGACTCCTTCCACTTCAACCCCAAGCTCTATGTGGATCTGCCGTGGCGGGCAGAACTCGCCCTGGGGTACAACTACAGCCAGACCCGGCGCGGGCTCATCCGCAGCAACAGAAACGACGGCAACCCCGCCAGCGACGCCAATCCGGATGTGCCCGGCTACAATACCGCCATTGACTCCAACTACCCCACGGCCAGCGGCGAAAGCTTTGCCGGCGGATCGCCCACGCCTTCCATGACGGTTATCGGCGACGGCGCGCACTGGACCAAGTACCGCCACCTTATGGACTTCACCTATCGGCAGGAGTTTCTTGAAACCGCCTACTTTGAAGTTTCCGGTTTCAAGAACAGCGAAAGCCGCCGTGAAAAAAACTATGCGGACGTTGACGCCCGCATGCAGTTAAAGACGCAAAAACCCGATACCTTCAATCCCTCCCAAACAAGAAACGGCGACCTCGTGCTGGACCGTAACGTCATCGTGGACAATACCTACGGCTTCAAGTTCAAAACGGGCGTCACCGTTCTCGGCCATGAGCTCATGACGGGCGTTGAGTACAAAAGGCTGACTCCCGGTCCCATCACCGTTGAATATGTGGATGAAAACTACAACAAGGCCGGGGCCAACAAGTGGACCGGCAAGATGGACTCCTCGGAGGCGGGCAGGCCCGCCACGGTTACGGGGGCCTTTCTGGCCGACAAATTTTCCGTCACCGACAGCCTGCGTCTTGATGTGGGCCTGCGCTACGACAGTTTCAGCTACAGCCCTGAAGGGCAGGACAAACATCTTTTAAACTCGCAGCTTTCCCCAAAGATCATGCTCACGTATGATTTTACCGAACACCAGTCCGCCTCCCTTGCGCTGTACCAGAATTACAGAACACCCACCATCCCGGAGCTGTACTGGAACTCGCAGGCAGCATCGCGGGACGCCACGGTCAACGTGCCCTATCTGGTGGGCAAGGACATCAAGCCCGAAACCGCGCGCGGCATTGACGCTGCCTACAAGTACAGCTTCGGAGGCAAGGGCTTTCTCAAGCTTTCCGGCTTTTACTACACCGTTCAGGACTACATCGTTCACAAACCCGTCTATGTGAACCGGTCGCCGGGCTATCAGGCCTGGGCCGCCTATAATATCGACGCCGAAATATACGGGGCCACGCTGAGCGGCAGCTATGACTTGCTGGACACTGTGACGGTCAACGCCGCCGTCACCAGGCAGGACAGTAAAAAAACCAACGATCCTGCCGACCCCGACGGCGTGATGGACAGGCTGGAATATATCCCGGACTGGAAGGGAACCCTTGGAACCACCTGGAAAATCAACGAGCAGTTCACCCTTGACGCCGTGCTGACCTATGTGGGGCAGCGCAACTACTACGTCAATACGGCGCAGTTGCGTAAGGGCACGCTGCACGACTACGCTACCCTTGGCGCAAGCCTCAGCTACAGGGTGGACGAATACCTTACTCTTGAAGCCTATGCAGACAACATCACCAACACCCAGTATGAAGAAGCCTGGGGATACCCGGCACTGGGAATCAACGCAGGAGTCAGCATCAAATGGGAACTGTAGACGAAAAACAGCAAAAGCAGCGTGAATTCTGGAATGCCCGCTCGCGCACCTTCCCGCGTTTTGAGGAAGGCGACCATACCTACGAGGCCAAGATGCTACGCCACGCCATGGAAAATGGCGTGGATTTCACCAAGAAACGCATTCTGGACGTGGGCTGCGGCAGCGGCATGTACACCCTGCGCCTGGCGCGCATGGCCGAGCACGTCACGGCGGTGGACGTTTCCGACGAGATGCTGCGCCTGCTGCGCGAAGACGCCGCCGCCATGAACATCACCAACATCACCACCGTATGCTCCGGCTGGGATGACTTTTCTGCCCATGAGCGCTTTGACGTTGTTTTCGCCTCAATGACGCCAGCCATTGAAAGCGACGCAAGCAGAGAAAAGCTCATGCAGTATGCCGCCGACAAGGTGGTTTTTATGGGCTTTTCAGACCGCATGCTTTCCAACGTCATGCAGGGCCTGCACGAGCATTACAACATTGCCCCAAAAATTTTCAACAATGCCCAGGACATGCGCGCCTGGCTTGACCACAATGGCGTGCCCTACACGGCCATACCGGTCAAGGGCCAGTGGGTGGTGGCAAAAAGCCGTGAGGATCTGGTGGACGTCTGCCTCACCACCCTGCGTGAATACGGCGCGGAACCCGACCCGCGCTTTGTGGAAGCGCACGTGGAGGCCTTCAAGGATGAACAAGGCCAGTATGTGGAGCGCACAGACTATGTCATCGAGATGATCATATGGCAAAAACGCTGAGTCTGCTCCTGCTGGCTCTGGCGCTGCTGACGGGCGCGGCTCCTGCCGGGGCGCGCCCCGTCACCGATGCCATGGGCCGCGTTGTGGAAGTGCCGGAACCGCAAAACGTGCGGCGCGTTATCGCCCTTGGCAGCAGCATGGCCTTTGTGACCTACCTTGGCGAGCAGGACAGGATCGTGGGCGTGGAGGACATCGACAAGAGCGTCATTGCCAAGCCCTATGTGCTCTGCAACCGCGAGCGCTTCAAGGACCTGCCCGTGGTCGGCAAGGCCGGGGCCGTGCGCGTGCCCAATTATGAACGCATTGTGGGCCTCAATCCGGATGTGGTCTTTATCGTCTCCACTGATCCGTCAGAGCCGGACATGCTCCAGCGCAAGCTGCGCGTACCGGTCATTGCCCTGAGTCAGGGACAGCCAGCCTTTGACAGTAAGATTTTTTTTGAGTCCATCCTCCTTGCCGGGAACATCCTGGGCAGGGAAGAACGCGCCCATGAGCTGGTCACGGGTATTCGCGCCCTGGCCACACGCCTGCCCGCCCCGGCCGAAGAAGCAGTGGCGCAAGCCTACGTGGGCGGGCTTTCCTACAGGGGCAACCAGGACATCAAAAGCACGGCCGCCGACTTCTTGCCCTTCACGCTTGCGGGCGTAAAAAACATGGCCGACGGCATGGGTCAATCAGGACATTTTTTCATCAACAGGGAATTTCTGCTGGCTGCCGACCCGCCCCTGATCTTCATAGACGGCAACGGGCTGCCGCTCATACGCCAGGCGCTGGGCAGCGAGCGGGGGTATTATGAACGCCTCACGGCCCTCACAAGCGGCAACACCTGGCTGCTGCTGCCCCACACGGCCTATTTCAACAATCCTGAAGTGCTGTATATCAATGCCTTTTTCATGGCCAAGGCAGCCTACCCCCGAAGGTATCCCGACCTTGATCCCGAGGCGCTGGCCGATGAAATATTCATTCTTTTCAATGGCCGCCCCCTGTACGAAGACATGGTGCGCGTTACCGGCAGGCCGGGCAGACTGCAACTGACCGCCCAGGGGCTGGACTATGCCCGGTAGGGAGCCCACTGGCGGCCAGAGCGACGCGGCCCTGCGGGCCCACGGACATTGCGGCAGCCCGCACGCCCACAGCATCAGCCCCCATGCCCTTTGCGGCAGCCCCCATGCCCCGCTTTTTGCGGCCGAAAAAGGGCACTGCTGCTCCCATCCGTGGGATGGCCCCCGCGCGCGCGCCTTTTCAGCGGCGGCACTGCTGGCTGTGGCCGTGCTGCTGGGTCTGGCGGGCATAAAGATGGGTGCGCTTTCGCGCTCGTGGGCCGACATCTGGGCCGCCCTGTTCAGCGCTTCCGGCGACGAATCCTTACGATATTTTGTCCTCCACCTGCGTTTGCCCAAGGTCTGCGCCGCCCTGACCGTCGGCGCGTCCCTGGCTCTTGCCGGAACCATGCTGCAAAATGTGCTCAACAATCCGCTGGCTTCGTCCTTTACCCTCGGGCTTTCACAGGGGGCCGCCTTTGGAGCCAGCTTTTCCATGGTCATTCTGCCCATGGCTGGCGGGCTGGCGGGCGGCCTGGCGGGACTGAGCACTGTGGCCATGGGCGCGCTGGCAGGTTCCCTCAGCGCGGGCCTGCTCATACTGGCCTTCAGCATGATGCGGGGCATGGGGCCGCAGGGGCTTATTCTCGCGGGGGTGGCCCTGTCTACCCTCTTTGGGGCCGCCACCATGTCCTTGCAGTTTTTCGCCTCTGACAGCCAGGTGGCCGCCACCGTGTTCTGGAGCTTTGGCGATCTGGGCAGGGGAAGCTGGCGCGAGGTCGCTCTGGTGGGCCTCGTGCTGCTGGAGGGCCTCGTCTTTTCCCTACGCCGGAACCTGGACTATGACACCCTGCGCTGGGGCGATGCCCAGGCGGCGGCTCTGGGCGTGTCAGTACTGCGGCTGCGCTGCGCTACCCTGCTCATGGCCTCGCTTATGGCGGCCTTTGCCACCGCCTTTTACGGAGTTATCGGCTTTGTGGGCCTGGTGGCGCCCCACATGGTGCGCCTCCTCTTTCCCCACGCCGGACATTTTTTTCTGCTGGGCTGCTCCGCCCTGTTTGGCGCGTGTTTTCTGCTGGCGGCCGATCTGGTGGCCCAGACCGTCATCTATCCCGCCCTGTTGCCGGTGGGCATTGTCTGCGCCTTCACCGGGGTTCCAATTTTTCTGTACATTCTTTTCAAAGGGGCCAGGGCGCATGCTTGAGGCCGAAAACATCTCCCTGGTGGCGCGCTCCGGCAAAACCATCCTTGACGGCATATCCTTTTGCCTTGAGCCGGGACGCTGCATGGCCCTCATCGGCCCCAACGGCGCGGGCAAAAGCACCCTTGCCAGAATTGTGGCCGGGCTTGAACGCCCCACATCCGGGCGCGTGCTGTACGGAGGAACCGACCTTTCCGGCCTGAACCGCCGCCAGCGCGCGCAAGCCGTGGCCTACCTGCCGCAGACAGCCCAGCCCGTGCCGTGCAGCGTTTTTGATGCCGTGCTTTTGGGGCGCAGGTCGCGCATGGGCTGGCGGCCCGGCATGGAAGACCGCCAGAAAACACAGGCCGCCCTTGAAGAACTGCATCTCATCCATCTGGAAAAACAGTGCGTCACCAGCCTCAGTGGCGGCGAGTTGCAAAAAACGCTTATAGCCCGCGCCCTTGCGCAGGAAGCTCCCGTCCTTCTGCTGGACGAGCCCGTCAACCACCTGGACATACGCAATCAGATTGAACTACTTGAAACAATTACAGATATCTGTGTAACCCGCCGCATATGCGTGTGCATTGTGCTGCACCACCTGAGCTATGCGCTACGCTACACGCAGCATGCCATGCTCCTGCACCAGGGACGCCCGGCATATCAGGGGCCGACATCGGGGCTGAATGAGCATGACCTTGGCCGCGTATACGGCATCGCAGTCCGTTTGCAGACCATTGACGGTCAGCCCCATGTTCTTTTTTAAGGAGAACGGGCCTGTTATGCAGGAGTGCACTCTGATGGTGCTCGAGTGGAATACAGGGTGAAGTTCGACGCTGAAATACCAGGAAAGGCGCTCATGACGACACTGTCTGACAAACGTGGCATGGGCCTGGCCCTTTCTCTGGCTATGCACGCGCTGCTGCTGGGCGGCTTGCTGCTGCCGGGCAGGGAAGCGCCAATCAAGGCGGAAAGAGTGTACCGCGTGACGCTTGCCGAGTTTGCTCCGGCCGCCGGATCGCCGCTTGCCGCGCCCGCCGCGCCCGCCGATCCCGCTGTGGCGGAAAAGCCCGCGCCACAGCCTCCGCCGTTGCCTTCGCCGGAACTGGCGCAGCAAAACCCGGATGCCCGTCCCGCCAAATCCGCGCCACCGAAGCCGGAGGCAAAAAAGGTCAGTCCCAAAAAGAGCGATACGGCCGCGCCCAAGGAGGCCGCCACGCCTGCGCAACCATCCCTTTCGACTGCACAGCCTTCTCCTGCCGCCCCGGCTCCGGCCACTCCGGCGGCTTCGGCCCCGGCCGCCACGGCCACCACGGCAGTTCGGGCAGGGCCAGCAGGGGCAGCCGGGCCAGCAGGGCCGCAGCCGCGCACCGTGGGCGGGTTCGACGCCTATGCCTGCGATGTCCTGGATCAGCGCCCCAGCATTACCCGGCGCATTGAGCCGGAATATCCCCCCAGGGCCCGGCGCATGAATATTCAGGGCTCCGTCAAGGTGCGCCTGGTGGTGGACGCCTCTGGCCAGCCCTGCAACTGCGAGGTCGTCAGCGCGACGCCGGACGGGTATTTCGAGGAAGCGGCGCTCAAGGCGGCAAAAAGCATGCGCTTTGCCCCCGGCAAACTCAAGGGCCAGCCGGTGAACACCCTGGTAGAACTGCCCTTCATCTTCAGGTTGCGGTAACCGCCCCATGGCGACATGCCGCAGATAGCTTGAAATGCCTTGTGGGGGAGGGACCCTTTTGCAAAAGGGTCTCCTCCCCCACACCCCCACCCCCTAAAACGCTTCTTGTATTTTAGTATGGCGCAGAACGTCGGTTCCCCGCTGGTGTCCGCCGGATAGACGTCAACGCTGGTTATCCGCGAGTCAAGCGCCGTAACGGGCATGCCTTGAACGTAGAGAATGCCCGCCCCCCAACATACTTCGCTCCAAATGTGTCTGTGCTGGGCGGCTCTAACTACAGCCTTCGTGCCGGCAGCGCTCCGTTTCAATGCATATCTTCCCCAGCCCGCCAGAGCAGCGTTCGCTCCACTGATAAAGCCAATGGAGTGGATACACCTTTCGCCAACACAATAGTCTCGGTTACTGAAAAAGCGTGACTATTAAAATTTAACTAAGGCGTGACATGTCGCAAACAATGCTATAACAATACAGAGTATACACTTATCCCCCCACAATACATTGACAGGCTTCGTGTCACAGGTCAGGTTTATGCAACTATATCATACACCACAACTACAGTATGGCTATGACAAACATCACACCATTCCTTGAAAAGGCTGAGAAGTACCACGGTCACATTTGTAGCGGGCAGGTCTTGGGCATACGCATGTCCCTTATGGCCTTGCGTCTGCTTGACCTGAAACCCGAAGACAACCTGAGGGATCTTGTTATTTTTCTGGAAACAGACAGATGCGTGGCTGATGCCTCCCATGTGGTCACAGGCGTGACTCTGGGACGCAGGCGGGTCAAGGTCTATGGATATGGCAAAACCGCCATGTCTTTTCTTGACCTTAAAAGCGGCCGGGCTGTCAGGGTACACGTGACCACATCCGACCGCCCTCCCCACGATGTTCCCAAACAGGAGCAGATAGCCTTTTGGGAAAAGTACGCTGATGATGACATCTTTGCCTGGCAGGAAGTGCACATAGACATGCCGGAAGGCGAACTGCCTGGTCCGCCTGTTCGCGTGTGCACCTGTGCCGCCTGTGGCGAAGATGTGCTGGACTGCAAGGAAGTTTTGCGGGACGGCAAGACATACTGCCGCGCCTGTGCCGATGGCGCTTACTATCGCCCTCTTGAGGTTTGCCATGACTGACCGCTGGTTTTTGTATGACGCACTGCTTGGCTCCGTGCCTGAGACCGCTCTGGTCAAATCCTTCACATGCGGCAAACACTGGCTCATGGTGGAAGCAGACAGCGGCGGCATAGGTATGGCGCAGTATTTTTCCCCTGCTCCGGGTGCGTCCGACTCTGCCCAGTCCTGTCAGGACATGGTGGGCCAGCCCCTGCGCCGGGTGGCGGAAATGATCAAGTCCTGGGACTTCAACGCCGCCGCCATCGGCCTGGCCGCCCTGAACGCCGCCAACAACACCCTGGCCCTTGTAAAGCCAAGCCCCCTGCGTACGGCTCTGGACAGTCGCCACGGGGACGCCTTTGACTTTTTTCTTTCAGAGGCAAAGGGCAAAAAAGTAACCGTTGTCGGGCATTTTCCCGGTCTTGCGCGGCTGCGCCCGCACTGTGAACTTTCAATACTTGAGCGCCACCCCCAACCTGGGGATTTGCCGGACACTGCGGCGGAATATGTTTTGCCGCAGCAAGACCTTGTTTTTATTACTGGCACTACCTTTATTAATAAAACCATCACCCGGCTGCTGGAACTGAGCGCCAAGGCCAAGGTGTACATGGTGGGCCCCAGCACGCCCATGAACCCCCTGCTTTTCTCGCATGGTGTGCGCTCCCTTTCGGGTCTGGTTGTGGTTGACGCTGAAAAAATGAGTGCAGCCCTCAAGAACGACAACTGTGAAGCCATTTTTGGCCACGGTGGGCAAAAGGTAAATATGGTGGCTGAATCATGCCACTAACCATGCGTACCTTTGAAGAGCTTTGGGTAGACTACCAGCCGGAGCGAACCGGCATGGCGGATTTTTGGAACAAACGCGCACCTTCGTTCAACGATCACATCCGGGGTGATGCCTCACGCGAACACCGGCGTCTGCTTGTGGAGCATATAGCCCGCAAGGCTGGACTTGATCCGTCGGCGTCCGTGCTTGACATCGGCTGCGGCCCTGGCAGCCACGCGCTTGAAATGGCCCCTCTGGTGGGTCGCGTGGAGGGCTTTGACATTGCCCCCGCCATGATAGAACTGGCCAGGGAAAACGCCGCGCGGGACGGGTGCGCCAACGCGCATTTTCAGGTGCTGGACTGGGGCACTGCCGATCTGGATGCTCTGAGGTGGCGAAACCGGTTTCAACTGGTTCTTGCCTCCAGAACTCCGGCAGTCAATGACAAGGCTGCCCTGGAAAAAATGGTCGCAGCCTCTTGCGGCTCCTGCTGCATAATAAGCCAGATTGATACCCGTCACTCGGTACGTGACCAACTGAAGCCGCTGGTGGACTGGGACGCGCACAAGGAGCGAGTAAGCCGCAGTTTTTATTGCGCCTTCAATCTTCTCTGGCTTATGGGATACTACCCAGAAGTGGAATATATGGACCGCGCGTGGGAGAGCGACAGCAGCCTGGAAGAAGCGGAACTCATATATCTGCGCTACTTTGAAAGCATGGGGCCGCTTACGCCGCAGCAAAAGGAAAGCCTGACCCGCAGGCTGGCGGAACTGAGCAGTGACGGCCGTGTGCAGGAAAGTGTGCAGACAAAGGTCGCCCTCATGTTCTGGACTAAATAAGAATAGATTTAAAATACTTTCGTATTTCAATTTGCCATTCTGCCGAAAAAGCGATTTTCGGCAGAATCCATGTCCTATTGTGACGCACTTTGGAGCGCCGCGACTCTGGACAGCCACCTCTTTGATGGCAGTGCGACGGGTGATTTGCAGCCCGACAGTCTGCCCGCAGCTACCCCTGTTGGTACATTGCGCTGGATGAAAGCGACTGCCGCACTGAACCGCAGCAATCTTGTGGATAGCAAGCGATTGTCTGGCTGAACCGCAGGCAAACTTGTGGATGGCATTGCGCGGCGCGGAGGGAGATCGCCGAGCGGAGCGAGGAAGCTCCCGGAGCAAAAGCCGCGCAGCCCTCGTCAGATTAAGGAAATTGAAAACCTGGGGGGTCGTCCGGGGGGAGTGCAGAGGGGGCCTCGGAGGGGCACAGCCCCTAACAGGCCCCCTCTGCCGCCCGCCGCGCAGGCGGCCCAAACCAGAGCGAAGGAAGCATCTCAAAAAAATGCTGTTCCACAGCCTTGCCTGATAATCACCTCTACAAAATCCCGGCCAGCACAATAGTCCTGCGATCGAACCCCGGTCTGCCAGACCGTCTCTGCCGCCCGCCGCGCAGGCGGCCCAAACCCGAGCATAGGAAGCATCTCAAAAAAATGCTGTTCCACAGCCTTGCCTGATAATCGCCTCCCAAAATCCCGGCCAGCACAATAGTCCTGCGATCGAACCCCGGTCTGCCAGACCGTCTCTGCCGCCCGCCGCGCAGGCGGCCCAAACCAGAGCATAGGAAGCATCTCAAAAAAACGCTGTTCCACAGCCTTGCCTGATAATCGCCTCCCAAAATCCCCCCAGTCTGACAGCCGCTTCCAGCACCCCCACCACCCTGCCTGAATACGCCGCTGACGATTACAGGCCTGACCCAGAGCGACTGCGCCACTGCTCCGGCCCCACGGACTTCAGCTTCGGCTGACGCCGAAAGAGCGCGACAGGCAGAGACAAGCCGCAGCACAGCGGAAACACAAACGCACCCGTGCTCTCCACAACTGGACAGGCCCTGATACAAAACATCTGGCGGAGTACCGGAACAATCGGTACATCCGCCAGAAACTGTTTTACAGCGCAAGCTGGTCACACCACAAGCCTGTTACACTGCGATTGCGTTACGCCGCAACTATTGTATCAGACCCAGCAGTCGCCAAAACGGCACACTGGCCATACCCGCGACAACGCAAAGCAATACAAAGATGAAAGAATGCTTTCTGCCCTCGCCGTGATCAATCATTTCGCTTGCGGCGGCGTAATGCCCACACAGATATGCCGAGTTCTGGTAGGGGAAAATATAGATATGTGAGCTTGTCCATGCCACAAAGGCGACAATCCAGGGGTCTACGCCCATTCCCGCTGCCACTGAAGAAAAGATGAAGAACGATATCACGGCGGAAGTCAGCACCGACACGATGGCGAACTTGAGAATAAACAGCGAGGCGATAATGGCCAACACCAGCGTGTAGGGATTGGACGCCACTGCCGAGAGTATCGGGGTGAGGGCTTCGCCAAGCAGTTTATCCAGCTTGAGGGCCTGCACAACGCCAGCCATGTTCAGCAGTGTGCCGATAAAAATAACAGCAGGCCAGGCGACCTTGTTATTAAAGTCTTGCCGCGACATCACCTTGGTAACCATAAGCGCGCAGATTGCCAGCACGCCCACTTCACCGGACTTGATGCCGTGCAGTGATTCCGTCATCCACAGCAGCAGCGTGGTCAGCATGATGCCCAAGGTCCAGCGTTCGTCGCGGGTCATGGGGCCGATGGCCTGGAGCTGCTCCTTGATGTAGCTGGGCGGCAGGGATACCTGCTTATCGGGTTTGCAGAACAGGCAGATGTACGTCCCAAGGCCCACCATCAAAATGACGGTAAAAACAATGGCCCGTAAAAACCAGGCCATCCAGGTCACGTTGCCAGAGGTGCCTCCAAGAAGGCCAAGGAACATGTAGTTGGAGCCCGTACCGCTCAAAAACAGGGTGCTCGTCAGATAAAAACCGGTCATACAGGCCAAAAACAAACCGCTGGCCGCCTTACCGCCTCTTTTGAGGCCCAGCGTGTCGCTGATGGTCAGGCCAAGGGGGCTGGACAAGGCGGCCTTGCCGTTTGTACTGGGCACAAGCGGACTGATCACCAGGCCGGAGACGATAAGCCCCCAGACCTGCCCGTTGAATGTGGGGGGAAATATTTTAAGAACCCAAAGGGCCATGCGTTTCAGCAGCCCCACCTTGCCCGCCATGGCGCCCAAAACAAAGGCAGTCACCGTAAGCCAGAACACCGGGCCGGCAAATGCCCCATACGCCACTTTGAACGGCACAGCATTAACGCTGGCAAACAGCGTGCACATGATAAGGCCGGTGGCATATTCGGGAATAACCCCGGTAGCCCACCAAAAAACAGCCCAAATGGAAATGCCTATGGCATACATGGTGGGTTGAGGGACGCCCTGCGGCGGGGTCTGAAACGCCGTCACCAGCGCAAGGATGGTACCAATGGCGGCGAAGACCTGTTTGATGCGGACAGTTGTTGCGGGACTCATGCGACCTCCTGATTTCTGGGCACCCCAAATGCGTCCTACAATGCCACTGGCGTGCGGAGCACCCTCTACTGCGTCCCATTCAGCAAAAAGAATACCACAGGCAGGCCGCCTTGTTTCCGTCCAGACGCCGCCGCCAAACAGACAGAAATTACGCAAGCTCGGATAGCCCGTTGCTGGCGCGCGGCCAATATCCGCGTTTACCGACAGCGCCCACGGGCCCTCCACACTGTTCGCCTGATCAGCACACAACCAGATTTTAACCAGGTTTAATGCCCTTTACAGCGGGCCACAAAAAATAACTTGCGACATCAGGCATTTTCCGGTTCCCTTTACAGCGCTGGTCAGGGCAACACATATATACGCGGCGCGGGCTCCCTGAAAATGGCATTATATTTGCTCTTGCCTGCTCAACCGGACATGCCGCCGTTTGGCCGCGCGGTTTCCCCTTACAGCCAACCAAGGAGCTCCCAGTGCGCGCGCAGACAGTTGCAATGTGCGAGCGCCCGACCAAGCGACGGTTTGTGCTTATCGTCGTTTTGCTCATCACCATCATGGTGGCGTATTTTGATCGGGTGAATATTTCTATTCTCATCGCCGATGAGCATTTTTTGAAGGCCATGGGCATCGCTGACCATCCTTCAAAAGCTGGCCTGCTCATGACTGTTTTTCTGATCGCATACGGACTGGGCAATGTTTTTTTGAGTTCGCTGGGTGACTATCTTGGGCCGCGACGCGCCATGCTGCTGGCGGTTGTTACCTGGGGCATAGCCATGTTTATGGGCGGCATAGCCCCCACGCTTGCGGTTATGCTCTTGTCGCGTTTTCTTCTGGGCATTGGTGAAGGCATCCACTTTCCCATGCAGAGCACCTACGTCAAGGCTTGGTTTCCCAAAAAGGAGCGCGCCAAGGCCAATGCCTCATGGTTTATCGGCACGTCGCTGGCTCCGGCTGTCGCCATGCCTTTTTTTTCATGGCTGGTGCCGCATACCAGTTGGCACATCAGCTTTTTTACCTGTACAGTTGTGGGTTTTGTGCCCCTGTACCTTATCTGGCGCTTTGCCCCAGATACGCCCAGACAGTGCAAATTCACCAATTTGGCCGAAATAACCTACATCGAGAATGGCCAGGAGGGCGAGACCACACCTGGCCCCAAGCCTGCCTTCAAGACCCTGCTGCGGGAGAACCTGCACCTGCTCAAGGGCAACCCGCTGTTCTGGATGCTTGTCATCTACTATTCCGTCCACAATATCGTATACTGGGGGCTGCTCACATGGCTGCCAGCCTACCTTAAAAGCGCCAGGGGATTCTCCTGGAGCGAAATGGGCGTCCTGGCCTCGCTGCCGTTCATCCTTTCCATAGCCTGCAAGCTGTTTGCCGGTTGGGCCTCCGACATTGTCGGCAGACGAGCCCCCTTCTGCATTGTGGCCTCGCTGGGCGCGGCGCTGGGGCTCTACCTGTCCGCGCAGACAAGCAACAACATGCTTGCGGCCATCAGCATCTGCTTTGGCATGGGCGTGCTCACCCTTGGCGCGCCCATGACCTTTACCATGTTGCAGGAAATGGTGCCCGCAAAAGCCATTTCTCTTGGGGCAGGCATCATGAACGGTCTGAGCTTTTTGTGCGCCTCCAGCGGCCCGTTGATTATGGGATTTTCCATGAGTGCCAGCGGCAGCTTTTCCGGCGCTCTTTACGTTCTGATGTGCATTGCGCTTATTGGAACCGCAGCCTCGCTGGTTCTGGTCCTGCGCAAGTACTGACGTTTTCCTTTTTCCTCACCCCACCCCACAGGCGCGGGGCCCGGCAAAGGTAGGGCCGGGTCCCGCAACTTTTACCCCGCAGTGGCTGCACGCAGTCGCGCCAGCCATATGCCCGCGCCACGCCCTCGCAAAAAACACGAAGGCCCTCGCGTCTGTCATTCAGCCCCCTGGCGCAAAAAATCCAGTCCCTTGTCGGTCAGTACGGTTCCCCGGCCGTTGCTTGAAATGGTAAACCCCCGTTCACGCAGGCGATCCAACCGTGTTTTGATCTGCTGGGCGCTTAATTCAAGGCCCAGATCGCGCAGCCTTTTTTGTATGGAGCTGCGGCCCATGAGCAGCCCCGCCTCCCGCGCCTTGCGCAGCACTTCCAGAATGTGCAGGATGTCGCCGCCCATGGCGCTGCTGCGGAAATACTGGATGGCTGTGCCTCCGGCTTCAGAGGCGGCAACGCTTGCGGGCAATTCTTCACGCCGGGCGGCCCTGCCGGGGCGACTGAACATTTGGGCCAGTTCATCCGCCAGTACGGGGGTGCTGTCGTACATGACAGAAATATATTCCGCGATGTTTTTCAGCTCCCGGATGTTGCCCGGCCAGTCATACCCTTCAAGCAGAGACAGCATTTCAGGCGTAATAACATCGGATGGAACACTTTTGCGCTCCAGAAACGTGCGGAGCAACAAGTCCACATCTCCTGTTCTGTGCCGCAACGGGGGCACCCTGATATTGATAACATTAAGCCTGTAATACAAATCCTCACGAAAATTGCCCAGCGTCATTTCTTTGTGCAGATCCTTGTTGGTGGCAGCAATAACCCGCACGTTTACGGGAATGATGGTGTTGCCGGCAATGCGCATGACTTCTCTTTCCTGCAGTACTCGCAGCAGCTTTATTTGCGTTGAAAGCGGCGCATCGCCCAGCTCGTCCAAAAAGAGCGTACCCCCGTCGGCGGCCTCAAAAAGCCCCTTTTTACCTCCCTTGCGGGCGCCGGTAAACGCGCCATCCTCGTAACCGAACAGCTCGCTCTCAAGCAGCGTTTCCGACAGGGCCGCACAGTTGATGGCCACAAAGGGATACGCCTTGCGCAGCGAGGCATTATGAATGGATTGCGCCAGCAACTCCTTGCCAGTGCCCGATTCGCCTGTGATCAAAATCGTGGCGTCGCGTTGCGACACACGTTGCGCCAGGGCAATGGTTCTGGCCATGGCCGAACTTTTATACAAAATGTTTTTAAAGCGGAACTTGGCAGCGTTATCCTGAACTTTTTTAAATTTTTTGTATTCCTTGTCTATGGATGCAACGCGGTTTACGTCCTTGAGCGTGATCAGAAAGATATATTCATCCTCGCTCAGCGGGAGTTTTTTTACTTCAAAATATATGGTGGTATTGCCGCGCACGATAAAGCTGCTGCCCGGCTCAAGAATATCGGCGCTCAAGCCGAGATCGCACACGTTTTTGGCGTCGAGCTGCGCTTCATGCAAAATAAGCCGGGCGGCACTGTTGGAAAACGTGATGCGCCCGCTTTTGCTGGCGATGATGGCCCCATCTTCAAAGGCGGAGAGCACCATGTTCATCTGCCGTTGCATGAGCATGCGCTTTTTGAATTTAATGGACAAATTGGACGAAAGCGTCACCAGGTACTTCACATAACGCTCATAGATCATTGATTCGCCCATCCTGCCGCCTGTCATATGAAAGATGACCTGGGCAATGCTCATCAGGCTGACCAGCCGCGTTCCCAAATTGATAATTTGGGGAATCCCCTGCGGCACCAGCGCCTCCTCATTGGGCGTAACGGCATACTCATACTGCTTGTCGGGCACAGTCCCAGGCATATGGGCGGTAAAATGCAGGTGTCTGAAGCCCAGGGCGTTGAGCTCATCCACCACCTCAATGGCGTTTTTGTAAAGATTGTTGACCACAAGCACTTCCGAACCAGGCGGTATGGAAAATATCCTGCGCAGGGCCTTGGGGTTGATGACCCGCTTGGCGATAAAAACGGTGCAGGTTTCGGGCACGTGGTCAATGATGAGATCCCTGACCACCGGCGCGGAGAGCAGCACAACCTTTTCAGGGTGTTCGGCCAGATGGGCGTATTCCTGACAGGAATAGCTGATAATTTTGAAATCATTGCCCATAAGGGCCGTAAGCTGACTGTTTATCTTGTCCCTGTTTTCAGGATCAACGGAAACGGTAACCAGTTCCAGCGCCATGCGTCTGCCCCCTGACTGTGGTCGGAATAGAGCCGTCATCCCCTGACGGTCTAAAAGACGTGTACAACCTGGTTGCAAACAGATCAAGCACAACAGCCATCACACAAGACCTTTGCGCCCCAAATCACCGACTGAGCGCGGCTTTTTGCTGTTAGTACCGATGGCCCTGGAATTGCACAACGGAAAAACAGGGAGGGTGCGGCTGACCCAAGCCGACAGCCCGCAACTGCAATCCAACTGAGGGACAGACATGATCTACCATAACTTTGATGAACTTCTCGCGCAGGCTGCGCCCCACATACGCGGCGGACGCACCCTTGCCGTGGTACGGCCTGAAGACCCCAATACCCTTGAGGCTGTTGTGGAAGCCAAAAACAAGGGCGGTCTGGAATCCATCCTGGTGGGCGACAAAAACAAGATCGCCGCCGGACTGCGCGGGCTGGGGCACGATCCGGACAGCTTTGCCATTGTGTCGGCCGATTCTGATGAAGATGCCGTGTTCACGGCTGCGGATCTTGTAAATGAAGGCAAGGCCCACGTCATCATGAAGGGGCTTATTGAAACGCCCATATTGATGAAAAATCTGTTCAAAGAACGCTGCAACTTCAGAACCGGCAAGCTTATTTCACACATCTGCTTTGTACAGATTCCGAGCTACCACAAGATAGTGGCCCTTTCAGACATCGCCCTCAACATCGCTCCTACCCTGGAACAAAAGCGTGATATTCTGGAAAACGCCGTTGACGCCATGCTGCGTATGGGCTTTGACAAACCCATGGTGGCTGTGCTTGCCGCCAATGAGCACGTCAGTGAAAAAATGCCGGAAACTGTTGACGCCGCCGCGCTCAAGACCATGAATCAGGATGGCGTAATCAAGAACTGCGTGGTCGAAGGCCCCCTGTCCTACGACCTGGCCATCAGCCCCAAGGTTGCCGCCATCAAAAAATGCACGAGCCCTGTTCCCGGCAATGTGGACCTCATGATCATGCCCAATATTTCGGCAGGCAATATCTTGCTTAAATCCCTGGTCTATTCCGCCGGAGCTCACCGCGCGGGCATAGTGGTGGGCGGGCGCGTGCCCATGGTGCTGCCCTCGCGGGCCGCAGTGGCCGAAGACAAATATCTGCCCATGCTTTTGGCCGCTGCCGCCGGCTAGAGCATTTTCGCATTGAGAATATCTATTCTCAATGCTTTCAGGACGCCCGCTCCGGCGTTTAACCGCGCAGATAAACTGCGCTTACGCCTCCACGGCGGGCGCCTGCTCCCGCATCCGCCAGAGCAACTTCAAGCGGCAGCCGCTGGGTGACGAAGAAGCCTTACGGATGGCGGCAGCATCGCTAGAGAAATTGCTCTAACCCCAGAGGAACACCATGACGGACGTACAAAACATACTGGTTATCAATCCCGGCTCCACGACCACCAAGATTGCGGTTTTTGAAAACGAAACCGAGCTGTTCAACGCCAACATCCCCCACGATGTGCAGGAGCTTTCCGCATTCAAAACCATTGCCGAGCAGCTTCCTCTGCGCAAAAAGAGTATTGAGGACTGCCTGCGGCAAAAAGGTTTTGACCTCAAACAGCTTACCGCCGTAGCCGGACGCGGCGGCGGCGGCCTGCCGCCCGTAAAAAAGGGCGCCTACCTCGTCAACGAAAAGATGGTGGATCAGCTGGTAAACCACAACTTTTCAGAGCACGCCTCTAACCTGGGAGCCCTGCTGGCCTACGCCTTCAGCCGCGAGATAGACGGCATACCCGCCTTTATCTACGACTGCGTCGCAGTGGATGAGCTCTCCGACCTCGCCCGCCTTTCAGGCTTGCCGGAGCTGCCCCGCGTGGCGCGCTGCCATGTGCTGAACATGCGCGCCATGGCCTTGGAGGCCGCAAAAAATCTGGGCAAAAAGCTGACGGACTGCAACGTTATTGTAAGCCACCTGGGCAGCGGCATCACATCCTCTGTAATCACCCACGGGGTTATGGAGGACATTGTGGCCGACGATGAGGGCGCCTACTCGCCGGAACGTGCCGGACGCGTACAGTGCCGCAAGCTTATCGACCTTTGTTTTTCGGGCAAGCACGACCGTTTTTCCATGACCCGCCGGGTCAAGGGCCAGGGCGGCCTGATGGCCTATCTGGGCACGGCCAGCGCTCTCGAAGTGGAGGCCCGCATCGCCAAGGGCGATGCCGAGGCCAGACTGGTCTACGAAGGTATGGCCTATCAGACGGCCAAGGACATCTGCTCATTGGCTTCAGTGGTATGCGGCAAGGTGGACGCCGTGGTGCTGACCGGCGCTGTTGCGTATTCCCAGATGTTTACCCATTGGATCACCGAGCGCGTGCGCTTTGTGGCTCCGGTCATGGTTTTGCCCGGCGAGCATGAATTGAAGGCCCTGGCTCTGGGCGCGTTGCGCGTTTTGCGGGGCGAGGAGCAGGCCAACCTGTTTTAGAGCATTTACACTTTTTCAAAGTTAAAAAGCTCTAACGCTGCACGAAAGTGCAGCGCGCCACAACGCGACGACTTCCCTGCCGTTGAAAAAAGCGGAACGCCCATGGCATGGGTGTTCCGCTTTTTTTGCGCCCAGTTACGGCTCAGGCGCGACGCCACTCCAGGGGAAGCTCATAATGGCATTCTACGGCGACAGCTATACGCCAGTTTCTTTGTTCAAACTGCCGCCTGGTTAAAACCAGGTTAGAAGCCACAGCAAGCCTGGTTATACGCCAGCCCCTCCCCCCACCCCACCTGGGGAATATACATGAAAAATAAATCATATCATATGATTATAGATATTTTACGCAACAACGAACATATGGGCATCCTTTTTGCTTTTCCCCTTGCAAGCGCCGCAAGCCCCACCACGAGTTTTCACTCTACGCGGCAAGGACCGAATAAGGAGTTTTGCAATGAAAGAAAATGAAAAGCTCATGCAGGGCAATGAGGCCATAGCGAGCGCCGCCCTGTATGCCGGACTGAGCTTTTACGCGGGATACCCCATCACGCCCTCAAGCGAGATCGCGGAAATCTGCGCCAAGGAACTGCCCAAAACCGGCGGCGTCTTTATGCAGCTGGAAGATGAGATTGCCAGCATGGCAGCCATCATAGGCGCGTCCGCTTCTGGCGCAAAGGCGTTGACCGCCACCAGCGGCCCCGGCTTTTCCTTGATGCAGGAGCATATCTCCGCTGCGGTCATAATGGAAACGCCCGTGGTTGTGGTAAACGTGCAGCGCCAAGGCCCCTGTGTGGGGCTGGCCACCAAGCCGGAGCAGGCCGACCTGATCCAGCTTGGCTGGGGCCGGCACGGCGACCAGGCCGTTGTGGCGCTGATCCCCGCCACCGTGGCCGAATGCTTTGAGCTGACGGTCAAGGCATTCAACATTGCCGAAAAATACCGCGTCCCCGTCATTCTCGCCCCTGACGAACAGGTCGGGCATGTCCGCGAAAACATCACTGTGCCCGCGCCAGGGGAGCTGCCTGTCATCAACCGCACAAAGCCCTCGTGCGCGCCCGAAGCTTTTGTTCCTCTTTGTTTCGAGCCCGGCGCCGTCGCCCCCATGTCCGCCTTTGGCGACGGGTACATCACCCGTATGACGGCATCCATGTCCGGTGAAGACGGCTGTTCCAACAGCGACCCCGACAACGCGAGCCGCCGTGTGGCCCAGCTGCACTCCAAGCTTGAAGCCGGGCGCAATGAAATCGTCATGATCAAAACCTACGACGTTGACGACTGCGATGTGCTCATCGTGGCCATTGGCAGCCCCGTGCGCTGTGCCCGCACCGTTGCCAAGGAGGCCCGCGCCGAAGGCAAACGCGTGGGCGTGCTTCAGATCCTGACCATGTGGCCCTTCCCCTACGAGGAGATCGCCCCTTACCTGAAAAAAGCCCGCAAGGTGATCGTGCCGGAAATGAACTATGCCGGACAGATGGCAGGGGAAGTTCTGAAGTGCATCGATGATCCCGGCAAGCTGATCAAGGTCAATACCTTCAACGGCCAGATCATCAAACCTGAAGACATCGCAAAGCATATATAGCCAACAGAGAGGACACAACATGTCTCACGCTACAGGAGAAGCCTATCTCAAGCGTTCGGGTTTGCCGCACCTGAGCTGCGCCGGTTGCGGCAACGGCATTATTGCCGGAGCGCTTATGCGGGCATTTGAAGAACTGAACATTCCTCCGGAAAAGATCGTCGTCGTGCCCGGCATCGGTTGCAGCGGCACCATAAACAGATACCTTAACACAAACTATCTCCACTCCACGCACGGGCGTGCCCTGGCCTTTGCCACCGGCATCAAGGCCGCCAACCCGGATCTGCACGTTGTGGCCTTTGTGGGCGACGGCGACGGCGCAACCATAGGCGGCAACCATCTTATCCATGCGGCCCGCCGCAACATGGGCATAACGGTCATCCTGGTCAACAACTACAACTACGGCATGACCGGAGGCCAGGCTTCCGGCACCACCCCGGCCGAGGCGCGCACCAGCACAACGCTCATGGGCAACCCGGAACGCGGGTTTGACCTTTGCTCGCTCATCACGGCGGCAGGCGGCAACTACGTAACACGCGAAACAGCCGTGGCAGGCCCCAGACTGCAAAAAAGAATCAAGGAAGCCCTGCAGAATCCCGGGTTCTCCCTGCTGGAAGTCATGAGTCCCTGCACGACGCTTTTTGGCCCGCGCAACGGCATGAAAAATCCGCAGATCATGCTCCGCTGGCTAAAGGAAAAGGCGCTTACCGAAGCCAAGTACAACGCCATGGAAGACCCTGAAGCCCAAGGCTATTTTAAGGTTGGCGTCTTCGCCGACAAGAGCAACCCCAGTTTTTCACAGCGGTACGAAACCATGCGCCAGCGCATCTTGGATGCCGCCGGAGGAAAGTAGGATGAGCAAAATGCAGGAAATCATCATGGCAGGCACAGGTGGTCAGGGTCTGGTGCTCATGTCCACCCTGCTCGCCCAGGCGGCCATGAGCGAAAACTTTAATGTCACCCAAACCCAGTCGTATGGCGTTGCCCAACGCGGAGGGTTTATCTCGACAGAACTGCTGGCGGGAAAAGAGGAAATTCTTTTCCAAGAAGTGCGCAAACCCACCTTCATTATGGCGCTGCATGGCGTTGTGGGCACTCGCTACGACGCTTCCGATGCGCCGGTGGTGTATGACAGCACACTGTTCAGCAAAGACCTGCCCAACTGGCTGGGTATTCCCTGCACAGCCATAGCCAATGAGCTTGGCGTGCCCAAGGCCGCAAATCTTGTGGCTCTGGGCGCCATGCTGGCGCTCAACCCCTTTATGGGGATGGGCAGCCTCGAAAACGTCATCAAAACAAAATTTCGCGGGGAAGTGGCCGAAAAAAACATTGCCGCCATCCGCGCCGGCAATGCTGCCGCTCTGCGCACAGCCAACTAGTGCCGCAGAAATGCGACGCACTTGCGCATCCGTACAAATCGGAGGAGGTTTACCGTGCCCGCCAAGACCAAAGAGTTTACAATCAGCATAAACGGCGAACTGTGCAAAGCCTGCGGCTACTGTGCCGAAGTCTGCCCCAAGGAAGTCTTCAGCCAGGCTGCCGCATTCAACAAGCAAGGTTACAATCCTTTTCAGGCAGCACATTCCGAGAACTGTGTGGGCTGTCTGACCTGCATTGCCCTGTGCCCCGAATTCGCCATCAGCGTGACTGGAGCTGACGACTGACGCAACCGGGCTGCCGGGGTCGATGCCTCCGGCAGCCATAACATCATATTGCAGGAGCAGTTCATGCAAGACGCGCAGATTATTAAAGCTGTTTCAGATATAGTAGGCTCGGAAAATGTCGTTTCAGACAAAGAAGAACTGGTCTGTTATCTTTTTAACGCTCGCTCGCGCGAGCTGTCGCCCAACCTGCCGGTTCTGGCAGTGCAGCCCCACACCAGCGCGGAAGTATCGCAGATAATGCGTCTTGCCTATGAACACGCCATACCCGTCATCCCGCGCGGTCAGGGCTCTTGCCTCAGCGACAACACCACCATCGACATGCCGGGAACCATCATTCTTTCTCTGACGCACTTCAAAAAAATTGACATCGACCCCGCCACCCTCACTGCGGTTGTAGGGCCGGGCGCAGTTACGGCCGACATCAAAAAAATCGCCGCAACCCATGGCCTGTTTTACCCGCCCGACCCCGCCTCTTTCGCCTATTCCACCATTGGCGGCAATGTGGCTACCGACGCCGGGGGACTGCAGTGCGTCAAATACGGCACCACAAAGAGCTATGTGGCAGGGCTTGAGGTGGTGCTGCCTACGGGGGACATCATCCACTGCGGCAGCAAGTGCATCAAGGACGTCACCGGATACAACCTTACCCAGCTTTTTACGGGCTCAGAGGGAACCCTTGGCGTTATTACGGAAATAATCCTGAAGCTTATCCCGCTGCCTGAAGGCAAAAAAGCCATGCTGGCCGCGTTTGCCGATGTGGACAAGGCCGCCCACGCCATTTCTGAAATTATGGTCAGCGGCGTGGTGCCTTCCATTATGGAATTTATGGACAACACGCTCATCCGCGCGGTGGAGGAGGCCACACATCAGGGCTTTCCCGTGGATGCCGCTGCCATGCTGCTTATAGAGGTGGACGGCTACAACAATACCCTGGATGCGCAGGCGGAAAAAATCCGTACCGTGTGCGAACGCCTGGGCGCTGTGCAGATACGCATTGCCGCCACCGCAGAAGAGGCCGCACATATCTGGACGGCGCGCCGCATGAGTCTGAGCGCCCTGTACAAAAAAGCCCGCTCGCGCCTCAGCGGCGACCCCGCCGCCCCAATCAACCGTCTGGCGGATGTATTGCGCAAGCTTGAAGAATTGGGAAAGAAGCACAACATCGTGACCGGCTGCTATGGGCACGCTGGCGACGGCAACGTACACCCCTGCATTTTGTTCAACACCGATGAGGAGCACCAGCGTGCCGTACAGCTGCGCGGAGAATTCCACGAATATATCATATCCATCGGCGGCACCGTTTCCGCTGAACATGGCGTCGGGCACGAAAAAATCCACTACCTGGAGCGGCAGCTCGGCAAGGCCCAGCTTCATTGCCTCATCAGCATAAAAAAGGCCATTGACCCCAAAAACATCATGAACCCTGGCTGTATATTCGGGGAGTATATTCATGGTTAGCGCATCAGAGCTTGAAAACATCAGAAAAGCGGCATCGGCATGCACATACTGCGGCGCCTGCCAGGCTGTCTGCCCTGTTTTCGACAAGGTCGGAGCAGAGGCGGCCTGCTCGCGTGGCAGATTGCTGCAACTGTGTATTATGGCTGAAGGGGGTATTGAACCCAACGCCAACCTGGCAGAATCCATAACCCGCTGCGCCCTTTGCAAAGCCTGCGAAACAGCCTGCAGCTCCAATATCCGCACCACTGAATTGTTTATGCGCTTCCGTCGCGCTGTGGCAGACCATACCCCCCTGCCCCTTGCCAAACGCATAGCCTTCACGGCACTGGGGTACCGGCGTATTTTTGATTTTTGCCTGCGCATGGGAGCACCGTTTCAAAAATTGCTGTTCAAAGACGCGCTTGAAGGGCCGGGCAGCTTTTCACGCCTGCCCATCCCTGCGGCAGGACTGAACAAACGTCGCCTTATTCCCAAACTTTCTTCTCGGCCCCTGCGTTCGCGGGTCACTCCCCTGACGGCCCCGCGTGGCGCAAAAAAAATGCGCGTGGCCTTTTTTCCAGGCTGCATGCTGACCTATGTTTATCCGGAGGCAGGCCGTGCCGTGGTTAACGTGCTGGCGGCCCTGGGCATGGAGGTTGTGCTGCCCAATGCCATCGGCTGCTGCGGCACGCCCGCCATAACCTCCGGCGACTTTGCCGCCGGGCGGACGCTGGCGGAAATGAACGTTAAAGCTCTGGCGGCCGCGGGCGTGGAGGCCGTCATCACCGCCTGCGCTACCTGCGGCACGGCGCTGAACCACGAATACGGCATGGTGCTTGATGACAGCCCCTACCGCGAATCATGGGAGCGCCTCAAGGAGCATGTCTACGATTTTTCTGATTTTATTGTAAAATTTGGCGAAATCAAAAATCTGCTCATTATGGAGAGGTCCGTCACCTATCATGACCCCTGCCATCTGGTCAGGGGCATGGGCGTTTCGGCGCAACCACGGCAATTGCTCACCGCCATTCCCGGCCTTGAGCTGCGTGAAATGAAAAATGCCGACCGCTGCTGCGGTTGCGCAGGTACTTTCAGCGCTGTGCACTATGATCTCTCGCGCGAGATTAACGACGACAAAATAGCCAATATTCGGACTACAGAGGCGGAAATTGTGGCCACGGGGTGCTCTGCCTGCCGCATGCACATAGAAGACGGCCTTTCCCGCAACGGACTCTCCAACGTCCGTGTTCTGCATACAGCCCAGATCATCGCCAAGGCGATGGGGTGCGCCAATTGATGCACGCGGGCCGCCCCTGCCGATGGCAGGGGCGGCCCGCGTACTTGCCCTCAGGACTTCAGTAAGGCATCATTCTTTTTCGTTCTAATGCCAGTATGTTTGTGCCACTGCGTACACGCATTGGTTGCGGTGAAGTCTTTTTCCGTTTAACACCTGCACCAACCACTATGATCTACAGCGCAGCCATACTTTTTACAGCCATACTTTTTATCAGCATACGACTGGAAATATGGATTGCCTGCCCGCTGCTGGCCGGGCTGGCCTTCTCTGCGGCCCTGGCCTGCAAACAAGGGACGCCGTGCAACACAGTCGCGCGCCATGCCTTTGAAGGCGCGCGCAATTCATTTGCCGTGGCGGAAACGCTGCTCTACGTGGGCGCGCTCACAGCGGCATGGCGCGAATCGGGCACCATTGCCTATCTTGTCTATCACGGCCTGCTTTTTCTTTCGCCCCCGCTGCTTTTGCCGGGTTCGTTCATTCTTTCCGCCATTATCTCCATGCTCATCGGCACGTCTGTGGGCACCATCAGCGTGCTTGGCATACCCATCATGATCATTGCCAGCAGCTCCGGCACGGATATGCCCATGCTTGCCGGCGCCATCATTGCCGGGGCGTATGTGGGCGACAGGGGCTCGCCCCTGTCCTCCAGCGCTCAACTGGTGGCAAGCGTCACCGACACCCTGGTAGAAAACAATATGCGCCGCAATATGCGTGACGCCTTGCCGGTCATTGTCATATGCAGCCTTGCATACGGCTTGCTTTCGTGGTTCATGCCGCCAATCTCGCCGCATACCGACCTGGCGGAGCAACTTGGCGGGGCCTTCGCCCTCACGCCGGCCACGCTTGTTCCGGCCCTGGTGGTTATATTCGGGCCAACGTTCAAGATCCGCGCGCGCTATATTTTTCTTTGCAGCACCCTGACAGCCATTGTCCTTGCCACCACGCTCCAGGGCATACCGCCTGTCAAAGCACTGCACGGCATCCTGTGGGGATACGAAATCCACGGTACCGATTCACTGGCGCGGCTCTTTGCAGGCGGCGGCATCTGCTCTATGGCCGCACCCATCATTATCGTCCTGCTTTCGGCAAGCACCATCGAAATTCTGATACGCTCCGCCTTTCTGACCAGAGCAGAGCGCGGCATCGCCCTTTTGTTTCCACACCTGGGCGCATACCTGACCAACGCAGTGGTTAGCCTGGCGGCTTCGGCCATTGCCTGTAACCAGACCCTGGCAATATTATTTACCGCAAAGATTCAGCAAAAATTCTACCGCACGCCACGGGAAAAAACCGCCTTTGCCCAAATGATTTCCAACACCGCCGTATTGCTCCCGGTGCTTATCCCCTGGAACGTGGCCCTGACCTTGCCGCTTTCCATACTCGGCGCCACAACAGCAAGCATCCCCTTTATATTTTTTCCGCTTCTGATGCCGCTTTTGGGCTGGCGGTGCATCCCGCCCGTTACGCCCGCTCCCGATAATCCTGCCGATCATCGCCAAGCGCCATAACCCTTTGAGGGCACATATCTGTAATGCGCTCAACGTATCTGTAGTTGCGGACAGTATGTTTGTGAGCGTCACCGCCTGTCGGCGTGCTGCCGCAACCGCGCGGGGCAAAAAAGCAACCTGGCGGGGCTCCGCCAAAGTCCTGCCGATAGCCGCCACGAACGGTTCCGGCCTGCCTGATATGCGCCGCCCAGCCCGGTAGAGGCCGTTAGAGCATTTAACCTTTGAAAAAGTGTAAATGCCCTAACGCTGCACGAACGTGCAGCGCGCCACAACGTGGCGTTGATTCAGCCGCAGATCACATTTTTCGGCTGAATGAAAACTTTGGAATGTGAAGCATTTCAAAGTTAATCTGCTCTAGCGACTCCCAGCCTGACTGAATGCCGCCTCCGCCGATGCCTTGTCCGCGAAAACAAACAAATTCCTGCCGGTCCGCAGAGCCTCCACATCAACACCTTTCTTCAGCTGTGTTTCCAAAGCATCCACAAGGTTTCCACGATCTTTTTTCGTGGGCAGATTCATATTTCTGGCCATAAATCCATTAAGGGCCACCCGGTATTTTTTGTCCGGCTGGAGCGGAACCCCGTTCGTGAGACGCAACCCGGCCACGTGCAGGCTGTCGTCTTCATCCTGCCAGGCCCAGACATCAAGCCCGAAAAACTGCGGCAAACCACGCCCGCCGTGCCCAATGCCGCGCGTGAACACATCGGCAATCTGCTTGCCTGTCATGTCAACGGCAACAAGTCTGTCGTCAAAGGGCAAAACATCGAGCAGGTCGCGCCGGTGCACGGGCCCACCGGGCAACCCCGCGCGTATGCCGCCTGGAGTGTGCAGGGCAATGGCGGCCCCGGCAGCCTTTGCCATGCTCTCGCAAATGAGGCGGCCCAGGGGCGTGCTGTCCTTGCGCAAATGCCCGTCCTTGAAAACACTGTCGTCAGGGGATGTAAAAACAACGTCCTCAAAGCCCCGCGCGGCGTCAAGCTGTTGTATGCTGTCCGTCATGGCTTTGTCCGGCACGACGTCCGCCACGTCAGCGTACGATTTCAGGGCCATGTCGCCCTTCTTGCCGTCAAGGGTGATCACCATGAAATGCTCAAGGTAGCGTCCGCCGTTGGCGTACATTGCCCCGTAGTCGTAGGTCGGGGCCACCGCCTTGTGGCTGTGCCCGTCCGCCACAAAATCCACGTTGGGCACGGCGGCCACGTCAGGCCCGGTGATACGGCCGTCCTTGTCGCCTTTGGGTCCGGCATAGCCAAGGTGGCTCAGCACGATGACCACATCCTCAGGCCTGCCATACGGCGCAAGCGACCGCGTCAGCCGGTCAAGAACGGCCTTTTTGGTGGCCTCGGGGGTTGGCTTCAAGTCGAAGTCGTAGTCCGCCAGCGCCTGACGCAAACTGGGTTTCACCGAATATGGCGTTATGACGCCTGTGACGATGACGCGCATGCCCTGTGGATTTTTCGCTGTTTCATCATAAATGACCACAGGCTTTGTGACCATGCCGGGAGGATCGGCCCCCTTGTACGTGAGGTTTTCGGCCACGGCGTCAACCTTGCCGGGGCTGTTTTCGCGCACCAGGCGCAGCAACTCATTGCCGTAGTACAATGGGCCTTCAGACAGGGTATAATCAAAGGCGTGGTTGCCCGGCGTGAGTACGCGGTAGCCCACCTGCCCCATAAGCTTTGCCACGCTGCGCCCCTGGTCTATCAGGGCAAAGGCGCTGCCGCTGAAGGCGTCTCCCGCATCCAGGACAAACACCGTATGGCCCTCGGCCCGCGCTCCGTCGGCCACTGCCTTGAGCCTGGCATAGCCGATGTTCTTTTTTTCCGGATTGTCGGCCACGTAGCCATGAACATCATTGGTAACAAATATTTTTACATCCGCCAGAACGGGAACGGCGGAGCAAACCAGCAGAAAAAGAAAAAGCAGAGTTCTTGCGATAACCATAGCTACTTCCCTACCTCAGGCTGAACTGCACGGGCATGATCACGCGCGCCGACTCCGGCGGCGCTGCGAAGGGCGCGGCACTGCGCACCGCTTCAAGGGCGGATTCGTCCAGCAAAGAGTAACCGCTGCTTTTACTGACCGCAACGTCCCTGACCCTGCCGTCCTGCTGGATGGTAAACGACACGGTCACCATGCCCTGAATCCCCATGCGCTTGGCCTGCGGACTGTAGACCAGATACTGCCTGACACGTTTTTTGATATACTCGTAATTTCCCTTCAGATACCCGACGGAACCTCCCTGCCCGGCAGCGCTGTTTTCGCCGCCGCTTTCACCGCCCTTTTGCCCTGCCTGTCCGCCACTTTGGCCGCCAGCCTGGCCGCCAGCTTGCCCGCTGTGCCCCGCTGCCATGCCGCCTCCTTCATGGCCGAGGCCTGAAGCTTTTTCACCCTGCTGGGCCGTGTCATGGCTGGCTGGCCGCGCCTGCTCGTGCGAGGACTTTTTGACGGCGGGATTTGCGGGAGGGTTGGCGGGCTGCGGACTTGTGCGCTGGGAGGCGGCGGGCTTGTCTTTTGGAACGGGCTTTGTCGTGCGCACAGGAATAGCCGCGTCCGTCACGGGAAGAGAAGACTTGGCGGACCCGGCCGGGTCGGCCTCTGCGCGCTGCGTCACGTGATCAGCGCCAGGCACAGAAACAGGCACAGTCTCCTGAGCAGGCGTGACGGAAGGAGGCTCATGGGCCTTGGCATCAGTAGAGGATTCTGATTCGGTGGGGGAAGTGGCTGCGGTAACGGCTGCGGCATCACCAGCATGGGGCGACACAGTCCCGGAACCAGCGCCGCCCGAATCGCCCGGCAGCCCGCCCAGCAGGCTGACCGTGATATATCCGCCCGCACCTTCCCCGGAGCCCAGCGCGGGAACAGCCAGAAACCACAAGGCGGCGAGCACGACCGTATGGAGCGTCAAAGAAAGCAGAAACACCAGCACATTGCCGAAAATTACCGACTTGCCGCGCACCTGCGCGACCTGGGGCATGCCGAGGGCGGCTTCTGCAACGTCTGAATGGCTCATGGCGCACTGGTCCCGGTCAGGCGCATCCACGCTTCGGCTCTGGGCGGCAGTTCATATAGCTGGCGCACCTGATCTTCGGTGATGGTCGATGCCACAGCGCCATCCGCCACCAGTATGCCGTCTTTCAAAAGCACGGCCCGCCCGCCGAGGTAGACGGCCTGTTCCGGATGGTGCGTGGTGAGCAAGATGGCTGGCCCCGATGCGGCCAGTTCGCCAATAAGGTCAAGCAGATGAAACTGATTGCCATAATCCAGTCCCGTGACAGGTTCATCCATCACAAGCGCCCCGCAGTCCTGGGCCAGGGCGCGCGCAATCAGCACCATCTGGCGTTGCCCGCCAGAAAGCTCCAGATACGACCTGTCCGCCAGATGGGTCAGGCGCACTTTTTCCAGCGCGGCCATGGCCTGTTGGCGATCCTCGGCGGAAAAACGCAACCAGGGACTGCGCGCGGTGCGGCCCATGAGCACCACATCCAGCACCTGAAAGCCAAAAACTCCGGCATGCTGTTGCGGCACATAGGCGAGGCTGCGGGCCACACTGCGCCGTGGGATTGTTTCCAGAGGATGGCCGTCCAGCAAGATACTGCCGGGAGGAGAGGGCAAAAGACCAAGAAGCGCCCGGAGCAGCGTCGTTTTGCCGCAACCGTTGGGGCCAAGCACATTGACCACCTCGCCCCTGTCCACGCGCAGGGAAATATTTTTCAGCACCGGAGGGGCGCTGTGATAGCTGACGGTAAGATTGCGAACTTCTATCATCGTCGTTTCCAGTCGTACCACAGGCTGAAGGCAAAAAGCGGCATGCTGATGAGCGATGTGGCAATGCCCAGCGGCAGTTCCACTGTCCAGACCGAACGTATGAGCGTGTCAGTAAGCAGCACAAAAAGCGCCCCGCCAAGGGCAGACGCCGTGAGCCCCACCCTGTTGTCCGGCCCGATTATGAAGCGCATGACATGCGGGATGACCAGTCCCACCCAGTTGATGACCCCGGCCAGCACCACGGTAAGCGAACAGATCAGGGTGGCCGCGCCGATAAGGCGCAACTTCATGCCCATGCTCTGCACGCCCAGGGCGCGGGCCTCGTCGTCCCCCATGGCCAGCGCGTTCACCGCCTTGCCATTGAGGCAGATATAGGCCAGCCCGGCCAGCATGAGGGGGGCGCTCCAGGCCAGTTGGCGCGGTTCCGTGCGGGACAGCGTACCCATAAGCCAGTACACAAGTTCCGGCAGCTGGCGGTTGGGGTCGGCCACATACTGCACAAGCGACGTCAGGGCCACAAAAAACGAACTGCTCACAAGGCCGCCCACCACAAGGGCCAAAAAGCGCGCTCTGGGGTAGAGCCAGGCGAAAAAAAGCGAAAGTCCCACGCCCAGCGCGCCGCCAGCAAAGGAAAAGGCCTGCGTCAGCGGCCAGGCAGAGAAAAACACTATGCCTATGGCCGCGCCAAAAGCGGCCCCGTGCTGCACGCCCAGTATGCCCGGCGACACAAGGGGATTTTGAAACATGTTCTGGTACACCGTACCCGAAGCGGAAAGGCAGGCTCCCACCACCAGGGCCGAGCCAATGCGCGGCAGCCTCAGGTCAAAGAACAAAAAAAGCTGCCGGCTCTGTTCTTCATTCAAGGGCCGCCCCGCCCACGCGTCCAGCAGGCTGCGGCACAGATCGCCCAGGACCAGCGGGTAACGGCCCATGGGCAGGGCAAACACGATGGCCGCCAGCAAAAGCAGGCTCAGTACGAGCAGGATTTTTTTAGAATGTGCCATACGGCTCAAAAAAGTCGTTCACCTGAGCGTCATCAAGCTCCAGGTTGAAAAAAAGTTTCATAAAATGCCTGCTCTCCGCCTTGATGTCCACGGGGTAGAGGTCGGGATGCAGTTTGTTTGCAAGCCATTGCACGCCCAACAGGCGCATGTAGGTGGCGGGACGCTCCAGCCAGCTGAACGGCCCGCGCGGGATAAAATATACCTTGCCCTGGCGCACGGCGGACAGTGACGCCCATTTGGGGTCTGTGGGGATGCGACGCATGAGCGCCGGATGGAAAACCAGTATGACTTCAGGGTCATAGGCCATCAGTTGCTCAAAGGTCACGCGCAAAAAGGCTTCCTCCGCTCCGGGCGGACAGTCATGCACGCTCAGGGCCCCGGCGGCGGCAAACACCTCTGCCCGCTGCGACTTACGGCAGACGGAGGCCAGGCCGTCAGCCTCAAGGGCCACATACACCCTTGTCCATTTTTCCATGGGCAGATCCCGCATGGCCTGGGACACTTTTTCAAGCGCCTGCTCAGCATAGGCGGCCAACGCCGCCCCACGTTCCTCACGGCCAAAGGCCCGGCCCATGTCCATAAAACAGGAGGCCATGTCCGTCATGCTCGCACCGGGCACGCTGGTAACCTGCATGCCGAGGCTGGTCAGGGTCTGCTCAATGGGCAGGCGATCGTGCGGGCCCATGGACAGGTAAAAGGCTTTTTTGATGCCACTGGCCAGCAGCATTTCCCTGTCGGGGATGAAGCCCTGGCCGTACCAGCCGCCCAGCACCGGCAGATTGTGGTACCGGGCGGGAATAAATTTTTTTTCATAATCCCTGAGGGGCGTATTCCAGCCAGCCAGCAGTTCCGGCGCAAAGGCATACAGCGTGAATGTGGAAGGCGGGGTGGCGCAATAGACGCTGCGCGCATCCTTTACCTCTGCCCCGCTCTCTGACACGGCAGAAGAGCCCGCCGCAGCGCCGACGCGACACGGCATGACAAGCATGACAAACAGCACAAGCAGCCCTGAGGCAAGTAATCTCATCTGCACAGTCACCATCCTTTCGGCATGTCGCCCGGCTGCCTTCTGGTCAAGGGAGAGCCAGACCGGCGCGTTGCGCTCGACGTTGCGCATTGCGCCCCACGTTGCGGCTGCCGCTACGAACGCAGGATGCGCTTCAGCCGTCACACGCATGGCAACGGCTGAAGCGGCAGAGTTCACAGTAAGTCAAGCATATCGGAATCAACGCCAGGGAAGCACTGATTAAAGAGCCTCCTGGAAACGCGCTGGTATTTCCTTTGGCAAGGCGCGATCATTTTTGAAGCAGGAGTGGACTCTTACGTCCTCGACTGTTTCAAAAAAAGTGAAGCAAGTCCGCCAAACGGAATAAATCAGCGTTTCCCTAGAAATTGGCGCTCACGCCCACAAAATAACTCCGGCCCGGTTCCGGATAATAGGCGCTGTACGCATATTCCTGGTCAAACACGTTTTTCACGCCAGCTTCCACCGAGAAGTTCTTGTTGATGTCATACACCGCCTTGATATCCGCAGTGGCAAAGTTGGGAGACTTTCTGTACGGGAGGTTATCAGCGGAGGTATTCCAGTAAAAGCCGCTGCTGATATTGAGCTGGGGAATGATGGATAACCCTTCCAGAGGAGTGATAACACCATAAAGGGTGCTGGTTATTTCGGGAAGTTGGGCAATCTTTTCATCATTGGTGCAGTTATTCCAGCGCATGTAGTTGAACACAGCGCCCGTGCTGAAGTACTGATTGATAACGGCTTCTGCCCCTGCCTCAAAGCCATAGAATGTGGCCCTGCCGAGGTTTTCAAAAGTCACGTTCGGCTTAATCCCTTTGGACGTGATCATGTCGCTGACGTCGCTGTAGTACACGCTGGTGTTGAGCTTGAGCCAGTCGCTGACAAGGCCCTTGTAGCCAAGCTCGTAATGATAGGCGTGTTCGGGGTTCAAATCGGGATTGGCAGGAGCGTCGCCAATTCTCAAAAACCGCTCGCGCATGGTGGCGAACCGGGATTTTTTGGCAAAGGTGGCAAAAATTTCATGCTTTTCGGTAAGGTCGTAGAACGCGCCCACCTGATAGTTGAACAGGGTCTTGGTGTCGTCCAGCCCTTTTTTGTAAGAATTCATGGCATCTGTGGTATGGTCGCGGCTTTCGAGCGTCATGGGGGTCAAGGTGCTGAGGCTCGTGCCAAAAACAAGAGTCAGGCGCTCAATGGGCTTGAGGGTATATTCCGCGCCAAGGTCCCAGTAGCCCTCCGAAATATGCTCATCCAGCTTGTCGCCTATGTCGGCCTTTTTCTTTTTTTGGTTTGGCTTCAGGCCGGTATCATCAAACACAGCGTAATCATTATATTCTTTATGTGACAGGATGCGGTAACCGGCAGAAAGCGCCAGCTTATTGGCCGCGTTGAAGGCATAGTCAAAGGTCAACTGCCCGCCGACCGTGTACTGGTCGTACTTTTTATCAGCAGAGTCCCTTTTGGTCATGGTCATGTCGGTATAGCTTTCGGACTTGTCCTGATGCCAGTCGTAGTACATCACGGCCTTGAGGTGGGCCTGCCGGCTCAGATTAAAATTGGCGTTGGTATACAGGCGGCTGGTTTCATATTCCGGCCAGTACCACCAGCGCTGCAAGGGATACGCCTGCTTGCCGTCCGCCCCGCGGCGATACTCGGCGGCGTCGAAGGGTTGGCCCTTTTTAAAGTGTTGCCGCATGTAGCCCACCATAATGTCCACATCTTCACTGGGGGTCCAGCCGCCAATGATGTTGGCGCTCAGATTCTGATGGTCGGAATTTTTGCGGCGTCCCGTACCCTGGTAGGGGGAGGCGTCAAAACCTTCGGGCAGGGTGAAAAAATCCTGGTTGTCGTACACAAAGGTGCCTTTCAGGTAGTAAAGCTCCTGCCGCGTGCCTATGCTGGTGGCAGCCATACGGCCCTGATCGTGCATCCTGCGGTCAAAAAAATTCAAGTATTTCGCTGAGAATTCAAATTCTTTTTTGGGTTTTGCAGTGCGCAGGTTCACCACGCCAGCCAGGTTGTTGTTGCTTGCAAGCAGTGGTGAACTGTACCCTTTTGAGACATCTACTGACTCAAGGCCATAGGTCAGAGTGTTATTGTAATCCCACTCATTGCGGTACGCTGTGGCAATGGGGATGTCGTCAACGTACATGCCGACCTGATACCGGTTTGATCCACGTATGCCAATGGTACCTTCATTGCGGCCCCCAGATGTCTGAAGGTATACGCCCTGCACTCCCCTGAGGGCTTCCCACAGATTGATGGCCGTCTTTCTTTCCATATCTGTCTGGGTGATATGGTCAATGGTGTTTTTGGGTTCTGTCATCTCAAGCGGCGTCAATAAGACCTCTGTTGCCCCCTCCTCCTGTGCCCATGCTCCACTTGCCTGCAACAGCAGTATCGCGAGCAGGAATACCACTCCCCTACATCTCATATGCCCTCCAGTTATTGAGATAACAGAAAGATAACACCGTCAGCACCCAGGCAGTGGACAGTGCGCTTCAACAGAACATCTCCAGTGAATAAAATTTTTAGTATTACTTGAGTACAGATGGAGATTGTAAGGCGCAACTTGGTCTCGGTATTTTTAAAAACGTGAACTCACGGCTTTTTTTCACAAAACATAGTCATTAACTATGCATTTATCAGTACGAAACTATCCGAAGTAAGAGTTTAAAAATTGCGCGTAATAGTTCCAGCAGAATTTTCTGCAGTCTTCACCACAGCGCCCGAAATTTGCCCGCAGGCGCAGTGGGCCTGCCCGGCTGCAACCGGGCCGCCCAACCTGTCGCCACCGGGGCAATCGTCCCGGCAAAAACCGCCCTGCTCCCGAAAACAGCCAGACAGGCTCGGTAGATTCCATAAGCGGCCTCAAAACGTAAGCAGCCCCGACATATGATCGGGGCTGCTTACCGGGGTCACCCAAAGACCGGTGGCTGCATGGAGGATAAATAGTGAGACTGAGCCAAGGGCAAACACGGCTTCAGCCGCTGCCCGCAGGGGCAACGGCTGAAGAAGGTACAACGCTGTTTGCCTGTTACACGCTACTGGAGAACCAATGAGCCTTGAGCAATTTCACTAGCGAGGCTTTCGCAGCGGCCAGGACAATTCAGGGCAACAGGGTTCTACTTGCGGTTAGCAAGCCTGTTCTTGAGGTTTTTCGCCACAATGGCCGGATCCACAGGGTTGCGGGCAATGCCGCTTTCTATGGCGGCGCGGGCGGTGGCGGCAGCCACGGCCGGGGCCACATCGGCGTTAAGGGTTGAAGGTATGATATAGTCGGACCGCAGTTCATCGGCCGTGACCAGTTCTGCAATGGCGTAAGCCGCGGCTATCTTCATGGCGTCATTGATGTCCGTGGCGGCCACGTCCAGAGCACCGCGGAAGATGCCGGGAAAGGCCAGCACATTGTTTATCTGGTTGGGGCAGTCCGAACGCCCCGTGGACACCACCCGCGCACCGGCGTCCAGCGCACGCTGGATAGGCCAGATTTCGGGGATGGGGTTGGCCTGGGCAAAGACTATGGGGTCCTTGGCCATGCTGCGGATCATGTCTTCGGTAAGGGTGTTGGGCGCGGAAACGCCGATGAACACGTCCGCCCCCTTGATGGCCTCGGCCAGACCGCCCTTGACCTTCTGCGGATTGGTGCGCCGGGCGATTTCTTCCTTATAGGGATTCATGCCTTCGGCGCGGCCTTCGTAGATGGCCCCGCGCGTGTCGCACATGATGACGTTTTTGAGACCCATGGCCATGAGCAGCTTGATGATGGCAATACCGGCCGCACCCGCGCCGCTGGTGACCACAGTAACGTCTTCCAGTTTCTTGTTGACCACTTTGAGAGCATTGATAAGCCCGGCCAGGGTGACCACGGCGGTGCCGTGCTGGTCGTCGTGGAAGATGGGTCCCTTGAAAACGCCGTTTTTCTTGAGGGCGTCCTCAATGATAAAGCATTGCGGGGCCTTGATGTCTTCAAGGTTCACGCCGCCAAAGGTGGGGGCCATCAGTTCCACAAGCTCGACGATTTTTGCCGTGTCCTTGGTGTCAACGCAGATGGGAAAAGCATCCACATCGCCAAAGGTCTTGAACAGCAGACTTTTGCCTTCCATCACCGGCATGGCGGCGGCGGGCCCTATGTCGCCCAGGCCCAACACCGCTGTGCCGTTGGACACCACGCAGACAAAATTGCCGTGGTTGGTGTACACGTCCAGCATTTCAGGATTACGGTTGATTTCCATGCAGGGTTCTGCCACGCCGGGCGAATACGCAAGAGTGAGATCGTCGGCATCACGAACGGGCACCTTAACGCGCACTTCAATCTTGCCCTGAAAATTTTTGTGCATGGCCAGAGCATCTTCACGCAGATTCTTTATACGGGACATGAATTTCTCCTAGCATATTCTGACATTCTATGTAGTTGCGCCAACAGGACCCATTCGTTCCTGTTGGCGCGCAGTGAGAACGGGTTACCTTTAGGAATATGCATTCCCAAAGGGTACGGCACGACCGTTACGGCACGCAACAGCGCGCAGGCTGTACTTATGGAAGCACTGATTAAAGAGCCTCCCGGAAACGCGCTGGTATTTCCTTTGGCAAGGCGCGATCTTTTTTTGAAGCAGGAGTGGACTGTTCCGTCCTCGACTGTTTCAAAAAAGTTAAGCAACGCCGCAAACAAAATACATCAGCGTTTCCTTATGCCTTCACGGCGGGCACCGTTCACGCGGGTGACAGAGCAGTTTCAAGGTAAAAGTGCCCTAGTCCTTGCCGCCGCAATGCGAATGGCCGCAGCCCTGCATTTTTTTACGCAGGAATTCCGGCAGTATGCCGCGCACGGATTCCATACTCACCATACGCCGCATGATGCCCAGCTGGTCGTGCAGGGGCAGTTGCTTGGGGCACACGCTGTCGCAGGCCAGCAGGCCCATGCAGCCGAAAACACCCTGGTCGTCGCCGATGAGGTCGTAATAATCGGCCGGGGTGCGGTTGTCTCTCGGATCGATATAGAAGCGCGCCATACGGTTGATGGCCGTGGCCCCGATGAAGTCTTCACGCATGCGGGCCGTGCCGCAGGCCGCCACGCAGCAGCCGCACTCAATGCACCTGTCCAGTTCGAATATCTGGGTGGCGAGCTCATTGTCCATGCGTTCTTCCTGCGCCGCCGGATCAAAGGCCTTGCTGGTGTGTATCCACGATTCGATCTTCTGGCCCACATTGCGAAACCACGTGCCCGTGTCCACGGAGAGATCGCCCAGCAGTTTGAAAACCGGCAGGGGGTGCAGGGTTATGTGGTCCGGCAGGTCACAGGTTTGCGTGTGGCATGCCAGGCCGGGCCGCCCGTTGATCACCATGCCGCAGGAACCGCAGATGCCTGCGCGGCAGCAGAAATCAAACTGCAAGGAGGGGTCCTGCTTTTCGCGGATAAGATTCAGCGCGATAAAGAGCGTCATGCTTGGATGCTCTTCAAGCTGGAATTTCTGCATGTGCGGGTAGGACCCGGCATCCAGTGGATTATAGCGGAATATCTCGAACGTAAGATTGCGTCCCATTGAGCTTGCCTCCCTTAACCTTTCTCGTCGTAGGGAACGATCTGGTCTTCCTTGATGTCGCCCTGGATGATCTTGCCGCCGCCATAGCCCCGGTCGCCCGGAGGCAGAATGAAGAATGGCGTGGCAGGCTCATACCGGAGCGTGGGGAGGCTGTCGCCCTCGTTCCAATAGGCCAGGGTGCGCACAAGCCAGTCCTTGTCGTTGCGTTCCGGATGATCCTCGCGAGCGTGCGCGCCCCGGCTTTCAGTGCGCATAAGCGCGCCGTAGGCCGTGCACAGGGCCAGCTTGAGCATGCCGGGCACCCGCAGGGCCATAGAAAGCTCCGCATTGGGGCCAGGGATGTTGCCGCTGCCAAGGCGCATGTTTTTGCAGCGCTCCAGCAGATTTTGCAGCTTGACGACGCCTGCCTCCAGATCCTTGCCATTACGGAAGATGCCGACATGCTCCATCATGACGTCCTGCATCTCGTTGCGCAGGGTGTAGCAGCCGTCGCCCGTGCCGCGCAGCAGCGCGGCGATGCGATCCTTGACCTTGAGTGCGGCGGCCTTCATTTCGGCTGTGGAAAACACGGTTTCGTATCCTTGCAGGAATTCCACCAGTTTTTTGCCCACGATACGTCCGGAAACTATGGTTTCGGCCAGGGAGTTGCCGCCCAGGCGGTTGAAGCCGTGCATATCCCAGCAGGCGGCCTCGCCGGCGGAGAAAAGCCCTTCAAGCCCGTAGGCGTGGCCGTCCTTGTTGATGCGCACGCCGCCCATGCTGTAGTGATGGGTGGGCCGCACGGGGATGAGTTGGTGTATGGGGTTCACGCCAAGGAAATGGGTGGAGATGTCATACACTTCGCGCAGATTGGTGGTGATGTGCTTTTCGCCCAGGTGCCGGATGTCCAGCCAGAGGTGCTCGCCGTAGGGGCTGGGCACGCCAAAGCCCTTGCGCATATGCTCTGTCATGCGGCGCGACACCACGTCACGCGAGGCAAGCTCGGCCTTGTCCGGCTCATAATCCGGCATGAAGCGGTATTCATTCACGTCCAGCAGGGTGCCGCCGTCGCCACGGCAGCCTTCGGTCACAAGAATGTCCGTGGGCACCGTGCCCGTGGGGTGAAACTGCACGGCCTCCATATTTCCCAGAGGCACCACGCCCGTTTCAAGGGCCGCTATCTGGCCGCCGCCGTCGCAGATGATGGCATTGGTGGTGGCCCGGTAAATACGGCCATATCCACCGGTGGCGATAAGCGTCGCCTTGGCGAAGTACCCGACCAGCTCACCGGTGCGCAGGTCGCGGGCCACGCAGCCCATGCAGCGCTGGCCATCGTGCACCAGCACTTCGGCCTGCATGCGGTCGTGCACATCCACACCCAGTTGCAGCAGGCGGCTGTCCAGGGTGAAAAGCACGGCATGGCCTGTGCCGTCCGAGGTGTAGCAGGTACGCCACTTGGCGGTGCCGCCAAAGGCGCGGGAATGGATAAGCCCCTCATTTTCCTTTTTTTCCGTAGCCTGAAATGGCTTGCCGCCCTTGTAGTAGGTGTGCTCGCCGGGCACCACGCGGCTCCAGGGCACGCCCATCCAGGCCATTTCGCGCATGGCTATGGGGCCGGTTTCAGCAAACAGACGGGCCACCTCCTGGTCGCAGCCCCAATCAGATCCCTTCACCGTATCGTTAAAATGGATTTCGGGGCAGTCGCCCTCGCCCATGATCGAGTTGCCCAGAGCCGCCTGCATGCCGCCCATGGCGGCAGAGGAGTGCGAGCGTTTGGGCGGCACCACGGAAAGACAGATAACGCTGAAGCCCTCCTGTGCGGCCTCCACCGCCACACGCTCTCCGGCCAGACCAGCGCCAATGCACAAAACGTCACTTTCAAAAATACGCATACGCCCCCCTATCCCTGAAACCAGACGCGGGCCAAGGCCAGCGAGCCGAGCAACAGATAACAGCCCATGACGATCCATATCCACTTGCGGCACATGTCCTTGGCGCTCTTGACGCAGACGCCGTACTTCACGGCGAGGCGGTACACGCCAATGCCCGTATGGAGGATGACGCAGGGCAAAAAGACAACATAAAAGGCCAGCCAGCCGCTGTGCAGGCGCTTGGCGCTGCCAGCCACATTGATGGGAAGGTCTGTCATGATCGCGTATACGTGAAAAAATACGCCGAGCAGGATGGCGATGGCCGTAAAGACCTGCACAAGCCACAGCCAGGTGTCAAAATCCTTCAGGCTTTTGCTGTGCCGCACAAAGATGCCAAGCTCATGCGCGCGAAAGGGCATCTTGCGTGCCGCGATATAAAAATGAAAAACAACCATCAGGATAATGATAGGGGCCACCAGGTGGGTCAACCACGTGGCCTCAAGAAACCAGGCTATGCCATTGGTCAACGCAGGGCTGATCACCACCGTCCCTTCCAGCAGCAGGTGCACGCACACAAACAGCGCCAAAAAAGCGCCTGTGGCGGCCTGCCAGAAATCCAGGCGAGTTTTGCCCTCAGCGGAATTTCTGCTCAAAGCCATATGAACTCCTTGTGCAATGATACGTAAACAGTCTATGGACGCGCCACGTACACATCAGATACGTCGGTACGGCGCCTGGCCAGCCTCGTAGTAATTGCCGCCCATGCTGTCGATGACCACAATGGCGGGAAAATCCTCCACCTCCATGGCGGCGACGGCTTCGGGCCCCAGATCCTCATAGGCCAGCACCGTATATTTTCTGATGCTGCGGGCAATGAGCGCGCCCGCGCCGCCCACGGCGGCCAGATAGGGTACGCCGAGTTCTTCCATAGCCTTTATGACGTCAGGGCTGCGATAGCCCTTGCCAATCATGCCCTTGAGGCCCTGCTTGAGCAGGCGGGGCGTATAGGCGTCCATACGGCCTGAAGTCGTTGGTCCGGCCGCCCCGATGGGATGCCCGGGACGGGCCGGACTCGGCCCCAGGTAATAGACGACAGCCCCTTGCAGATCCACCGGCAGGGGCTCGCCCCTGTCCAGTGTTTCCACCAGCCTTTTATGGGCCGCATCGCGCGCGGCCAGAATGGTGCCCGAAATAAGCACCCTGTCGCCGGCACGCAGGGAGCGGGCCGTGGTTTCGTCAAAAGGAGCACGTATTTTTTTGACTTGGTCAGACATGGCCCCCCCTACAGGACGATTTCGGCGTGGCGCGCCGCGTGACAGTTGATGTTCACGGCCACCGGCAGTGAGGCTATGTGGGTCGGTGCCCACTCCACATGCACCTTGAGGGCCGTGGTCACGCCGCCAAGCCCCTGTGGGCCGACGCCAGTTCTGTTGACCATTTCAAGCAGTTCATCTTCAAAGGCCGCGTAACGCGCATCCGCGTTATGGCTTTCAAGGTCACGGGCCGCAGCGCGTTTGGCGCACAGGGCGGCCAGTTCCATTGTGCCGCCGATGCCCACGCCCACGACCAGAGGGGGACAGGAGTTGGGGCCAGCCGCCAGAACGGCGTCCAGAACCACCTTGCGAACCCCCTCGATGCCGTCAGCCGGCACAAGCATTTTGAGCACGCTTTTATTTTCCGATCCTGCCCCCTTGGGCGCCAGACGCAGGCGCAGCCTGTCGCCTGGCACCATGCGGGAGTGCAGGACGGCCGGGGTGTTGTCCCCCGTATTTTTGCGCTCAAACAAAGGCTCGAACACACAGGATTTGCGCAAATAACCGTCCGTGTACCCCCGGCGTACCCCCTCATTGACGGCGTCTTCAAAAGCGCCGCCCACTATGTGTACATCCTGTCCTATCTCGGCGAAAACCACTGTGATTCCTGTGTCCTGACACAAAGGAATCTGCCCATCAGCGGCAATGCCCGCATTTTCCAGTAACTGATCCAGTATGGTGCGGCCCACGGGCGACGGTTCGGCCTCGCGGGCTTTCCGCATGGCTTCAACCATATCCGCAGGCAGACGGTAGCAGGCATCTATGGCCAGACGCGCCACTGCCTGCGCTATGTCGTTGCAATGGATTTCTTTCATGACTCTCCCGGTCTGTTCGCTTGTGCCTCTTCAGTTGACGCCCAGCGCGCCATCAGTTCGGAAGTGGATCAAAGATCCGCCTCGCTTGCGGCCAGCTCAGCTTCGACAACGTCATCATCCTCTTCGATTTCCGACGTGTCCCCGTTAAGCACGCGGCGCAGCTTTTCGGAATCAAGGTTGCCGGTCATTTTGGAAACAAAGATGGTGGCCACGCCGTTGCCCACAAGGTTGGTCAGCGCGCGCGCCTCGGACATGAAGCGGTCAATGCCGAAAATAACGGCGATGCTTTCCGGGGGAATCTTGCCAACAGAGCTCAGCGTGCCCGCCAGCACGATAAATCCGCCGCCAGTGACTGCCGCAGCGCCCTTGGATGAAATCAGCAGGATGCCAAGAAGCACGAGCTCTTCGCCAATGGTCATGGGCGTATTGGTGGCCTGGGCCAAAAATACCGCCGCCATGGTCAGGTAGATGGCCGTGCCGTCCAGGTTAAAGGAGTAGCCCGCCGGGATAACCAGGTCCACGACGCTCTTGTTGCAGCCCACCTTCTCCATCTTGCGCAGCATGTTGGGCAGCACGGATTCGGAGGAAGACGTGCCAAGAACGATAAACAGCTCTTCCTTAATATACCGGACGAACTTGAAGATGCTGAATCCGCTGAACAGGCCCACAACACCGAGAACCAGTATTACAAACATGATACTGGTGGCGTAAAAACACAAAATCAGTTCACCCAGCGCCAGTACGGAGCCTATACCCTCCTTGCCGATGGTAAAGGCCATTGCGCCAAATGCGCCAATGGGCGCGACGCGCATGATGATATTGATGACCTTGAAAAGCACTTCAGAAAGGCTCTTGATGAGGTCAAAGCACAGCTGGCCCTTGGCGCCGCTGAAATTCAGGGCAAAAGCGAAGATGATGGCCACAAGCAGAACCTGCAGTATCTCGCCGCTGGTAAATGCGGAAACAAAGGTATGCGGAATGATATTCATGAAGAAGCTAATAAGGTTATTGTCTTTGGCCTTACCAGCGTATTGGGCGGCAATGCTCTTGTCGGCGGCGTCAAAGGTGCTCACGTCAACATTCATGCCCGCGCCGGGCTGAACCAGATTTACGACCACAAGGCCGATAATCAGAGCCAGCAGGGTTATGCCGGTAAAGTAGATGATTGCAAGACCGCCCGTTCTACCCACGGCCTTGATGTCGTTCATGCCCGCGATGCCTGTCACAACTGTGGAAAAAATGAGCGGCGCGATGATCATTTTGATCAGGTTGATGAACATCTTGCCAAGAGGCTGCATTTTTATCGCCATCTGCGGATAGAAATGCCCCAGCAAAATACCGATCATAATTGCAATCAACACTTGTACATACAATACTCTCAGATACTTAAGCATACGTTCCACCTTTAAGTAATGCTGTTGAAGGCGTGTTATTTAGAAACAGCATCCAGAGGCTACGCGGCTTTACAGCCGGAAGCTTTTGCCACGGAACCGGACCGGGACATGTGCTGTCTCAGTTTTGCGTGTGCTTGTGGTAAGTTAGGCAGAATTATTGTCAGGCGTGCGGCGCTGCCCGCACAGGGGGACGCAGGGTGCGAAGTTTGCTTTTGTCCGACCACGTGGGAGCTTCGGACAAAGGAGACAATCCAAAATTTTCAGTTGGATCGTGGTGAAATATCTTTAAAAAAGCATATTTAATCTGAGGCAGGTCTTCAACATCATACTTTGCCCATCCGGGCATGGTATTTTTAAGGCTTTCCGATCTGGTTGAAGACTCTTTTGCGCTGCCCGCACTGATGTTTGGCGGTCCATGCACATTCATATCAACTACTGCAAGCAAAGAAAGACAGGTCTTCTGCTGCATCACAGACTCACAGGACGACACATCTCCATGTGACTGCAACACGCCACCATTTATTGCCAATTGAAGGCAAAAAATAGCGACAATAATTGCCATGAAGAAAACCATCCCTCTGAGCATTGTCACCCTCTCATAGAATTTTCACTTATGAGGTAAATAAAACACAGAAAGAATAATCAGGGCAATTAAATTATTTTTTTCACGTGTATTTTCCATTCGTGATAGTTTTAATTTATATAAAGCCAGTTGCAATACATACTTCATTAATCATTGAATTTTTAAATGCTATCAATACAGAGTACGATTATAGTGTATATAAAATGTAATACTGTAAACCTAATTATATAATAATGTTACACATTTTATCATATTGTCATACCATCATACCGCTACGGCATGCAAAAGGAGCGAGCGCGTGACACGTCTTTCGGGCAGGAACCGCCCGGCGGAAACTTTGAGTAACTCACTTATAAAATTGAATTATACTGGATCGATTTACGAATGAAATTCAGCCCAGCAGCCTGCAAGGCTGAAGAGCGGCTCAAGGCTGCACGGCTGACGCGCGACCCTAGAGCAGATTAACTTTGAAATGCTTCTCATTTCAAAATGTTCATTCAGCCGAAAATGCGATTTTCGGCTGAATCCACGGCATGTTGTGGCGCACTGCACGAAAGTGCAGCGTTAGAGCATTTAAACTTTTTCAAAGTGAAAATGCTCTAGAACGGACAGCGCATCGAAGTTCAGGGATTGACAGGGCCCCGAAGGTCTGGGGCTTGAGCGTATGGAAGATCGGGGATTGCCAGAGCCCCGAAGGGACGGGGCTTGCAGCACTCTGGGAGCAGAAGCGATCAGATCTTGTGCAGCGCCCTTGCGGCCTCCTGCGCCATGAGGGCGTGCCCGGCTTCGCTGGCGTGCAGGCCGTCAGTGTACAGGGCGTCAAAATACTCTCTGCCGTTGAGGGCCGCAGAGACTAAAAACTCTTCAAAGCGCCGATAAAAATCCACCACAGGCAAGGAAAAATCTTCGGCCAGGCTGTGCAGCCAGGGCCGTAATCCGTCATAGGCGGCGCAGGCCCGATCCACATCCATACTGGCCAGCAGGGGAAAGGTGATGGGGTGACGCACGGGGATGGGAATGCCGAGCACCGGCTTGACGCGTACACTGAAGCATTGCTGCACCAGGGCGAACATATTGGCTTTTACCACGCCAAGGTCCGCGCCCAGAGCGAGATCGTTGAACCCGCCCATAAGAATGGCCGCATGGGCGTCCTTAACGGCGCTGTGGGCCTGAAAACGGGCCAGCATGCCGCCTGTGGTGTCGCCGTTGATGCCCCAGTTGAGCACCTTCATGCCTGTGGTTTTGGCCAGCAATGAAGGCCATACCCGGTGACGGGGAATACCGAAGCCATATGTGAGGCTGTCGCCCAGGCAGATCAAGGTCATGCGTGTTTTTTACTCCTCTCCCTTTGCGGCGTCAAAGAATGGGCCGCGTCGGAGGGGTAAACCGGCGCGGCCCCGTGCCGCCCACTCAACGCGGCACACTGTCTACGAAACTGAAACAGGATGCCTGCCCGATCCTGTTCCAGTTTCGCAGGTTGCGAAAAAGGCCCTTGCGGCCTTTGCCGCAAATTACAAAGGCAAGCCCATTTGCAGGCGGATATGGCGCACGTCCGCCTCTTCCGGTTTGAAAGGATAGTTGCGTATGCCAGGGCCGGGGCGCGAATTGGCGTAGGGGCGGTTGCAGGCCACCTCGCCGTCGCGGCCCGTGCAGCCGCAGGTGCGGAAGGGCTCGCCAGCGTTGATGAAACCGTCCAGCGCGTCCTTTGGAAGCCCGTATCCGGTGATGGCCCGGCGCTGATTGTAGGTGAAGTTCTCGGCGCGGGCATGATCGTGGTCGATGAGCCAGCGCGCCAGCTGGATGCGGCGGTACTGGTCAATGGGCGGCGGCAGATGCTCGGCCAGAGGCGAGCCTCCCTCGGGGAAAAACGAGAACAGATGCGTGTTGCCGCCCATGTCATGCACACGCTGCATGGCGCGGCTCATCTCTTCTTCGGTTTCGCCCATGCCGACCATAAAGTGCGAACCGGCCATGCCCTTGCCGAAAACATCCAGGCTTTCTTCCAGGCATTGCCAGTAGCGCTCCCAGGAGTGCGGCCCCCCTACCCCGGCCCCACGGTACCGGGCGAAGAGCTCCGGCGTGGCGAGGTCGATGGCCACGCCGATCTTGTCCGCTCCGGCGTCGCGGAATTCTTCCAGATGGCGGCGCGTCAGGATGGTCGGCGAGATGAGCAGGGAAACCGGAATGTCCACGGCCGCGCGCAAACGGCGGCAGATGTCCGTGGCGTCGCGCGGGGCGCGGCTGTTGGTAAGCATGGATATGCAGATGCGCTTGACGCGCTCCTGACGCCGCAAAATGCCCGCAATGATTTCATCCACGGTAAAGGAAGGCCAGCTTACGCGGATGAAGCTCTTGATGGGGCGCTTTTCCTTGGCCCCTGAAAGGCCGCAGTAGGAACAGCGGGCCGCGCATCCCGAGCGGTAGGTCAGAAGAAGATTGACGCAGGAAAGGCAGGCATTGCGGTAAAAGCTGCCCGGCGCGAAGTCCAGCGTCATGGCGGCGGCAAGGCTCATGCGCACGACATCGGGGCTTTCCGGCGCGGGTTCCTGCCCGCAAAGACCCTGACTGGGGGAACATTGACTTTTCAATTCGGTGGCTTGGCTCATATTTTCCTCGCTGACTGCCCTCAAGCAGACGTTTTTTCCATATGCCCGTCACGTGGCGTACGTGAGCGGATATCCTACCCGTACCGGCCTTTCACCAGCCAGCCGTGCCCTCGCCCAGACGCACCGAGCAGCAGGTCTTGCGAAACTGCGTCTCAAGCCCCATGCAGGAGGCCATGGCCACGGCCTCCTGTGAGGGCAGAGCCATGCGGTTGACCCCGGCCAGCAGGGCCAGTTCTTCCAGATCGGCGGCGCCCTTGCGGGGGCGGGCGCAGCCCAGGCTTATTTCCGTATCCGGCATGAGTTCCCGTGCCCGCAAAATGACGCCGCAGACCTCGCGCGCTCCTGGCGGGGTCATGCCCGCCATGTCCGTGCCGGGCAGGTTCATGCAGGCCACGATGACCAGCAGGGCTGGCGGACGCCGGGCAACGATTTCCAGAGCCCAGCTTTCGCCGAGCAGCTTGCCGAAGTGCAGTCCGGCCACAATGTGCGGCACCACAGGCAGCCCTGCCCGGGCCAGCGCATCAAGGCTGCTGTCCAGCATTTCCGGGCCGTCTTCAAGATGATAGACCTTGTAATACGTTTCAGCGCTGCCGATAATGTCAATGAGGGCCTGATCCGCCCCGGCGCTTTTCAGATCTCGTGCGGTGGCCGCATCTAGCATGCCGCAGTGGACGGACACAAAAAGCCCTGTCTGCCGCTTTACTTCGGCAATGGCGTTGATGAAATTCTTCCACGGAACCCGCCCCCGGCCGTCACAGCCGCCGGAAAGCAGCACGCCCTGCACACCCTGCGCCTCAAGCGCCCTGCACTTTTCCAGCAGGCTGCCGGGTTTGCTCACATCGGGCATGCTCTGCAGCAGCGCGCCGCCGCAGTGGGCGCAGTGCTGCGCGCAGTCGCGGCCAGTGACGGAAAGCGCGGGGTATTGCCCCTGCACGCCGTCACGCACAAACATGCCTGGCAGGTAGAAGAGTATTTTTTTGCCGTGCCGCGCCCACGAAAGCTCACGGGCCTGCTCCAGCTGTACGTCGTCCCAGTGGTCAAGAGGCCGCATAGTATTCCCTGAATCCTATCCAGAATCTGTTTATGGACTGGTCCAGCACGCCGTTATGCCCTTCCCAGTCCAGCCTGCGGTTGTAGGCGTGGGACAGAACGTCGCCGTAAAAGTCGTTCCATTCGTCCGCGTAGCCCTGCAAAACAGCCAGGCGGTCCTCCCGAACGGCGCGGGCCGCCCAGCGGCCAGCCATCTGCCCGCCCATGACGGCCTGAAAGATGCCCGCCCCTGTTATGGGATGGGTATGCCCCGCCGCGTCTCCGGCCAGCAGGATGTCGCCAGATACGCAGGGCCTGGGAGGCCCGGCGGGTATCCAGCCGCCCGTGAACGCCAGGGGTTCGTCGCGCACCAGCCCAAGGGCCGACAGACCGCGCACAAAACGCCGCAGCACCCGGCGCAGCCCCGGCGTATGCCTTTGACGCAGCATGCCGAGCCCCACATTGGCGACGTCGCCCTTGGGAAAAAGCCAGGCATAGCCGGCAGTGATGCTTTCATCAAAATATATGCAGGTATGTTCCAGGGTTTTGCGCAGGGGCAGGCGCACCTGTATGGACGGCAGGCAATGGGTATTGGGCAGCCCGACCCATTGGGCCACGCGCGAATGCGGGCCGTCCGCCCCGATGACCACCTTGGCCTTTATGCTGGTCATCCCTCCGGCGGGCGTGGACAACATGACGCAACTGCCCTGCCCGCCTTCACGGCCAAGAACGCAGTGCCCCAGCAGCATATGCGCCCCGGCATCCGCAGCGGCGCTGGCCAGCGCCTGATCGAATTTGTCACGGTGGATGACATAGCCCGGAGCCGCCATGTCCTGAATACGGTGCCCATGCAGGTAACTGCGCATGCCAAGCGTGGCCTGAGCGATATAGTCCTTGCCCACGTCAGCCTGCCCCACCAGCATGGCAGGTATGTATTCGGCGCAGCGCACGGGCACGCCCACGGCACTGCGGCGCTCCACAAGGGCCACGGAAGCTCCGGCCTGCGCGGCGGCTCTGGCGGCGCTGGAACCGGCGGGGCCAGCGCCCACAATCAGCACGTCATAATGCAGCATGCGTCCCCCCCACTTTTTCCGCGTCAGCCGTTACACCGGGCGTGACACCGGGCGCTATGCCTGCCGCGCCTTCCGTCATGATTGGCTGCCCGGCCCCTGCAGCCTGTCCGGCTAACTCGGCCTGTCCGGCAACCCGAAGGATGTCATGCAGCAAGGCCATGTTCAGCATGGTCTGGCTGGAGAATTCTCCCCTGTGGGCGGCTTCGCTCTGGTCAAGGTCATAGCAGGTGGTATTTTCGATATCGATGAGAATGCCGGGCAGGCCAAGGCGGTCGAAATCCTCCACATGCTTGATGTAGAAAGGCTGGCAGCAACAGCCGATAAAGGCGGACACGCCCTGCCCCTTCATTTTTTCCAGCTCCTGCATGAGATGCTCGAAGCTGGTGATGCAGACCGTGCGCCACTTGCGCTCGCGCCCCAAGGTCCAGGCGTCGCCCACAGAGCATTCGCCGCAGGCGCGGCACGCCCGGGTAAAGCGCAGGTCGCAGTCCTTGAGTTTGGCGCAGTACGGCAAAAGCAGCGCCTGTGGCCCTGCCGCCAGCACTTCGTCAAAACTGCCGTTGGTGGTGAAGATGCGGTTGCAGTGCTCAAGGGGGATGCCGTGACGGGCGATGGCGGCTTTTTCCAGAGCCATGCGCAGGGGAATGCAGATATCTTCCGCACCCATGTCCGGTATGGCAATTTTGCCAGCCTTGAAAAAATCAGTAATAATGCCGCACAAATGGTCGCCGTCCAGGGGCTGGCCGCGCAGGGCGGCCTCAAGGTCAAAAAGCGCCCGCGACGGAAAGGACAGGAAATCGCCGGTGATATACATATTCTTGAGCGTTTTGCGCGGTATGTTCAACTGCATGGTCACGCGCACAAGGCCGAAAGGAGACTTGCGCGCGCCCTGCACCACCTCTGTTTTCTCATAGGTGGGGCGCACCATGTCTATCCATTCCTGCGACTGGAAATGCGGCAGCTTCTTTGACAGCAGATCCTCTTCTTCGGCCGTGAGGCCGCCAAGCCTGAGCGTGATGCCCATGTGCTGCTCAAAGGCTTCCACAAGGTTGCGCTTCACTTCCCTGGTTTCGGGCACGCGGCCCAATTCCCAGGCAAGGCAGGTCACTCTTTTTTTGATGGAATCTATTTCCTTGGCCTTGAGTTTTTCCACAGGCACGCGCAGGCATTTGAGCATGGTTTCAATGTCAAAATCCACCAGCAGCGTGCCCTGGAACAAAAAGGCCGACTCGCAGTCCGTGCCGCCCGTGCCCGAAATTTTGCGGCCCGCCACCTCAATGTCGTTGCGGGGCCTGAAGGCCGCGTCAATGCCCATGCCGCGCAGGGCTGTGATGGTGGGCTCGCACAGGCGGCGGAACAAATTGGCGTTGGGGATGCCCACGCCGAAAAAGGACTTGGCGCAAATGATTTCCCAGCCGAGCTGGTTTTCGTCAAAAAGCAGGCCGCCGCCGCCCGTGATGCGCCGGTTCACGTCAATGCCGTGCTCACGGCAGTAGGACAGGCGCACTTCTTCCTGCAGGGACTGATGAAAACCCACCAGCACCGTTGCCGGACGGAACTGCAGAAAACGCAGTGTATCCCTGGAGTGTCCGCTTCCGCGCACCTCCACCAGCACTTCATCCAGAGCCATGTTTTCCGCCGCCGTCATGGGCGGCAAGTCCAACAGTCGCCACTGCGCTTTCATGAAACTACCCCTTGAAGTCTGGCGGGGAAGAACCGTCCCCGGCGGACCGGGGGCCTTCTCCCCGGCTTTTTGAGATCAAGTGCCTGTGCGGCTCCATTTGCGGCACGCGCCTGGCTGTCGCATGAAGCAACTGGAGCATTAACCGCCTGAAATGCTTGCAAGCGGCAGGCAAAAGCCTGCCTGTTCACATTTCTGGCAAGGATTTTTCAGAAAAATCCTCACAGAGCAATCAATGCATTTTATTGGCAAACTGCTTGAAAATTCTGAAAACGGGAGCCGGGGGGCACCCACTACCCCCCAGTTCCCGGTTATTATCCCTGCGTTCCTGCGGCGCTCTCGGGCTGCGCCGTCCTGGCGGCTTCGGCCACAGCCAGAGCCTTGCGGCCAGCCTCTATGGACTTGGCCACAAGCTGACTCATATCCATGACATCTATGCTGACCTTGTTACGCTTGGCGTAGGTCATCATGGTGCGCACGCACTGCTGACAGTTGGTGATAATGGCCTCCGCACCTGTGGCCACGGCCTCCTCGACCTTGCGTTTGGCCATGGCTGCGGAAAGATCGGGATCGATCATCTCGAGGTTGCCGCCGCCCCCGCAGCACAGGCAATGCTCGCGGTTATGCTCCATCTCCACCAGAGTGAGGCCGGGGATGCGGGCCATAATCGCGCGCGGCTCGTCAAAAACACGCCCGCCGCGTCCAAGGTCGCAAGGGTCGTGATACGTGACGGTCATGGGCAGTTCGCCCAGGGGGAGCCTGTCTTCAAGAACGAGCTGGGCCACCATTTCAGAGGCGTGGACCAGTTCGAATTCCGGAGGATAGGCTTCGCGCCAGATCTGGTAGCAGGACGGGCAGGTGAACACCACCTTGCGCGCACCGCGAGCTTTGGCCGCCGCCACGTTGTGGGCGATGATGGCGGGCAGCCCTTCGCTCTGGCCAGAACCCTGCAAAGGAAAGCCGCAGCACCACTCGTCGCCGGCCATGATGGTGAAATCAACGCCGCCAGCATCCAGTATTTCCACAAAGGCCATGGGGATCTTCTGGGCCAGCGGAAAGTAGGCGCCCACGCAACCCGTGAAGTACACCACCTCGGCCGAATCCTTCAGGCAACCGCCCTTGGGGGGCTTGCGCATGTCGTCCACCCAGTCGCCGCGCTCGTCGTTATCCTCGTCAAAGACGTTGTGGCTGCCGTCGAGGTTGGCGCGGATCATGCGGATCTTGTCGGGCGCATCGCCGGTGCGCGAGAGTTCCTCACGCAGGGACAGCCACATGTCCTTGAGGGGCAGACCGGCCGGGCAGACCTCTTCGCAATCGCCGCAGAGTGAACAGCGAAAAACGGAGAGGCCATAGTCCTTGAGCACCTGCGGCGTGGCCAGAGGCTCCCGGCCCAGCATTTCGTTGAGCGCCTTCCAGAAGAAGTTGCGGTCGCGCAGCAGTTTTTTCAGATTGTGCATGCGCACCTGGGCCGAGAGGTCCGCATCGCCCGAGGCCGCCACGGCCGGGCACACGGTGAGGCACTGGCCGCACTCGGTGCAGGCGTCCAGGGCCATACGCTGCCTGATGCTGAATGCTGACTGACGCATGATTTAGTCCTTCTTGAATTTCTTGATATCCTCCAGCAGCCAGGCTTCGATAACGTCCTTGCCGCCGTGGATGAGGGTATTGATCTGGCTCTTGTCCACGGGCTTGATCTTGTACATCCAGCCCTTGCCATAGCAGTCGCTGTTGATGAGGGAGGGGTTGGCCTCCAGTTCTTCATTGACGGCGCTTATTTCGCCGTCCGCCGGGCTGTAGACCGTGCCCAGCCACTTGCCGGACTCCACCTTGGCGAACTTCTTGCCCGCCGTGACGGCCTTGCCCACAAAGGGCAACTGCACAAACACTATCTGCCCGGCCAGCTTTTCAGCGAAGTCGTCCATGCCGATGACCAGTTCGTCGCCGTCAACACGGGTCCAGAAGTGGTATTGGTCGTAATACAGTTCCTCGGGCATATTGTAGCCGGCAATTTCCATAACAGTCTCCTTATGTGGTTCCGGGGCTAGTGACGGCCCCTCAGGGTTTGGACAAGCAGAAAAACCGGGGTAGTGACAATGTGGCGCAACTGGCTGAAGGGCATATAGGCCACGGTGACCGCCGTAACGATGGCGTGCGCGTACCAGCCCCAGCCATACACGCGGGCCAGTTCCGCAGGAGTCATCTGGCCGAACAGGCTGGCCAGCGCGTAGCCCGCCAAGGCCCACTCACTGCCGTCAGGCATGCCGGTAAGGGCGATGCGCATGCCTTCCTGCACAAAGCCGGTGACGGTGATGGCCAAAAGCAGCCACAGGGCGGGCCAGTCGTGTCGCGGCGCATTGGCTGCCGCCAGCTTTTCCTTGCGCCAGAACAGGGCGGCCCACACAAGGCCCGCCAGCAAGGCAAGACCGCTGACGTCATAGATGAAGGCCGTGGGGGCCCAGTCCTTGGCCAGCATAAGCCAGGGCCATTCCGCTGCGGCCGCCTGATGCGAGCCCAGCAGGGCCAGCATGCCCCAGCTGAAACGGATGAGGAAGGGGAAGAAGATCAGGGCGTGTATGGCCCAGCGTGTGCGCGATTCGCGGTACAGGCGGCGTTGCAGCAGCACGTCCACAAGGAGCGCCAGCCAGCGGTTTTCGCTCGTGCCATGGTGTTCGGGGCGCGGGCAACCGTGAGTCTGGCCTGTGCCGTCGGCGCTGCTTTGCGTGTCCGATGCCGCAGTAAGGCTTCCCTTGCCGAGATTGCTGGCGGAGAACCAGAACAGCATCAGCGCCGCAAAACCCAGCACAAAGATGCCGAGTCCCAGGCGGCTGGGCGTATCCTGCACGGTAAAGGTGCCCGCGTGGCAGCCCATGCACAGCACGCTTTTGGCTGGCAGCACGGCATCCGCCGCGCCCACGCTTCCCGCACCCGCCGGGCTGGCGGCGGAAATAGCCGGGGAATGGCAGCGTACGCAGGAAACCGTGCCAGAAGGCAGGCCCATGTCGTGCGCCATGAGGGGGCCAGCGTCCACGCGCGCCACCACCATGCCGTTCTTGAGCACGGGGGTCACGCCTTGCAGATGGCAGCTTTCGCAGCTTACCCGGCTGTGGGCGTCATGAATGACCGATTCCGTATGCCGCGTGTGGCAGGTCAGGCAGGGCACGCGCTCCTGCTTGTTGTGCGGATAGCGCGCCGCGTCCTTGTGGCAGGACAGGCAGTCCATATTCTTGTGAGTCATGGCGGCCAGAGCCTGCGCGTCCATGCGGGCGGCTCCGGGCATATCCCTGGCTTCAGGGCCGTGGCAGGTCATGCACAGGGCGCGGGGTTGCAGGGCCTGCGCTTGCCGGGATTGCGCCTGCGGGGCCTGCGCCTGCGGGGACTGGCCCTGCGTTGCCTGCGAAATCTGCGTCTGTGTGGCCTGGCCCTGCGGAGCCTGCGCAGCAGCGCTGCCTCCGGAACCCGAAGCCGTCGCCGCGCCAGAGGCCGCTTGCGTCACTCCGGTCTGCAGACCGTGGCAGGTCAGGCAGGCGGCCACGTCAGCAGCGGGCAAGGGCAAAGCCTTTTTCATCTCATGGCAAACATTGCAGGATTGCGAAATATTCCCGCCCTTTCTCAGCCCCTTGGCGCGGGCCTCGGCCCCAAGAACGTAGTGCGGATTATGGCAGGTCAGGCACTGGGCATAATCCTGCCCCTTCACAAGGGCCTTGCCCGCGTGTTTGTTCTGGGCAAGCTCGGCTTCCACCTCACTGTGGCACTTGTAGCAGCCCTCGGCGGAAAAAGCCGTGCTGCCGGGCTGATTCAGCCCCTTGGCCGTGGGGTGTTCGGCGGCTTCGGCAATGTCTGTGTGGCAATCGGTACAGGACAGAGCGCTGTGGGCCGAGGCGTGAAACCGCATCTCGTCAATGAGCCATGAACTGCCTGCATGGGCGGCGGCGGGCCGAAGCCAGCAGACCGCCAGCACCAGTAGCAAGGCTACCAGAAAAACGGGCAGAGAGGCAGCGGTATGGCGCGTGTTAAACCACAACTTCATGATCTTCTCCTAGAGCGGATTACCTTTGAGAATGTCCATCCGTAAAGTTTACGGCACGCCACTGAGGGCGCGTGCCCACACAACCAACAATCTTTTTCGGCACTGCGACGGGCATCAGCCTGTGCAGCGCCCCAACTGCGCATCATGAACAAGCTCTATAATGCGGCACTGAATCAATCCTTTCACCACAGGCAACACTTGCCAAAATCTCTTTCTCACGGGGATTGTTACGCAATCCCCTGCGGCCTAGTGGCGCACGACATTCCCTGACGACCCTGATGACCCTGATGGCCGGCCACGGTCGCGTCCGTGGAGGCATCATCGGCCTGGCAGTGCTGCAGCCGGGACGCGGCGGCCTGCTCTTCCAGCATGGCTTCAGCCCTGTAGGAGCTGCGCACCAGGGGCGCTGAGGCCACGCCGGTAAAGCCCATATCAAGGGCCACGCGCTTCCAGTGATCAAATTCGTCCGGGGCCAGATAGCGCGCCACGGGCACATGGGCCGTGGACGGCGCAAGGTACTGCCCCAAAGTCAAAAAACGGCAGCCGTGGGCGTGCAGATCCGCAAGGGTCTGCCGCAGTTCGTCCCAGGTTTCGCCAAGCCCCAGCATGATGCCGGACTTCACGCGCAGTCCCCTCTCTGCGGCATGGGCCAGAACCTTCAACGAAAGGTCGTAGCTGGCGCGGGGGCGCACCTGGGCGAAAATGCGGCGCACGGCCTCAAGGTTGTGATTGAAGACGTCGGGCCGCACGTCGCAGACGGCGTCGATGGCATCGCGGTTGCCCTGAAAATCCGGCACAAGCACTTCAACGCTGGTGTGCGGGCTGGCCGCCCGAACGGCCTTCATGACAGCCACAAAATGCCCCGCCCCGCCGTCGGGCAGGTCATCGCGGGTCACGGAAGTTATGACGGCGTGCCGCAGCTTCATACGTTGCACGGCCTGCGCCACATGGTCCGGTTCAGCCGCGTCCGGGGCTTCGGGTTTGCCCTTGCCCACCGCGCAGTAGCGGCAGCCTCTGGTGCAGACGTCGCCCAGAATGATGAATGTGGAGGTGCCGCGCGCAAAACATTCGCCCTTGTTGGGGCACATGGCCTCCTGACAGACCGTGTGCAGGCGCAGGCCGGACAGCATGTCCTCCACGGGACCGACGCTTGCCTCCGGCTGCAGACGCACCGTGAGCCAGTCAGGCCGCCGCTCCTGCGGTTCGGGGCGCTGCGAAAAACCGAACTCGTCGGCGAACGCGCGCACAAAGCGGCGCGAAACTTCGGCAAAGTCCACGTCATGCCCCAGTTCCTGCCGCATGGAGGTTATGCGCTCGGTGGGATTGCCGCAGGGCGTGATAAGGCCGAACCAGCCTATGTCCGTATTGACGTTGAGGGCCATGCCGTGAAAGGTCACCCATTTGCGCACGGCCATGCCCACGCTGGCTATTTTGCCGCCGTTGACCCACACTCCCGGGCCGTGGACGCCCAGCTGCGGCTCAAGCCCGTAACTGCGCAATACGGCGGCAATGGCGGCCAGCAGTTTTTCCATATACAGGTGCAGGTCTTTTTCGTGCAGAAGGATGATGGGATAGGCCACCAGCTGTCCTGGCCCGTGAAACGTGGCCATGCCGCCCCGCTCCACCCAAAAGAGCCCCACGCCCTGCCGCCTGAGGTGTTCCTCGCTCACATGCAGGTGTTCGGCCAGACCGCCGCGCCCCATGGTGATGACCGGCTCGTGCTCCAGCAACAGCAGGGTGTCGCCGGTGACGCCGTTGATGCGGGAACTCACGCGGCTTTTCTGAAAATCCAGAGCCTCGCCGTATTCGATGCGGCCAAGGTCAAGGATTTCCAGAGGCGTCGCGTATTCAGTCCGTGGCGGAGTATTGTGCGGCAGGGCTTGAACTCTGGACATGGCGCTTCTTCCTTGAAAATTGCATGCTCCGGCCGTCTGGCGGCTGGACCGGCGCTGAACCGGCACGGTTTGCGTAGGGACGGCCGGAGCTTGCGTTATGCGGTATTATCCTCTTTTGGGCAGGTACAGGGCCCAGCCAGCGGCGTCGCGCGCGGCGTCCACCACTGTTTCGCAGAAGGCCGGATGCACGCGGAAGCCCTTGGCGAATTCGCGCACCGTGCATTCGAGCTGCATGGCCAGCACCGCTTCGCCTATAAGTTCCGAAGCGCAGCTGCCCACGATGTGCACGCCCAGGATTTCGCCCGTTTCGGCGTCGGCAACCATCTTCACCGCGCCGTCCACCTCGCCGCGCAGCATGGCGTAGCCGTTGATGGAGTACGGGAAGCCGCCCACTTCAACCTCAAAGCCCTTGCGCTCGGCCTGCTCTTCAGAAAGGCCCACGGAACCCATTTCCGGGCTGCCCCAGATGGCGCGGGAAACCAGGTGGGCCGGGAACTTCGAAGTCATGCCCATGCAGTTTTCCGCCGCGCAGATGCCCATGGCCGACGCCACATGGCTCAGCATCCAGCCGCCCGTGCAGTCGCCAATGGCGAAGATGGAGGGGCAGGCGGTGCGGCACTGGCCGTCAACCACGATGCTGCCGTCATCGCCAAAGCCCACGCCAAGGGCCTCAAGGCCAAACCCGGCGCTGACGGCTTTGCGGCCGGAAACCAGCACCTTGTCCACGTCAATGGTCTGTTCCTTGTCGCCGCTCTTGAGGGTGCAGGTCTTGCCCGCGACCTTGACCAGGGTGTGACGCGCAAGAATCTGCACGCCGCGCTCGCGCAGGGACTGGGCCAGGCGCTGGCTGGAATCCTGATCCTCATCGGGCAGGATGCGGGGGCCGGGCACGGCGTAGACCACCTTGCTGCCGAGGATGCTCAACAGCGCGGCCATTTCAACGCCGATATAGGTGGGGTCGGTGATAAGAACCGAAGCCGGGGCTTCCTTCATGTCCAGCAGGGCGTCCGTGGTAAAGGCCACGCCGGAAAGACCGGGCACATCGGGCATGTCGAGCATGCTGCCCGTGGCCACGATGATGTTTTTGGCCTCAAATTTTTTGCCGTCCACTTCCACGCTGTTGGGGCCGGTTATTTTCGCCATGCCCGTGATCACTTCCGCGCCGTTGTTGGCCAGCAGGGCTTCCATGCCCATACGGATGTCGTTGGACACGCCCTGTTTGCGGGCCAGCACCGCGTTGAAGTCCAGCTTGCCCACAGTCAGTTCAAGGCCGAATTCTCCGGCATTGCGCGACTGTTCAAGCAGGGTGGCGGCGCGCAGCCATATCTTGCTGGGAATGCAACCGCGCATGACGCAGGTGCCGCCCATATTGCCGCCCTCGACCAGAGCCACCTTACCCTTGAGCTGTGAAGCGCGGATGGCGGCGGCATATCCGCCGGGGCCACCACCAATAACAAGCACGTCGTACATTTTGTTCTCCTGAACGCTGTTTGTATTTCTTCTGTGCGGGATATGCCCACGGACGGAATATCCGCCCGGTTTTGCAGGACCCGGGGCGTTTTTGGCTTTCCGGCCAATGCCTCTGTGATCCTGGCGCAACCCGCCCGTAAAACCGTACACAATTCAAGCCTGCATTCCGCCGTCAGCACGGTTTACTGTTGCACCCGCGTTCCAAGCGCGGCATGCCTCACCGTGCCCGGCGCGCGAGCCTTTCAGGCCCGGAACGCCTCAGAACAACAGCAGGGCCGGTTCCGCCAGAAACTCGGTCAGCGTCTTCAAAAATTCCGCCGCCGGTGCGCCGTCTTCAACCCTGTGGTCAAAGGTGAGGCTCAGGCCCATCATGGAGCGCACCACAATGGCCCCGTTACGCACCACGGCCTTTTCCGTCACGCGGCCCAGGCCTAGAATGCCCGTTTCGCCGGGTTTCAGGATGGGCGTGAAAAAGTCCACCACGGAATGCGCCATATTGGTAATGGTAAACGTGCCGCCGCTCATGTCGTCGGGCGTGAGCCCGCCCTTGCGCGCGCGCCCGGCCAGCAGGCGGGCCTCGCTGGCGATGCGGAGCAGGCCCATGCCGTCCGCATTGTGCAGCACGGGAACCACAAGCCCTTCAGGCAGGGCCACGGCCACGCCCATGTGCACTTCCGCGTGACGGGTGATGGTGTCGCCATCAAGGGTGGCATTCATGCGCGGGTGCTTTTTCAGCGCGCGGGACACGGCCAGAATGAGCACATCGTTCATGGACAGGCGGAAGTCCTTGTCCTTCTTGTGCCTGGCCCTGAGGTCGGCAATGATGCCCACGCAGGCGGTCACGTCGGCCTCGCTGACCAGGGTGAGCTGCGCGGAATTCTGCAGGCTGGCCTGCATGTTGTCGGCAATGATCTTGCGCATGCCTTCCATGGGCACTGTACCGGGCCCGTCGGCGCGAGGAACGGCTCCGGCCGGGGCCTTGGCTTCCTGGGCCGCGAACTTTTCGGGATGCAGCGCGCGTTCCACATCTTCGCGCACGATCTTGCCGCCCTCGCCGGTGCCGGTGAGCGTTGCAATGTCCAGCCCGGCGCGAGCGGCCACAACAGCGGCCAGAGGCGTAATCTTGATCTTGCCTACAGCATCAAAGCGGGCACGCACGTCACGTTCGAGAATGCGCCCTTCGGGGCCACTGCCGACCACACAGGCAATATCCACATCAAGTTCGCACGCCAGCCGCCGTGCGGCGGGAGAGGAGAAGGCCCGCCCGCCTGAGCGTGGGGGCTGGGCGGCGGCTGGCGTGCTCTTTTGGGCAGCGGCAGGGCTTGCGGCATCAACAGCACCTTCAGGGGAAGAGGCGGCTCCGCCCTCAACTCGGGCGGGATTTTCCCCTGGTTCTGCAATAACGCCAAGCACCGCGCCCACTGCCACTTCCTGCTTGGGCTGCACGAGGATTTGAAAAAGCACGCCGTCGGCCGGGCTCTCGACCTTGTTGGTGATCTTGTCCGTTTCCACCTCAAAAAGGTCGTCCCCCTGCTTAACCATGGCGCCTTCGGCCACGAACCATTTGGAAACCTTGCCGGTCTTCATGGTGAGACCCAGTTTCGGCATGGCAAGTTCAATACTCACTGCTATACTCCTGCTGATTTTATAGATGTGTTATGGCAAAAGGCTGTTCCGGCGGCTTTTTTTCTCAGCAGCGTGGCTGCATCAACGGTAGACCATGCCGCCGTCAATGAGCACGGCCTGGCCAGTCATGTAGTCCGAATCCGGCCCGGCCAGATAGGACACGAACGCGGCCACATCTTCCGGGGTTTGCGATCTGCCGAGGGCGATGCCCTCACAATATTTCTTGAAGGTTTCGCCCTTGGGCGCACCCGTGATTTTGGAAAAGCCCTCGTCTATCTGCAGCCACATGTCCGTGCCCACCACGCCGGGGCAGTAGGCGTTGACGGTGATGCCGCTGGACGCCAGTTCGCGCGCGGCGGCCTGGGTCAGCCCGCGTACGGCAAACTTTGTGGCGCTGTAGGCCCCTATGAGGGCAAAACCGTCGTGCCCGGCAATGGAGGAGGCGTTGATGATCTTGCCCTTCTGCTTGCGGGCGCGAAATTTGGCCGCAGCAGCCTGAATGCCCCAGAGAACGCCGTTTACATTGACCTTGAAAATCTGTTCCACTTCTTCGGGGGTCACTTCTTCCAGAGCCTTGACCTGGGCTATGCCGGCGTTGTTGATCATGACGTCAAAACCGTTGAGTTCTTTTTCCGCATGATCCACCGCAGCAAAAACCTGCGCCCTGTCGGTGACGTCAGCCGCAAAAACGCTGGCTTTACGTCCCAGTTCGCGCACTTCTTTGGCCACGTCCTCAAGCTTGTCCGCGCGCATGTCCACCAGAGCGATATCCGCTCCGTCTTTTGCCAGACGCAGCGCGATGCCTCGCCCAATGCCACGGGCGGCTCCGGTGACCAGCACAACCTTGCCGTTGATAGCCATGTATCTGTCCTCCTGTATGGTAGGGCATGACCGGGAAGTTGCCGGGCATGACGTGAAGGGCGTAACCGTAAAGCCAGAGATGCTCCGGATCAGGCAAAAATGCCGTCGCCGCTCACGTTGCCGAGGCCGGGGTGCACGTCAAAGCGCACAACGCCCACGGGAACCTGCACCGCGCGGGCCACAAGGGCTGTCCCCTGCACGCCGAATCCGCCGCACAGTTCAATGCAGGCGCAGCCTTCTTCATTGACGGCCTTTTGGGCCGCCGCCACTGCCTGGGCGTAGGTGGCCACGCCAATGGACAAGAGGTCCACGGCGGGAGTGCGCGTCCAGTTCCTGTATTCGGCGGGAGAATCCGCCCCGGATTCCATCTTGGTAAGAAAAATGAATGCTGCCTTGAGTTTCATATGCTCCCCTTAGTTTTGCCGTTGAACCCTGACGCTCTTGCAGCGCGTGCCGTCCCTGGCCTGATGCCATACCTGCTGCTGTGCCGCGCGTGCCGCAGTTGCCGTGCGTGCCACAAGCTCTAGCGGGAGTAGCAGACCTGCGCCCCGCGCATGAACAGTCCACGCTGGCGCGCGTATTCGAGCGTGCGCTGCACATCCACCACGCGCAGCCAGTCGTCCGACAGCCTGACCCCGGCCCGCTGCCCCTTGCGCACTTCAACCTCGCGTTCGCCGTCCAGCGCCAGGGTGCAGGGCGACTGACGCACGGCAATGACGTCGCCGGGCAGCATTTTGTGCATGCCGGACACGCCCACATCGGCAAAAAGGCCGGGGCCGATGGCCGCACGCACGCGGCAGGCGAAATCGGGATCAATATCCAGCGCCAGCCCGCGCGGCTCTTCCGGCCGGATGCTGTCCAACTGGCCGCCAACGGCGGAAAATCCTATGCAGGCGGGGTTGCAGCGCGAAAAAAAGAGCTGGCTCACGTCGCTCATGTCCCACAGGGCGCGCGACCCCACAAAAAGATTGTCCGACACGGCCACGTCCACCAGGGCGATGTCCACCGGCGTATCGTCCACCAGAACCTCAAGAAGGCTCACCTCGGTACAGCCCTCGCCCACAGAGACGCCGCCACAGGCCAGAACGCCTGCGGCCAGACCCGCCACCGTGGCTTCGGTCATGATGGGAAAAACATTGTTTGTGCCTGTTGAAAGGGGCAGCAGCGGCGTGTTGCGCGCGCCCTTGCAGGCGGCGCGGCTGGTGCCGTCGCCGCCAAGCACGATGATGACGGCCACGCCCGCTTCCTGCATGAGGGCGGCGGCATTGACCGTATCCTGCTGCGTATTGTGCAGATAAATATCCACCGGAGTCACGTTTACAGGCGTCTCAAGAGTTTCCAGATCGCTGAGGGCGCGGGGCACGATGCCGTACCCCTCGGGCATGTAGAGGACATCCCGCACTCCGGCAGCGGCCAGACCAACCAGGATGCGGCGCACCATGCGCACCTTTTCCTGATTGTCGAAGACGCTGCCGTGCGCGACTATGCGGCGAATGTCCTTGCCTGAAGCTGGATTGGCGATAATGGCTGCTTTCACGTGAACTCCGGTGGAAATTTCGGCCGCAGGCCCTAACCTGCGGCCACATCTGCTAACGCATCTTCGGCGTATCCGCTCTTAGCGAAGGCCTTTGACCGCAGCCACAATCTGTTCCGCAGAAGGAATGTAGGCCGCTTCCAGCGGAGGGCTGAAGGGCACGGGGCAGTACGGAGCGCCCACGCGCGCGATTGGGGCGTCCAGGTAGTCCAGAGCTTCTTCAGCCACCATGGCGGCTATTTCAGCGCCAGCTCCGGCGGTTTTCACCGCTTCCTGAGCCACCACCAGCGCATGGGTTTTTTTGACGGAATTGAGGATGATGTCCTTGTCCAGCGGCACGAGACAGCGGGGGTCCACCACTTCAACGCTGATGCCTTCGGCGGCCAGCTTTTCGGCGGCTTCCAGAGCCTTGTGCACCATGAGGGACGTGGCCACCACGGTCACGTCGGTGCCTTCGCGCTTGATTTCGCCCTTACCCAGGGGAATTTCATAGACAGCGTCGTCCACTTCGCCTTCCACGCCGTAGAGCAGCTTGTGCTCAAGGAAGACCACGGGGTTGTCGTCACGGATGGCGCTGATGAGCATGCCCTTGGCGTCCGCAGGGGTGGAGGGGATGCACACCTTGATTCCTGGCATATGCATGAACCAGGCTTCCAGGCACTGGGAGTGCTGGGCGGCGGCGCTGACGCCCGCGCCCTGGGGCATACGCAGCACCATGGGCACCTTGGCCTTGCCGCCGAACATGTAGTGCATCTTGGCTGCCTGATTGAAAAGCTGGTCCATGGCTACGCCGATGAAGTCCACGAACATGAGCTCGGCAATGGGCCGCAGACCGGCCGCAGCAGCGCCCGCAGCAGCGCCCACGATGGCGCTTTCGGTAATGGGAGTGTCACGAACGCGGCGTTCGCCGAATTTGTCGAAAAGCCCCTGGGTCACGCCGAAACAACCGCCGAACTTGCCCACATCTTCACCGATGATGAACACATTTTCGTCCCGCTCCATCTCCTGGCGCATGGCATCGTTGATCGCCTGCAGGTAGGTTTTGATGGCCATATCTTTCTCCATTATGAAAATATGAAGGTGGTTCCCTAAAATTACTCTGCCGTCCTGGATGATGCTCCGGAACGTCAGGCGTATACGTCTTCCAGCAGAGCGGCCTCAGTGGGGAAGGGGCTGTCTTCGGCGAACTTCACGGCTTCATCCACGTCGGCGGTCACCTTGGCGGTGATGGCGTCCAGTTCCGCCTGGGTGGCCAGACCGGCATCCACCAGCTTGGCCGCGAAACGCGGCAGGGGATCCTTGGCCTTCCATTCTTCCAGTTCCTGCGCGGAACGGTAAACGCAGGCATCACCTTCAAAGTGGCCGCGCCAGCGGTAGGTCTTGCATTCAACAAGCGAGGGGCCATGGCCCTTGCGCGCCCGCTCCACGGCTTCGGTCACGGCCTCGTAGACAGCCAGCACGTCGTTGCCGTCAACCACAACGCCGGGCATGTCATACCCTGCGGCGCGGTCGGCGATGTCGGTAATGGCCATGGCCCTGTGCTGGGCGCAGGAGATGCCGTATCCATTGTTTTCATTGATGAAGACCACGGGAAGCTTCCAGGCGCTGGCCATGTTGAGCGCTTCCTGGGTGGTTCCCTGGTTGGACGCGCCGTCGCCGAAGAAGCAGGCGCACACGCCCTTGTTGTTCTTGTACTGGCAGCTCAGGGCCGCGCCCACGGCCAGAGGGCCGCCGCCGCCAACGATGCCGTTGGCGCCAAGGATGCCGATGTTGAAGTCGGCGATGTGCATGGATCCGCCCTTGCCCTTGCAGTAGCCCGTGGAACGGCCGAAGATTTCGGCCATCATGAGCTTGAGGTCGCCGCCCTTGGCCAGACAGTGACCGTGCCCACGGTGGGTGCTCGTGATCATGTCCGTCTTTTTAAGAGCCGCGCAGGCTCCCGTGGCCACGGCTTCTTCGCCGAGATACAGGTGAACAAACCCGGGAATCTTGCCCGCCGCGAAGAACTTTTGCAGTTCCGTTTCAAAAAGGCGGATCTTGGTCATGGTGCTGAACATTTCCAGCAAGACCTTCTTGTCGGGATGTTTCATGATGCTCTCCTCCTTTACTTGATCAGTTGCCTGTTCAATCCACATAGACCGACACGGTAAGAGCCGCGCAGGCCATCACAATATCGCTGCATCCCGGTCCGAAAATGGGCACTTCCAGACCAGGAACGCGCATTCCGCCGGAAACAATGGTCACGCTTTTATCGCCAATGGGTATGGCGGCTTTTACGGCCTCCACATCCACGCCCGCAGGGTCGGGCACGGCGATTTCAGCGTGCACGTGTACTCCCTGAAAAGACGAGCGGCCGAGCACTTCAACCAGTCCGCAGAGACAGGACCGCGAAATGGCGTCTTTCACGGCGCGCCTGGCGGCCTTGGTCATGTCCGCGCCGTGCAGGTCCGCTCCGGTGCCGAGTTCAACAATGTAGCGTTGAAGCATGGTTTCCTCGCTTTGTCCGCTCGGGCTTAGCCCAGCATGCGCACCGGTTTTTCCAGCATGTCGGCAAGGGTGCGCAAAAAGCTCATGGCCGGGCCGCCGTCGGTGACCATGTGGTTGAAGGTGAGCGAAAGCGTCATCATCTTGCGCACGCACACTTCACCCTCGAATACGCCCGGTTTTTCCACCACGCGGCCAACCCCAAGGATGCCCGTTTCCGGCGGATTCAGGATGGGCGTAAAGCCGTCAACACCAAGCATGCTCACGTTGGAGATGGTGAAGGTGCCGCCGGATATCTCGTCCATGGAAAGTCCGCCCTTGCGGGCGCGTGAAGCCGCGTCGCGCACCTTTTCCTTGAGCTGCTCAAGGCTGAAGGTGTCGGCGTTTTTCACATTGGGCACGATGAGGCCCGTATCCAGAGATACGGCCATGCCCAGATTGACGTGTTTGTGCAGATGGATGCCGTCTTCCCGCAGGGTGCTGTTCATGACGGGGTGGCGCAACAGGGCGCGGCACACGGCAAAGGCGATGATGTCGTTGTAGGAAAGACGGTAGTCGGGGTTCTTTTTGTTGCGGGCCAGCATGCTGTCGCGCAGGGCCACCATTTCGGTCACGTCGGCTTCCACAAAAACCGTGAGCTGGGCAGCACCCTGAAGGCTGGCCATCATATTGTCGGCTATGAGCTTGCGCAGGCCGTCCATGGGCACGATTTCGTCTTCGCAGCAGGGGCCGGAAGACGCGGAACCCGTGCAGGAGCCGGAAGCTGCCGGGGCGGCCCCCCCGGCGGCAGGAGCCTTTTGGGCTGCTTCGTGGGCTGCCCGCACGTCTTTTTCGGTCACGGCGCCGTCACGCCCGGACCCTTGCACCGAGGCAAGGTCCACGCCCAGTTCCGCAGCCAGTCTGCGCGCGGCGGGCATGGCCCGTACCGGCTCGCCGGAGGCTTTGGCGGCGGCGGAGGCCGGAGCTTTTTCCGTTTTGGCAGGGGCTGCGGAGGTGGCGGCGGCACTGGCGGAAGGCTGCGCCGCCACGGCTTCACCGGCTGCGCCAATGACGCCGATGACCTGCATGACCGGCACCACTTCGCCCTGAGGGGAAACTATCTGTAAAAGCACGCCACTGGCGGGAGATTCCACCACATTGGTAATCTTGTCGGTCTCCACTTCCAAAAGCGGCTGCCCCGTTTCCACCGCGCCGCCTTCTGACACAAGCCAGCGCGCTATCTTGCCGGTTTTCATGGTCAGGCCCCATTTGGGCATCTGCACTTCGTAGGCCATCCTCAAACCTCCTCATGTGGAGCGATTTTTTATGACAGACGGTACGTTCGGATTCCGGAGCGGCCAACGCCCGCCGTAAAGCATTCGACTTTCGGCACTACCCCCGATCCGGCCCATCCATTTGCTGCTCTTGTCCAAGTGGTGCAACTCTGATGCCATCTTATAACATACTAAAATTTAATATAATTTTATTCAGCACCACCAATACACAGTTAAAGTGTTCAAAAATGGAACATTTTTACATGACAACATACCAAATACAGGACACTTCAATATAAAAACATGACATAATTCTGCCATGATAGTTGTGGTTATCTAGTAAAATCCTGTGAATACCCTATTCATTTTTTCAAAATACTAAGGTATTACTTACCCCAACTAGATTTGTTCCAGCGTACACAGAACCGTCACATGCGGTGGGCCTGTCCGGCCATCCTGGCAGGGCGCGTGACGGTCACGCGGAACAAGCCACAATGCGGTCATCCGCAGGCGGTTTACGCCACATGAATGCGGCAAGAGGAGAAGGGTATGTACGTATTGCAGCGCAATGGTGATGTTTTTGAAATGCGGCAGGAACCCAGAGGAACATCCAAATCCCCACGCCCCGGACTTTTGCTTGGCGGCGGCTCCTCAAGCGGCAAACAGAGGCGAGATGTATGGGAAACATTCATCAGAACGGGCCATATTGACGACCCCACACTTCCCCAGCCCATCGCCGCATCCTGGCAGCGTTGCCGCGACATGGGCGTAGACCCCCTTTCGCCCCGGTGTTGCGAGTTCACGCCCATGACGCAGATAGAGCCTCTGGCCGATATTTATGCGGACCTGGCGGCGGATGTGGAGCGGCAGATATATGATCAGATAAAGCAGCGGGGCCTGCTTATTACGGTGGCTGACGCCGAGGGGCGCATCCTGCGCACCTGTGGCAGCAAGGACGTTCTGCTGGAGGCCGACCGCCTGCATTTCGGGCCGGGGGCCGTGTGGTCTGAACTCAGCGTGGGCACCAACGCCATCAGTCTGTCCATTAATGACGGCACGCCAGCCCAGGTCATGGGAGTGGAACACTTTTGCAACAGCCACCAGTCCTGGGGCTGTTCGGCGGCTCCCATTTTTACGCCATTTGGCGACCTGTGGGGCTGCTTTGACATTTCCGGCCCCACCAGCGCCGACCACAGCCATGCCCTGTGGCTGGTCATGGGCGCTGCCCGCGAGATTGAGCGCCTTCTGCTCAACGCCTCGCTGGCCAATATGGAAAACAAGTCGCGCAGCCTCTTGAACACCCTGTTCAGTTCCATGCCCATAGGCATACTCATGGTGGACGATGAGGGCCGCATAAGCTACGCCAATACCCTCGCCGCCCGCATGTTGCGCTATGCCGGCGATCTGCGCGACTGCCGGGCCGACATGTTTTTCGGCAGCCCCGCGCCCGCGCACTGGCGGCAGAACAATGTCGAAAGCGTGCCGCTGCGCTGCACGACAAACCCGGAACTCAGCGCCCAGATCGTGTCATTTATGGCCAGCGGCACTGAAAACCGCCATTCCATAATTACCTTGCAGGCCGAGGCCCCGCGCGTTCTGCCGACGCCCGCCCGGCGAAGCCACCGCGAAGAGCCCCGCCCCTTTGGCGACATCTTGTACCGCAGCGAAAAAATGGCCAGCGTTGTGGCCAGAGCCCGGCATATGGCCCAAAGCCCGGCAGCCATACTGCTGTACGGCGAAACCGGCACAGGCAAGGAGCTTTTCGCCAGGGCCATCCACCAGGCCAGCGCACAGGCTGACGGCCCCTTTGTGGCAGTCAACTGCGGCGCCCTGCCCCGCGAGCTTATCCAGAGCGAACTTTTTGGCTATGAAAAAGGCGCGTTTACCGGCGCGTCGGAAAAAGGCCGCCCCGGCAAGTTTGAACTGGCTGAAAAAGGCACGCTTTTTCTGGATGAAATATCGGAAATGCCCCTGGAGATGCAGGTCAACCTGCTGCGCCCGCTGGAAGAGCGCTGCGTGACACGTGTGGGCGGCAAACAGAACATCAAGGTGGACTTCAGGCTTATCACGGCCACCAACCGGGATCTCGACCAGCTTTTGACCTCGGGGAGTTTTCGCCAGGATCTTTTTTACCGCATCCATGTGCTGGCGCTTGAGATTCCCCCCTTACGCGAGCGCAAGGACGACATCGGCCTCATTGCGGAATACCACTGCCGCCGACTGTGCTGCAACTACAACCAGCCTTTTGGCGGCCTTTCTGCCGAGGCCCTGCGCATCATGGAAGACTACGCCTGGCCCGGCAACGTGCGCCAGCTTGTGCACAGCATGGAATTTGCCGTCAATATGTCCCAGGGCGGCTGTATCCTTCCCGAACACCTGCCCGCCACCCTGCATGCCCGGCATGAGCCGCTGGCCGCTGGCGGCTGCGACTGCACCATGGCCGCCCTCCCCCGCATGACGGAGTTCAACCTGGGCAGCATTGAGGCCCACGCCATCAAGGCGGCCCTGGCCCACTACAAGGGCAACATGCTGCAAGCGGCCAAGGCCCTGGGCATAGGGCGCAACACCCTTTACGCGAAACTGCGCAAAATAGATCACTGCAACTGATCCCGCCGATCCGCCATCTTTTTTTGCTGACTGCTCCCCGATTTTCTGCTCCGCCCGGAATCTTGCACAATGGAATTCCGGGCGGAGGGGCGTATATGCTGTTCCATACCCGCACAGCACAGGCCGTATTGTGTTCGGGCATGGAACAAAAATTGTGCACCTGGTATGACAATCGACATGTGCTTTTTTTCCCTATCAAGGAAGCACGCCACCTCCCGGCCCAATTGCGAAAAATCCGCGCCAACGGCCATCTTTAGAGCATTTTAGCATTGAGAACATCCCTTCTCAATGCTTCCAAGACGCCCGCTTCGGTGCGTAACAGCGCAAATAAATTGCGCTTACGCCTCTGCGGCGGGCGTCTGCTCCCGCATCCGCCAGAGCGATTTCAAACTGAAATCGCTCTAAGGCACGACCTGTGCAAATGAAAGGGCATCATACACCCTTTTACGAGAGAGGTCGTTATGGCAGAGAGCATGCAAGCCGCAGTATGGCACGGCAAAAAAGATGTGCGGGTTGAAACGGTGCCTCTTCCTTCCCCCCCGGCCCCCGGCTGGGTGCAGGTGAAGGTTGAGTGGTGCGGCATTTGCGGGTCTGACCTGCATGAGTACCTGGCCGGCCCCATCTTTATTCCTGTGAACGCCCCCCACCCGCTCACCGGCAAACAGGGAAGCGTCATTCTGGGTCATGAATTTACCGGCAAGGTTGTGGCCGTTGGCGAGGGCGTCACCGAGGTCAAGGTCGGCGACATGGTGGCCCCCGATGCCTGTCAGCATTGCGGCGAATGCCAACCCTGCCGCGAAGGGCGCTACAACGTCTGCGAAAAACTGGCCTTTACCGGCCTGCATAATGACGGAGCTTTTGCCTCTCTTGTGAACGTGCCCGCCGAATTGTGCTACGTTCTGCCCAAGGGCGTCAGCGCCGAAGCCGGAGCCGTCATGGAGCCGCTGGCCACGGGCTTCAAGGCCGTGCGCATGGCTGGCAGCATATTGGGGCTTAACGTGGTTGTGCTCGGCGCGGGCACCATCGGCCTTGGCACCATTATGGCCGTCAGAGCCGCAGGCGCGGGCAAGATCATTGTGGTGGAAATGTCCAAGGCGCGCATTGAAAAAGCCAAGGAATGCGGGGCGGACGTCATCATCAATCCCAAGGAATGCGACCCGGTGGCCGCCATCAAGGAAATCACCGGCGGTTCAGGCGCGGACGTATCCTTTGAGTGCATCGGCAACAAGATGACCGGCCCTCTGGCCATTGACGTTCTTCGCAACACGGGGCTGGCTATTATTGTGGGCATTTTTGAAGAACCCAGTTCCTTCAACTTTTTCAGCCTCAGCGGCACCGACAAGCGCGTCATGGGCACCCTGGCCTACACGCTGGACGATTTCAAAGGCCTGGCCGCTCTCATGGCCAAGGGCATCATCAGGGCTGAAAATCTCATTACCGGCAAGATTGAGCTCAAGGACATACTCGATAAAGGCTTTCTGGAGCTCATCAACAACAAAGACCAGCATATCAAAATTCTGGTACGCCCCTGAGCGCGTTAAAGCCTTTTACCTTTGAAAAAAGGGGACATTGCTCCAAGGCTGCACCTTCGTGCAGCCTTGGAGCATTTACATTTTTTGAAAGCTAAAGGGCTCTAGGGGCTGTTTCTAAATTAATGATTTTGCGCCAAGGGCAAGGAAAAAGCCTTTTTTACGAAAGGAGTGTACTTTTGCGGTACATGACGAGAGTAAAAAATGGCCTTTTGACGCAGCCAATTGGACAAAAGAATTATTTAGAAACAGTCCCTAGGCCAGCAATGCCTTTACAATGGCCTCACTTTTATCAAGATCCTCTTTTTCCGGGTTCCATTGAGAACGTATGTTTTCGTCCACAACCTGAAAGCCCGCCTTGGCGAGTTCTTCACGCAGCACCTTGTTGCCTTCGCCGCTCCAGCCATAGCAGCCGAACACTGCGGCCTTCTTATTTTTGAACTTCAATGACGCCAGGAAGTGCAACCAGCCAGCCACACTGGACAAAATGGTGCTGCTGACCGTTGGGGACCCTACGGCTATGGCACGGGACTTGAGCACCTCGGTCATGATTTCATTTTTGTCTGTTTTGGAAATGTTGAAGACCTTGACCTCTGTATCGGGGCTGAGCTTTCCGGCCTGCTCCGCAATGGCGTGCGCAAGCCGCGTGGTGCCCTCCCACATGGTGTCGTAAACAATGGTCAGCTGATCTTCCTGATAGTCCTGCGCCCACTGCGCGTATTTTTCGACAATCTGCATGGGCTTGTCGCGCCAAATGACGCCATGGCTTGGGGCTATCATGTCTATGGGAATGTTCAGACTGGAAATTTCTTCAAGTTTTTTAGCTACAAAGGTAGAAAATGGATTCAGGATGTTGGCATAGTATTTCATTGCCTCTTTTTCGAGCAGGCATTGATCGGCCTTGTCGTTAAAAAGACCTTCAACGGCAAAGTGCTGCCCAAAGGCGTCATTGGAAAAAAGGATATTGTCTCCCGTAAGGTAGGTCGCCATGCTGTCAGGCCAGTGCAGCATGCGCATTTCCACAAATACGAGCGTTTTTCCATTGCCTATATCAAGGGTATCGCCGGTTTTTACCACATTGAAATTCCAGCCGTGCTTTCCGTATTGCCCCTCAAGGCTTTTAACGGCATTGGCTGTGCAGTAAATGGGCAAATCCGGACGCGCCTTCATAAGCTCTGTCAGCGCGCCGGAATGGTCCACTTCACCGTGATTGGCCACCACAAAATCCAGTTTTGCAAGATCAATTTCTGACTTGAGATTTTCAATAAACTCAAAGCGATGCGGCGCCCATACCGTATCAATGAGCACGGTTTTTTCTTCTTCAACCAGATAGGCGTTCTGGCTTGAGCCATTGATGATGGAGTATTCGTCTCCGTGAAAATGCTTTAGTTCCCAGTCAATATAGCCAACCCAGCTGACATTGGCTTTTACGTGCTTTCTCATGGCAACATCATCCTTTTGGTTTCGGGTTGCGTGGCCGCCAGCGCCATCCATCATTTGAAGCGTGGGGTTGCGCCGAAATGACCTTCAACCTTTGAGAACATATCACAAAGGTAGTTTGCCCCAGTTTCACACGACTATGGCGATTGAGTAAAGCCCAAAAAAAGAATGCCCCGGTCTGACAACGCCAGATCGGGGCATTCATGATGAGTCTGAAGCGGCCTTTCAGAGCCGGTTCAAAACCGGAGAAAAGATACAAGCCTAGAAAGTATAACCTACCGAGAACATGTAAATATTGGCCTGCACATTTTCAGAGTGCCCGCCCTTGATGCCCATTGAGCGGATGCCGGAGGAACTGGTAGTGTCATAGTCCACAGGATAGATCCACAAATGGGCATAGGCCAGATCAACGGTCCAGTTGTTCCAGGTGACGCCGGTGCCAAGGCTCATGACGGTACGGCCGTTGGTGGGCATCATGTAATCACTGTAATTTTCGTTGACCACCGGGGTTTCATAGGCGACGCCAGCGCGCAGGCTCCACCAGTCCAGAGGCTTGTACTCGACGCTGCCGTTGAAATTCCAGCCGTCACGCCATTCCTTGTTGTTGACCGAGGAATAGTCGTTGCCCATGTTGATGTTCAGGGCATTGTAGGTGGACCAGCGGGTAAAGACCGTGCCCACTTCAAAACTCAGATTTTCCAGTGGCTTATACGAAAGCCCCCAGGCGATGGAATCGGGCAGCTGCAAGGTGGCGTTGGCGCTGCGGTCCCGGGCCACGGGCAGAGTGCCTGCTCGGGTAAGAAGGCTGTCGCCCTCATAGCTGAAATCCACGTCGCCATAAAGATTGAGCGTAACCTGGCTCTTGTACGACAGACCCATGGACCACTGGTCATTAAAGCGCATGTGCATGCCCAGGTGCGCGCCAACCCCCCAGCCGCTGCCTTCAAGCTGCAGATCGTTGTCAAAAGGTTTTCGTGGGAATCTTGCTGCCCCTGTAAACATGGGCGTTCATGACTTCAGCGCCCACGGACAGGGAAAGCGTATCGTTGACCTTGTAGGCCAGGGTGGGGACAAAGGAGATGGTTTTCAGGCCGATGTCATACATATTGTATCTGCCGACCCAATTGCTGTCGAAGGAATTGCCCAGGCCAAAACGGCTGAAAGAGGCAAAACCCAGCCAGACATTGTCATTGAGCTGGTGGCTGACAAAGCCATGCGGGGCCAGCCACACATCGGGCTTGGTGGAGGTATACTTTGTCCCGCCTGCGCTCATATCGGACACAATGGTGCCCATGGGCGCGATGAAGGCCAGGCCACCCATAACATGAGTGCCGGGCACCTGGGTTATGCCCGCCGCGTTGTAGGCGAGGGTGGAAACATCGTCGGCGCGCCCGATAAGGCCGCCAGCAAGGGACACGCCGCGCGCGCTCCATTCATTGAGCGCGAAACCCTCGGCCCGGACAGTGGCCGAACAGCAGAAAACCAGCGCCAGCACCAGCGCCAATGCGCGAAAAACCTTCATCCTCCCCCCTCATGGCCTTGGGCCGCAACGGCCTGTACTCAAGAAATCACCAGACGCCGCCAGACAAGCCGTCGTCGCCAACGGTTTGAATTTGCCCTCAGACGGGCGCGGACAACACTGGATAAACGGCCGTCCTGTTTCCCGGTACGGGAAGACGGCCTGCCCCACTAACAGCCTGCAAAATGCAATTGCCATTCACAACATATTTACAGGATCAAGGTCAAGAAAAAGTCGTAGGTTTTTGGTAGATTTTTGTGTTGAGGCAAAAAAATACAGGGCGCGTATGGCCTGCCAATCCTGCCCTTTCACAAGGCAGGAATACCGGCGGCGGCCCCGCAGCAAGGCCAGAGGCGCAGGGGCGGGCCCCAGCAGTTGCAGGCCAAGCTCCGCCGCCCGGCCGCGCATGGCGGCGGCCAGATCGCTCAGGGCAGCCGCGCCGCCGCTGTCCTCCACCGCGTGGGAAATGCGGATGAGCGCCAGACGCACAAAGGGCGGATACTTCCGCAGTTTGCGACGGGCCAGCTCGGCGGCGTAAAAGCCCTCATAATCGGCCTCGCGCACGTATTGCCAGCAGTAGTGGTTCACATCGCGCGTCTGGATAAGAACCTGTCCGGCCTTGTCGCCCCGCCCCGCCCTGCCGGACGACTGCACCAGCAACTGGAACGTGCGCTCTGCCGCGCGGTAGTCGGGCAGGTTGAGCCCGAGATCGCCGTCCGCGATGACCGCAAGGGTCACGTTGGGAAAGTGGTGTCCTTTGGAAAGCATCTGCGTGCCCACAAGAATGGGGGATTCCTGCCGGGCAAAGGCCGCCAGAATCTCTTCCATCCGCCCCGGACGCCGTGTGCTGTCCCTGTCCAGGCGCAGCACAGGCCCGCCTGCCAGCACGCTCAGGCGTTCGGCCAGACGCTCTGTGCCCTCGCCCATGGGCAGAAAATTCATGCCCTTGCACTCCGGGCAGGGAGACGGAAATGGCCGGGAGTAGCCACAATAGTGGCAGACCAGCTTTTCGCGTCCCTTATGGTAGGTCAGCCCTATTTCGCAGTGCGGGCAGCGCAGTGTGCGCCCGCAGTCAAGACAGTACATGAGCGGGGCATAGCCACGGCGGTTGAGCAGAACCACAGCCTGCTCTCCCCTGCTGATGACCGCCTGCAGGGCCTGCTCGCTCTGCGGGGCCAGAAGTCCGCCCTCTGCCGTGGCGGCGGGTGAAAGCAAACTGATGTCCACCAGCTCAACGGGGGGCAGGTCGCGCCCGCCCACGCGCCGGGGCAGACGCAGCACGGGCAGCAAACCGCTTTCCGCTGCATGAAATGTTTTCAGATCGGGCGTGGCCGATCCCAGCACCAGCAGGCCGTGGGCCTGGGCCATGCGAAACCAGGCCACTTCCTTGGCCTGGTAGGCCAGGCTCTCGTCCTGCTTGAAGGAAGCGTCATGCTCTTCGTCCAGCACCACGCAGGCAAGATGCGGCACAGGCAAAAACAGGGCCGAGCGCGTGCCCACCACAAGGCAGGGCTCCTGCCGGGCCGCCAGCTGCCTGTACGTCGCCTCACGCCGGGCCGGTGACTGATAGCCGTGATGGAAAAAAAGCGGAACGTCCGGCAAGGCGCAACTGGCGTCCCGCCGCAGCTTATAGGCCAACGCCACTTCAGGCGCGAGCAGGAGCACGCTTTTGCCCGCCGCCAGACACGCGCGGGCCAGATCAAGATATACGGCGGTTTTGCCGCTGCCCGTCACGCCATAGAGCAGACGCGAAGCCGCCCGTTTTTCCCTCTGGGCAGCCTCAAGCGCGGCTGTCATGTCGCTCAGGGCCGCTGCCTGATCGTCATTGAGGGTAAAGGGGGCTGGCGGAGGCGGCAAAAGGCTTTGCTCCACGGCCTCCACTTCATCTTCGAGGTCCTGCCGCGTCAGCGCAACGTGCCCCGCAGTCAACAGCGACTGCAAGGGCGCGCCGACGCCCTGCCCCAGGGCGCGGGTGAGGTTGCGACGGCTCACGGCCCCGTGCTCGAGCAGATATTCCAGCAGCTCAATCTGTCGTGACGCCGAAGGGCGCACTGGCCAGGGCGGGTCCACACGCAGGACGCAAAATTCTTCGCTGGCAGCGTCTGATCCCGGGGGCAGCAGCCTTGCCGCGCCCTGGGCCAAAGCCTGCGCAAGCTCGCGCCGCGTGGCGTCATCCGCCCCTCGGATGCGGGCCAGCGGCCATGAGGCCGCGCCCTTTTCATGCAGGAGCCGCAGCCGTACCCGTGTGAGACGCAGGCCCTGCGGCAGCGCATGGCCAAGGATATGCCCCGGACTCAGGGCCTGCCTGAGGGCGAGATCCTGGGCAAGGGCCAGAAGATCAGCCGTGAGCAGGGGCTGCTCCTCAAGGGGCCAGCAAACGCTCTTGCAGGCCACGCCTGCTGGCAAATCAAGACTGTCGCTGGTTTCAAGCACCACCCCCGCGCGCAGGGCGGCCTTTTCGCCCCGGCCAAGGGGTATGGCCACACGCAGGCCGGGCCGCCAGAAATCTTGGGGAAATTCCGGCGGCAGAGCGTAGCTCAAGGTGGCGTAGGGTGGACTCAGAAGAGCGATGCTGGCGTACATGTGGGGCAGAGTTAACCAATACCGGGGGGAAAGCAAGCCTCCCCCGGCCGCAAAGCTACGGTCGGGGGAGAATACCAAGGGAAACGTCGAGTTATTCCGTTTGCCGGCGTTGCGTCACTTTTTTGCAACAGTCGAGGATAGAAGAGTCCACTCCTGCTTCAAAAAAAGAGCGCTCCTTGCCAAACGAAACAACTGCGCGTTTCCAAAGAGCTCTTTAATCAGTGCTTCCCAAAGGGACGATCGTTTATCGGGCGGCGTGCTGCAGGCTGCGCAGTGCCCCAGGCGGCGGGCTGTACCCGCCAGAGCCTTTCAATTTTGAACCGCTCTGGAGCTATATACACCACACCAAAAGTTTTAGGGGGTGGGGGCGTGGGGGAGGAGACCCTTTTACAAAAGGGTCCCTCCCCCACAAAGCGTCTCAACGTAACGCTGTCTAGACAGTGTCGTCACGAGATGAATTTCCAGTCATATCAAGGAGAACGAACCTTTTATGCAGGGAGTGTACTCTGATGGTACTCGACCGGAATAAAAGGCGAAGTTCGACGCAGAAATAACTGGAAAGGCTCTCCTGATGACGCTGTCTAGTGAAACTGGACAAAATTCTTGAGCAAATTCAGCAAATCGTAGCGCAGTTCTTCATCCTGAAGGGCGAAATAAATATTGGCCGTCAAGAATTCGGCCCAGTCGCCAGCGTCAAAGCGCATGCCCGACATGCGCACCGCCATCATGCCCTTGTCCTGAGCCAGAGCCTGAAGGGCATCGGTCAACTGAATTTCACCGCCATGACCAGGGGTGACTTTTTCAAGATAGTCAAAAATATCGGGCGTAAGCACGTAGCGTCCCACAATGGCCATGCGTGAGGGCGCTTTGTCCCTGGTGGGCTTTTCCACCATGCTCTTGACCCTGAACACGCCGGGGGCCACTTCATCACCGTCGATGATGCCGTAGCGGCTGACCTTTTCCCACGGCACTTCCATCACGCCAATGACGGGCATTTTTTCCGCCATGGCCACGTCGATAAGCTGCGCGATGCCGGGCACGCCGCCGAACATGAGGTCATCGCCCACCATGACGGCAAAGGGGTCGTCACGCACAAGCTCACGCGCGCAGAGCACCGCATGTCCAAGGCCAAGCTGCTTTTTCTGGCGCACGGACATGATGTTGACCATTTCAGCCACTTTGCGCACTTCGGCAAGCTTGTCCAGCTTTCCGGCGCGTTCCAGCACGGACTCCAACTGCAGGTTGTAATCAAAATGGTCTTCAATAACGCTCTTATCACGGTTGGTTACAAAGATCACGTCCTGGATATTGGCCTTCTGGGCCTCCTCAACCACATACTGGATGACGGGCTTGTTGTAGATGGGCAGCATTTCCTTGGGAATATTCTTGGTCGCGGGCAATGAACGCGTGCCCCATCCGGCAACGGGAATAATAACCTTGCGAATATCCTTCATGCGCGCCTCCGCTGTTTGTTTAGCTTGCTATATATTCTGTCAAAACCGGAACGGATGCAATAACCCAGGTGCAGCGGCACGGATCATTGGGATACGCGCCGCAACGGATGCGCCGAACGTGTTAAGAAAATTTCTCGACGCGCATGGGCTTTAACGCAACTCGCGCGCAACCACCTGCGCCAGATCTTCGGCATATTCCCGCACTTTGTCCGCATTTTCGCCTTCCACCATCACACGGCAGAGGGCTTCAGTGCCGGAGTAGCGCAAAAGCACCCTGCCGCGCCCGCCCAGTTCCTTCTCCACCCGTGCCACGGCTTCGCCAATGGCCGGACGTTCCTCGAAGGGCAGACGCTTTTCAACCCGCACGTTGATGAGCTTTTGCGGAAAGGGCGTCAGCAGGCCAGCCAGTTCGGAGAGCGGGCGCTCTTTTTCGCGCATGATGCGCAGTATCTGCAGGGCGGCCAGCAGGCCGTCGCCCGTGGTGCTGTACTTGTGGAAAATAAGGTGCCCGGACTGCTCGCCGCCGAGCATGGCTCCTTCACGGCGCATGGATTCCATGACGTACCTGTCGCCCACCTTGGTGCGCAAAAGTCGGCCGCCGTGCTCACTCATGAAGATTTCCAGGGCCATATTGCTCATGGCTGTGGCCACCAGCAGATTGCCTGGCAACTCGCCCCTGGCCATCATGGCCTGAGCGCACAGGGCCATGAGCTGGTCGCCGTCCAGAATGACGCCGCGCTCATCCACAACAATAAGACGGTCGGCATCGCCATCCAGCGCCAGACCGATGTCTGCCCGCACCTCGCGAACCTTGGCGGCCACCACTTCAGGGTGGAGCGAGCCGCAATGCTCGTTGATATTGGTGCCGTCAGGACTTGTGCCGATGCGAAAGACCTCGGCCCCCAGCTCTTCCAGAGCCAGAGGGGCGACCTTGTAGCTGGCGCCGTTGGCGCAGTCCACCACAATGCGGAGGCCGGACAGCGTCAGATGCGCCGGAAAACAGCTCTTGGTATACACGATATACCGACCGCCGGCGTCCTCGATCTTGGTGGCCCGGCCCACGCCACGGGAATCGGGATAGGGCCAGGAAAAGCCCTCGTCCAGCACCATGGCGGAGATTTCATCCTCGGCCAGGTCGGGCAGCTTGTAGCCGTCGGCGTCAAAAAACTTGATGCCATTGTCGTGAAAAGGATTGTGCGAAGCCGAGATAACCACGCCAAGGTCGGCCCGCATGCTGCGCGTCAAAAACGATATGGCGGGCGTTGGCAGCGGCCCGGTCATGATGACCTGCATACCCGCCGCGCACAGACCGGCCGTGAGGGCTGATTCGAACATATAGCCCGAAAGCCGTGTATCCTTACCGATAACCACCTTGTGCTGATGCTGCCCCCGCCGGAAGCGCACCCCGGCGGCCAGACCCAGGCGCAAGGCCACATCCACGGTCATCGGATAATTGTTGACCGTGCCGCGCAAACCATCGGTGCCGAAAAGACGATCGGCCATGCCATCTCCTTCTGGCCGCAAAGCGGCCTCCAACCCCCTGCAACCTGCCGGGAGGCCGGGCTATTTTTTCTTGCGGCTTACCGTAACTTCTTCTGTGCCAGGGTTCAAGAGCGTCATGCCTTCCGGCAGGCGAAAGCGTATCTCAACCTTACGGCTCTCCCCTTCAGCCATATCGGGCGGGCTGACCGTAGCTTCCAGCTGCTTGAGGTACTGGACGTTTTTGACCAGAGCCTCCGGCACCTCAACGTGCACGCTGACTTCCGCTGGCGTCACCGTGAACTGACGGCGGTTTTCAGCCAGAACTTCCACCTTGCAGATCCGCGTCACTCCAGCGCGGCCGCTTGTGATGCTGTACTGCACCTTGACCGTCGGCGGTATGGGGGTGACAAGCCCTGGCGTGTCCAGCGTAACCACCTGCTGCACGGTGGTGCCGGCGGCCTTGGGGTCCGCCTGGATGGGCACGGGCACGCTGGCAATGTCTTCCACCACGGCCTCAGGGCCGCGCAAAATGACGTTGGCCGGAGTAACGCTGACGTTTTCCACCGTCAGCGCGCCGTTGCTCAGGGACGAACCCACCGCGACGCGCACAGGCACCGAGCGCTCTATGAGGTTGTCAGCCTTAACCACAATGCGCGGCGGCTGTACGTCAATGAGCTCAAAAGCGCGGAAACCCGGCCCCAGGTGTTCAGCGGTCAGGGGCACCACAGTGACGCCCTTTTTGAGATGGGAAAGGTCAACAGCCTGAATCATCTTGCCCTGCGTCACCGACCGCAACAGGGTTTCCGGCCCGCGCAGGCGAATCATCACCTTGTTTATGAGGCCATCGGTAATCACAAGATTGGCCGGTATGCCGTAGTAGTCCAGGGTGACTTCAAGCTGGGCTTCAACGCGCTCACGCACGCTGACCACGTACCACATGCTCACGGCGGCCAGCACGGCCACCAGCATGGACATAAGATGCGGCGAACGCCGGGAAGACCTAGAGGACTTCATTGAGAACCTCACGCAAACGGGCCGCATCCAGGGCGCGCATAAGTTCGCCCTTCATGGCCACAGAAATTTCGCCCCGTTCTTCTGACACCACTATGGTTACGGCGTCCGTTTCCAAGGTCACTCCGAGAGCCGCCCTGTGACGGGTGCCGAAGCTCTGCCCCTTGGCCTCGGCCAGGGGAAGGATACAGGCGGCGGCCATGAGCCTGCCCTTGCTGATGACCACTGCGCCGTCGTGCAGAGGGGCTTTGGGATAAAAAATGTTCATGAGCAGCTGCCGAGAAAGCTGCGCGTCAATGCGCACGCCTTCACGCTTGATCATATCGCCAAGGCGCATGCTGCGCTCAACCACAATAAGCGCGCCCACACGCAGGCGGGCCATTTCCACGCAGGCCATGACCACTTCTTCCACTCCGTCCTTCAGAAGCTGCTTTCGGCGGAACAGACGTCGTGTGCCCATTTCGCCCAGAGCCTGCCGGATATCGGATTGAAAAATGACCACGATAAGGATGAAAAGGGAGCTGAAGATGTGCTGCAAAAGCCAGTTCAGCGTATACAGCCCCATGGCCTTGGCAAAAAAGAACAAAAGGGTCAGCACGCCAAGGCCGGTCAGCACAGCCAGGGCGCGTGAACCGCGCACCAACTGGATAAGCTGGTACAAAAGCACGCTGACCACGCCTATATCCAGAAGATCGCGCCATTCAATGGGTATATTGTCCAGCACCGTTTATGATCCTTGACCTGAAGATATCAGAGCTTGTGCGGCCGCGCCCCCTGGTCATGACGCCGGGCGGTTCGGCCTTCTGTTTTTCACACTTTCTCGCCTCAACGGCAGCCTGCGGCGCAGCCCTGCCGGGCGACCTGCCGCGTGTGCCGCCGACGGCGTTCCTTATCCAGATACATGGCCTTGTCGGCCCGTGAGAGCAGCTCGTCGAGCGTTTGCCCGTTTTCAGGATACCCTGCCCTGCCCACGCTGAAAAGGATAGACTCGGGCAGCCCCTCATGGGGCAGGCCCCTTGCCAGAGTAGCGGCGGCCCTGTCCAGCCCGGCAGTCATCTGCACATCTGTGTCTGTGCTGAACAGCACCAGAATGAATTCGTCGCCGCCCATGCGGGCAAACACGCTGCCTTGCGGCGCAACGGACTGTATGACAGCCGCGAAATGTTGCAATACTCGGTCGCCAGCGTTATGTCCATAGGTATCATTAATATCTTTAAAACGATCTAAGTCCAGGTAATACAAGATGAATTTTTTATCTTGTCCTTCCGCCGCACGGGCCGCCATGGTATGAAAAAGTCCGCGTCTGTTGAAGGCGCCGGTAAGCGTGTCGTTATACACCATTTCTTCAAGGCGGCAGTGGGCCTCAGCCAAATCACGGTTTTTCTGGGCAAGCGAGGCAAGCAAAAGGCTGAGCAGCGTGGCGGAAAAAATATAGAACCAGTTTTCAAAAAACCCGTGCCATGGTTGATTATAGGAGATTCGAAGCTGCCAGTTGGCGTCAAATATCTGCAAGGGCATGTTCAGATGCGGCGCGTCTTCATCAAAAGGGCGGGCGCTGGCGGCAATGGGCCTCCACGCATCTTTGTGGCGATCAAAGCTCAGGATATCATAGCTCAGGCCCTGCTTTTCGATGAGGCCAAGATTGGCGACATCAAGCAGTTGTGGAAAACTGAGCGCAATGAAGGCCGTGCCCCAGAACTGCCCCTGATGGGCGTCATCCTTCAAAAACACCGGCAGAATCCCCACCAGCGCCGTCGTGCCGTCAGGCAGCTGCAGCGGGCCGAACACGCTGATGCCATTATGGTCGTGAGAGGCGGCAGAGGCTTCGCCATACGGGAAGTCGAGCAGATTCATCCCCAACAGGGCTTCATGCCCCTTCAGGGGATACACATGGGATATGACACCGGCTGGAGCCAGCGCCAGGACATCCGTGCTTCTGGTATGGGCCAGATACCGGGCAACGTCGTCAAAGTCGGCCACGTGCCCGTCGCTATGGACAACAAGAGCGGCCAGGGCCCGCGTTTTGAACAGCAGACCGGAGATATCCCCCTTTAGATCATCCCTTTGCGCCAGGATGATATTTTCCAGACGGGAGAACTCCACCTGCGCCTGGCGCTGCACGAGAAAAAACACCGCCACCAGGCAGCAGCACAGGCTCGTCACAAATACCGCCAAAAAGGTTCCGGACTTTCGCACGGCATCGAAGGGTGTTTTTGAAGGACGTCGGGCGCATGCCATGCTTTTACCCTGTTTGCGCAAGAATTGGCAGGGATTATGCTCCACCAAAGGCTGTGGCCACCGCAAGCGCCTGCCTGGCGTCAGCCACATGGTGCACCCTGTGCCAGAATATGCCCCTGGCCCGCAAAAGCGCCGTGGCAGCCACAGTGGCGGCCCCACGACGCGCCGGCGGCAAAGACAGCAGCCCGCCAAAGACCGACTTCATCGACAAGGCCATGAGCACGGGCCTTCCAAAGCCGAGCCAGTCTTCGGGGTGAGCCAGCAGTTCGAGATTGTGCGCCAGGGTTTTGCCAAAGCCTATACCGGGATCAAGCACAATGCGATCTTCCGGCAGCCCTGCCCGTACCAGCCGTGCGAGGTTGCGCTCAAAGAATTCCCGAACCTCACGCCGGACATCCTCGTAGCGCGGATTATGCTGCATGGTCTCCGGGCGTCCCTGGCTGTGCATAAGCACATAGCCCGGTTTGTACTGCACAAGCACGTCCAACAGACCGGGATCAAAGGCGCAGGCTGAAATGTCATTGATTATGACCGCGCCCTGCTCCAGAACAGCGGCAGCCGTGGCCGCATGGTAGGTATCGACAGAAACGCTTGCCCAGGGGGCCTGGCGGCGCAATCCCATAAGCACGGGCGCAAGACGCTGTATTTCTTCATCCGGCGGCAATTCGGCAGCGCCTGGCCGTGAGGATTCCGCGCCAAGATCCAGAATATCCGCGCCCTGCTCGAGCAGGGTCAGGGCATGCTCAAGACCGGCGGGCGGCATGTGATGCACGCCCCCGTCGTAGAAGGAATCTGGCGTAAGATTGACAATACCCATAACGCCAAAGGGGGAAGGCGTCTTTAACGCCCGCCCCCCCTTAACGTACCAGGTTGCGTCCTCTACCGACGCCGCCGGGAATGCATTTTTCATTACTGCTGTCGCTTGTTGTCGTCTTTTTCGCCCTGACCTGCGGCTTCTTGGGGCCGGGATTCTCCGCCCCCGGCCGATGTGGGCGCTTCATGCGGCGCGACGGAACCGTCCACCGGGTCAGGTTCAAGAGTAAACTCGGCAGGCTTGCTGGCGGAAGCGCCCGTGGAAGTTCCTGCGCCAGCGTCAGCGGCAGCTTCGGCGCTCTTGCCCTTGCCGTTGCCCTTGCCGGGACGGCTCGGCGCTTCGGAATACTTCATGGGCTTGCCATTGGTATCCAGAGGCGGCAGTTCCTTGTCTTCCAGCAGAAGATCAAGCTCTTCGCCCGTGATGGTTTCGCGGTCAAGCAGGGCCTGCGCAATGCGGTGCAGCACTTCCACATTGTCCTTGAGCAGTTCTGTGCAGCGTGAGTGAGCTTCATCCACAATGCGCTTGACTTCGGCGTCAACCAGGCGCGCGGTGCTTTCGCTGAAGTTCTTGTTCTGCACCCATTCGCGCCCGATAAAGACTTCTTCGCCGGTTTCGCCGATGGCCAGCGTGCCCACAGCCTCGCTCATGCCCCACTCGCATACCATCTTGCGGGCCATACGCGTGACGCGCTCGATGTCGTTGGAAGCGCCGGTGGTGATATCATCAAAAATAAGCTCTTCAGCCACCCGGCCGCCCAGCAGCACCACAAGGGTATTGCGCAGATACGAGCGCGAATAGCCGTGGCGGTCTTCTTCGGGCAGTTGCATGGTCACGCCAAGGGCGCGCCCACGCGGGATGATGGTGACCTTGTGCACCGGATCCGCCCCGGGCAGCAGGCGGGCCGCCAGGGCGTGACCACCCTCATGATAGGCGGTGATGCGCTTTTCGTCATCGGACAGGATAAGGCTGCGACGCTCGCGGCCCATGAGCACCTTGTCCTTGGCGTATTCAAAATCGTGCATGTCCAGTCTGTCCTGATTCAGCTTGGCGGCCTGCAAAGCCGCTTCGTTGACCAGGTTTTCCAGGTCAGCACCGGAGAAACCGGGCGTGCCGCGCGCCAGAACGTCAAGATCCACGTCGCCAGACAGGGGCGTGCGCTTGGTGTGCACCTCAAGGATGCGGCGCCTGCCACGCAGATCGGGCGTGGGCACGACCACCTGACGGTCGAAACGGCCGGGGCGCAGCAAGGCCGGGTCCAGCACGTCGGGACGGTTGGTGGCGGCAATGAGGATGACGCCCTCATTGCTTTCAAAGCCGTCCATTTCAACCAGCATCTGGTTCAGCGTCTGCTCGCGTTCGTCGTGCCCGCCGCCGAGCCCGGCTCCACGCTGACGGCCCACGGCGTCAATTTCGTCGATAAAGATAAGGCAGGGGGCATTTTTTTTGCCCTGCACAAAAAGGTCGCGCACGCGCGAAGCGCCCACGCCCACAAACATTTCCACAAAGTCCGAGCCGGAAATGGAAAAGAAGGGAACCCCCGCCTCACCGGCCACGGCACGCGCAAGAAGGGTCTTACCCGTACCGGGAGGCCCCACGAGCAAAACGCCCTTGGGAATGCGCCCGCCAAGGCGGGTAAACTTTTTGGGATTGGACAGAAATTCCACAACTTCAGCCAACTCGTCCTTGGCCTCATCAATCCCGGCCACATCGGCAAAAGTGACCCGTACACTGTCCTGACTGAGCATACGCGCTTTGGAACGGCCAAAATTCATGGCCTTGCCGCCGCCGCCCTGCATCTGGCGCATAAAGAAAATCCACACGCCCACAAGAAGCAGCATGGGGAACCACGAAACCAGCAGGGTCATATACCAGGGCTGTTCTTCAGGCGGCTCTGCCTTGACTTCCACCTTTTTTTCAATAAGGCGGTTGACGAGCCCCAAATCCTGCGGAGCATATGTCTGAACAGTTTTGCCGTCTGATGTTTTACCTGTAAGCGTGTGGCCCTGCATCGTAACGGACAGTATCTGCCCGCCTTCCACCTGATTCAGAAAGTCTGAATAAGGCACCCTTTGCATTACGCCCTGCGGCTGCTGGAACATATTAAAAAGCATAACCATCGCCAGGACGATAATAGCCCATAGCATCAGGTTGCGACTCATCTGGTTCAACATTGCCTCCATTACGTTTTCCGCGCGCAGCAACGCACGGCCAGGACCCGAACATAGGCCCACGCAAGCAGAGAAATACTACCTGCGCATAGCCGCTGTCAAATGGACGGATTCCACGTTCACCGGCACACCCTTTTTTCACATATAATGCCTGCTTATGGTTTGGCAATGGCAAAAAGACTCTTTGAAATATCACCCCTGCCACTTGCGGGGTTTTTCATTTTCGCTTATCATACAGGATATTACGCGGAGACGTTTCGTCACCGGTGTGGCGCCCGGTCTTCAAAACCGGTGGCAGGCTTTACGGTCTGTGGTAGGTTCGACCCCTATACGTCTCCGCCAAACGCTGCTTTTGCAGTCATCGGGCTGATACAGGCCAAGCCCCGCAAAGCTGTTTGGCCTATCCGTTTTATCCCGTTTATTTTTATAATCCATCCAAGAGATCACCACCCCTTTGAGCCTCTGCTTAAAGGGGTATTTTTTTGCTTTTTGCCAGGTATCACCCAGGCCAGTGACCGCCCTGCCCACTCTCCGCTCATCCCTTGCCCAGGCATCCTGCTTGCCGCTCTCTTGTAGCTGCGTCCTGCATGCCTGTAACAGTCCATGGGCTCTTGCTTTTGCTTTTCTTCACAAAAATAAAATGAATATTCTTTTGTATGTTCTTGCATACAGACATCATGAACAGTAATTTTTCAACTGTACACTTTATAACAACATTTTTTTAACAATTGTACGCGCGCATAATATCTGCATTTTAAGCACACAAATCAATATTTATAATATAACTATATTTTTTTGCATACAATGGTGTTATGCACCATCAAAAGATAATTTTATTTTTAGAAAATACCTCTTATAACATACTATTTTTATAATATATTTACATATCTCAGAACGTTGACATGCCACGCATTTCTTATACCCTACGACCATACCAATATTATGCTAGGAGTTATTATGGACAGAAGATTTTTCCTTCAATTATCCGCCATTGCAGCTGCTAGCTCATTGGTAGGATGGGAATTCGCAGGAGCAGCCCCCAAACCGGAAGACGGCGTCTACGATGCCATTGTTGTAGGAGCGGGATTGGGAGGATTGACCTGCGCCGGCTACCTGGCAAAAAACGGATTCAAGGTACTGTTGCTTGAACAGTATGAGGTGCCCGGGGGCTATGCCACGTCTTTTCTGCGCGGGTCGGACAAAGGCGATTTTTTGTGCGAGGTGTCTCTACATTCTTCCGTACTCGCCGCTGGAGACACCAAGGCGCTATTGGAAGACCTCGGCATCTGGAACAAGCTGGAATTGCTCGACCATCCGCACGCATGGTCTTCACGGTTTCCTGGCCTGTCGGTGGATATTCCCGCCAAATGCGGTCTTAAAGGATTTGAACGGCAAATGGCGGACATGTTTCCGGCCGAACGCCAGGGGCTGACTGCCTATTTTGCGATGTGGCAACGGGTCATGGATGAATGTGCAGCTCTGGAAAAAGGGCTGTCCGCATCGGACGAAGCGCGCTTTCCGCAATTATTTCCCACCCTGTGGGACATCAGGGACAAGACGGTGGGCCAGCTTTTGGACAAACACATACATGACCCCCGGCTCAAGGCGCTTCTGGGGCAGAGCTGCAGCTACTACGGGCTGCCGCCTTCGCGTCTCTCGGCTTTCTATTACCTTGATCCCACGGGCGACTATATTGAAAACGGCGGTTCCTATATCAAGGGCACGTCGCAGTCATTGTCAAACGCTCTGGCCAAGGTCATCACGGATGCCGGCGGCGAGGTGCGCTATGGCGCCAGGGTAGAATCCATAGCGCTTGCCAATGGAAAAGCGACAGGGGTCAAAACCGCCGACGGACGGGAATTCAAGGCAAAGTCCGTGGTCTGCAACGCCAGCGCGCCGCAGGTTTTCAACAAGCTCCTGCCGCAGGGAAGCGTCGCCAAAGAATATGCCGACAAGCTGGATACCTATACCTTCAGCCCCGGCAGCGTCATTGTGTGGCTTGGGCTTGACCGGGACATTACCAAACAATTCCCGCATCCCGAAGTTTCCTACTACGCCAGCCTGGACCTGGACGCCAATTTCAAAGAAGCCATGCAGGCCCATTTTGACAAGTCAGGCTTTTCGCTCATGGTGTACGACAATCTTGAGCAGGGATTTTCCCCTGAGGGATGCTCGAGCCTAAGCATAGTGGCCAGTTGCTCATATGACGTGTGGAAGGAAATGGAGGCGGACTATCTGGCGGGCAACAGCCCCGCCTATACCAAAAAGAAACAGGAATTGACCGACCTGCTTATCGCTCAGGCCGAAAAACTGGCCATTCCCGGTCTTTCCAGCATGATCATCATGAGCGAAAGTTCCACGCCATTGACCAATTACCGCTTCACGCTCAATACTGGTGGCGCGCTCTATGGGTACAACCAGAGTATTGACAACTCCTTCATGACCCGTTTGCCCAACAAAACAAAGGTGCCGGGCGTGTATCTTGCCAGCGCCTGGGGTTCGCCGGGCGGGGGTTACGGTGGCGCGCTGCTTGGCGGCAAGGCGGCCTTCAAGGAAGTGACGGACTATTTGTCCCAACAGGGCTAGCAACACGGCAAGCACTTCATTTTCGGAGCAAACCGGAAGCGGGCGAGCCTGCTTCATCCTCGGGGCACAAATATGGAAAGGGCGCTGTTAAGCGCCCTTTCCTTTCTATCTTTCTTCGCCACTTTTCAATCTTATACCGAGCTTGATTTTTTCATTTCTTCCATCAGGCCATTGAGCACGTCAGCCTGGGTGGAAACCTCCTGCACGGCCTTGGCAGACTCGTGCATGATGTCAACCACTTCACCGGAGATGCCGTTGATATTCGTCAGCGAGCGGTTAATTTCCTCGGACGTGGCGGACTGCTGCTCGGCGGCCGTGGCAATGGCGTGCACCTGATCAGCCGTGACGTCAGCCATGCTGACGATTTCCTGCAAGGCTGTGCCCGACAGGTTGACCAGGCGGGTCGCCTCTTCGATGGAGACCACAGCCTCATCCATCTGACTGGTGCTTTCTCTTGCCGAAGCCTGGATGGCCGCGATTGTCCGGCCCACCTCCGTGGTGGAGGCCATGGTTTTTTCCGCCAGCTTGCGCACCTCGTCGGCCACAACGGCAAAGCCCCGTCCGGCGTCGCCAGCGCGGGCCGCCTCAATGGCGGCGTTCAGGGCCAGCAGGTTTGTCTGGTCCGCGATGTCGGAAATGACGCCCATAATCTGTGTGATGCCCTTGGCGTCATCATCCAGTTGCGCCATATTCTGACGCAGCTTGAGCGATTGCTGACGCACGGTTTCCATGCTGTTAATGGCGTCATGCACAACGGAAGCGCCGCTGCCCGCCTTTTCACGGGTGGCGCCGGAGGCGTCGGATGCCTGCCCCGCGTTTCGGGCCACTTCCAGCACGGTGGCGTTCATTTCTTCCATGGCGGTTGCGGTTTCTGTAATATGCGAGGCCTGCTTGCCCGCTCCGCGTTCAGCCCGAAGCACGTGCCCCTCAAGCGTCTGCGTGGTTTCGCCCATGGCTTTCACCACACCCTCAAGCTGGGCCGCCGCCGCCAGCATGCCTTCGGCCTTGGCCCGCTCGGCCCTGATCTTGGCCTCTTCGGCCTGCCCCATGGCCACATGGGCTTTTTGCGATTCTTCATGGGCGCGCTGGCTGGCCTGTTCGGACTGGCGCAGCATCTTTTCCAGATTGGCGATCATTATATTGAGGGCCGTGCACAAGGCCCCCAGTTCGTGCCGCATGCCCGTGAGCTGCGGCACGTCCAGCCTGCCGGAGGCAACCTCGTTGGCGTAATTGATGAGCGTCCTGATGGGCCCATTGATGGAGCGTATGACCAGAACAACCATAAGCAGGATCAGCAGCACCGCACTGCCCATGACACTATACAGACGGGTGAGCGTGGCGGATGCCTGCGCATAAGTCTGGTTCATGTTTTTTTCCAGAGCGGCGAACTCTATATCGCGTACGCTGGCCATGGCATCAATGATCGACGTCATGTTCTTGAAGAAGACCGCGCCGGAAACACCAAAATTGCCTTCACCGTAGTGGGCCAGCACGGCATAAAATGCCTTGTCGGCGTCCTGCCAGGGCTGGGAGTTTTGCATGGCGGTCAGGATTTGCCGCCCTTCGGGCGCCAGAACCATTGTTTTGGAAAAAACATTGGCATCCATCTGGGCCTTGAGCGCCACCAGGCGCTGGAAGGTTTCCAGCGTTATGCCCTTGTCTGCGGTGAGCACGCCGGAAAGAGCGGCGCGCAACCGGCCAGCGCTTTCTTTGGCGCTTTCCAGAAGCTCCACCGTGGTGAATGTTTTGTCGATGCCGAGAAAACTGCGCAGATTGGCAACGGTTTTCTCATGTTCCAACAGACGGGCAATGAGCGCGCCATAGGCAGCCAGCAGATCCGCGGTATTGCCGCCCTGCTCCACCTTCTGCCGTACGGCCGCCACCTCTTTGAGCGTGGCATTGAAATCCTGTGCCTGATCGGCACTCAGGGAAGCGGCGCTGATGACTGCGGGCAGTTCGGTAAGAATGGCATCCACCTGCTCACGCTGCCTGTCCATGTCGCTTCTGCTCGCGCCAGCCCGAAAGGCGTTGGTCAGGCCACGCTCTTTCTGCAGTTCGTGGATGAGACGCGAAACGGGAATAAACAGGTCAATATTGTGCCTGATTTCAACAATGGTACTTTTTTCATTGCTCCAGATGCGGGCGTACATGACGCTTAAAACCAGAAAGGCCAGCAAAGGAACGCAACTGATGCACAAAAGCTTATGTGAAATTTTCATATTTTCACCTTAAAGAAAGTATTTATTTCCAAATCGGTCGATTCTTTTAAAGGATTAGAGGCTTCAATAAATAGCAGGGACCTTCCTGCACCATGTCCCTGGCCTAAAAAAATAAGACAGTCTATATAAAAACACGCAATGCGCTTTTTCATTGAAAGTGTTTTTCCACAGAGAGCTTATCACACCATACCAGATCATGAAACAATATTTTTAATACAGTAAAAAAACATGGCATTACACCATAGCATAATACTCATTTCAGTTGCGCTGATCACATGTATCCACAAAAGACCTGCCTGCAGTCGCGTTGAACAGCCCAGGTTTCCTCATGAAGGCCATTGCAAGCAATGCATAAAAACAGACGTGGCGCATACAATAACAGGCATGCATGGAAGCATGGATGCTGGCAGAATACCTGGCGGACAATTGTGAATCCAGACCCGCATACAGCTTGATAGATATGATGCTATTTACAGCAGTAGGGAGCGTATAGATAAATCAATGCTCACAGAACGAATCCCAGCATTATTTGTTGCCACCACATCTTGCGCGCCATCACCAACTGAAGTATCCTTTGCAGATAGGCTATAATGTCCCATCTACTCGAGTCCTTATGCACGCCGAATCCAAGACACGATCCCTGACCTTCCTTTCCCTGCTCTGCTTTGCACTGGCCGACGTACGTGACGGTTTGGGGCCTTTTGTTGGAGTTTTTTTGCAAGGCAAGGGCTGGCTACCGGACGAAATCGGATATGTCATGACAGCCGGAGGCCTTGCCGGTATGCTTTGCACCACCCCCCTGGGCGCGCTTGCAGACAGGGCCGACAAAAAACGGCTGCTCCTTGGCGCCACGGTTATTATGATTGTGGTGGCTTGCGGCGGCATCTTTTTATGGTTCAACACCTTTTCAGTCTGGACGTCCAGAATACTGCAGGGCGCTCTGGCAGCGGCCATTGCTCCGACCCTTTCAGGCATAACCCTGGGCATGGTCGGCCAGAAGGGCCTACCGGCACGCCTTGGCAAAAATGAGGCATGGAACCATTTTGGCAACGGCGCAACGGCTGTTCTCGGAACAGTTGTCGGCTATTACTACGGCATTCCTGGCGTCTTTTTTGTCATGGCAGTCATGGGGGTGCTCTGCATCATGTGCCTTGGAGGCATCAACCCTGCGCACATCAACAATGCAACGGCGCGCGGCCTTGAAGAAAATCAGGGAAAACCCGATGCCGCGCCCATACCCCTGCGGGCGCTTTTTTCAGACCGCGCCCTGCTGGCCATAGCAATCACCCTGGCGTTTTTTCATCTTGGCAACGCGGCCATGCTTCCCCTTCTGGGGCAATCGGCCGTCGCCCGTTTTGACGTGAATCCTGCGGCCTACACCGGGGTGACCGTCATCATCGCCCAGGTGACCATGATTGCCACCGCGCTTCTCGGAGCCTGGACAGCCCTTCGACGCGGTTATGGCATGCTGTTCTTGATTGCATTGCTGGCGCTGCCGGTGCGGGGCCTTGTGGCCGGTTTTTACGACAGCCCCTGGAGCGTTGTGCCCGTGCAGATTCTGGACGGCATAAGCAGCGGCCTGATGGGCGTAGCCACGCCCGGCATTGTGGCCAGGATCTTGCGCGGCAGCGGACACGTCAACCTGGGTCTGGGCTTCGTGCTTACCATTCAAGGACTCGGCGCGGCGTTCAGCACTACGTACGGCGGCCTGTTCGCACACTACATCAGTTACAATGCGGCGTTTTTGGCCCTGGCCGTTGCTCCGTGCATGGGCCTGGCGGTCTTTGTTTTCGCGAGCAGGCGGTACCGCTCGCTTGCGGACGCGGCCACGGCGTTCAACTGACGATCGGGGCCGATGCGGCCAAATCGAACTCGGAAAACAGCGTTCCGAAACGGTTTGCCAAGGTACACGTTGAAAGACTCGCGTACGGCAGGCAAAAAAACCTGTCTGTTCACATTTCTTGGCAGGATTGTCCTGAAAATCCTTGCAGAGCAGTTAACTCCTTTGATTCGTAAACTGCTCCAAACCCGCTAGACCTCCATAAGCCACCGCAACCATAACAAGCCAGGTGACAGGGCTGTTTATTGGCTTGCACACCCCGCGCTATCAATTTGAAACCCTGGCCCTCCAAATAGAATTATGGCAGGAGCGGTACAGCCCGCAATCAAATTGCAGCCACTATTTAATTAAAACACCTGTTTTTCATCATTTCCTGCAACAAATTATTGCTGCCGTTTTGGGCGGCAAACAATATTGAACTATCTATTGGCAACTGCTATGCTTGGTCTGAGTACTTTTTGGGGAGGAGGCATCGGCCTGTCTGTTTTGCAGCCCCAAAACATACCATAAGGAGTTAGCTATGGAACGAATTCTACCCGAACTTCCCTATGCCATGAACGCCCTTGCGCCCGCCATCTCACAGGAAACCCTGGAATATCATTATGGCAAACACCACAGGGCCTATGTCACCAATCTGAATAATCTTCAGGAAGGCACAGACTACAAGGACATGCCGCTGGAAGAGATTATCAAAAAAGCCCCGGATTCGCCCATTTACAACAATGCCGCGCAGGTATGGAATCATACGTTTTTCTGGAACTGTATGAAGCCCCATGGCGGCGGAAAACCCGAGGGCGCGCTGGCTGATGCCATTACCGTACAATGGGGAAGCTTCGACAAATTCAAGGAAGAATTTTCGGCCAAAGCCGCCGGCAACTTTGGCTCAGGCTGGACCTATCTTGTTAAAAAACCCGGCGGCGCGCTGGAAATCCAGAACCTGGGGGCCGCAGGCAACCCGCTGCGCACCGGTGATACCCCTGTCATGACCATTGATGTATGGGAACACGCTTATTATATTGACTACAGGAATGCCCGCCCCAAGTTTATTGAAGCTTTTTTGGAAAAGCTGGTTAACTGGGACTTCGCAGCCAAAAATTTTAAAGGCTGACCCTCTTGAGACGATCTGAAACAAGGGGGCACGTTTGGCATGCCCCCTTTTTGGTTTGAGCCCCCGCATCACCTTTTGTATGGGCATGCCACCATACGGCGACCCAAAGGATCCATGGGGCCTGCCCGCGCATGCCGCCCCAGTGCTACGCCCCATAACACCTCCCCGACGCTGTTCCCGCAGATGCGGATAGCAGTCAGTCATGAGTTACAGCCCTGACAAATTTTTTTGTACTTGTGCGAGGCTCCAGACCAGATTGCCGTTGAGATACTTCATACTTCCGTTTTTATTGCCGAAAAACGTGATCTTCGGCAGAGTCCACCCTGCATTATGGCGCTCCGCGCTCTCGTGCAGCATCAGAACATGCAGCTTTTCTCAAAGGTAAAATACTCTGGAGCATTTTGCTTTTGAAATACTCCTTGTTTCAACGCATCATTCTGGGGCGAGCTTTAGCCGTAGCTTCCTTCGCCGCAACGGCTAAAGCTCGCCAGAATCCACGCCACTTCGTGGCGTCTGCGCCTTCGCGTCAGCAGAGCAGTTTCAAGCGGCAGCCTTTAGGCGACGAAGAAGCCTTACGGTTGGCGACAGCATCGCTAGTGAAATTGCTCTAAACCGCACCAGTCATTCCACAACATACCAAATAAAACCCACAGTTGCGTAAAAACGTCTGTATGACCCAGGAGAATTCTTATATGAAAAACATTCTCGGCCTTGCTCTCACCGCCGCCCTTACCCTCTGCGCCACCCTTGCTCTGGCCAACGAGGTGAAGACCCCCCATTTTTCCATCACGCTCCCCGATGATTGGACACAACCCAACGAAATCATCAGCCAGCAGGGTTCCAGCGTAGTGTTGTTCCAGAACACCACTGACGGCACCGCAGTGACCGTTACAGTGGTAGACGCCCCCATGAGCGCCAAGGATGTGGCCGAGCAAACCGTCAAGGGCATGAAGAGCGGCGGCATTGCCGCCAGCGCCCCCCACGAGGAAAACGGCTTCTACGTGTCGAGTTTCGAACAGGACGGGGCCAAGGGCATTTCGTACTTCGGCTCCAACGGCAAGACCTTTGCGGTGACCTCCATTGTCGGCCCTGACCTGAACACGGGAAAAACCCTGCTCAAGAATCTCAAGTTCACTGACGCAAAGCTCATCCCCGCGTTTTAGGCTTCAGGACTGCGTCACGTTGAAACGCCTTGTGGGGGAAAGGGAGAAATGCTTTGTGAGGGAGCGGGCCGGGAAGGCATACCCGCTTGCTGCGGCAACATGCGGCAGCAACGGGCCAGCACGCGCCAGAAAAGGCGTGCCACATTGAAGGAAATGATGAAAGCAGCATTGACAACGGTTGGCAGGTCTCGCAGAGCGGCCATGCAGCCAGCCCTAAAGACAGTCACTACGGGCAGCACGCTGTGGCCCGCCAACACAGACAAAACCCCGGCCTTGACCGGGGCTTTGTCTGTTCATATGGCGTCAGCCACGCAAAAGCCCCGGGCCAAGGCCCGGGGCTACGCAAAACCGGTTAAAAGACGTTCAATCCGGCCTGTTAGGCAGACTTATTGTGATCGTTTCCGTTATTGCGAGCGGTTATGTCAATTTCATCCGGCTCCGTGGTCGCCTTCTTGAAATTTTTGATAGCCCTGCCAAGTCCGCCGCCTATTTCGGGCAATTTTTTAGAGCCAAACAACAACAGTACCACTACCAGCACGACCAGCAAATGCTGTATACTCAATGCGCCCATAAAAACCGTCCTTCCTGTTAAAGGCCGTAAGTTGGCTGCCGGAGCAGCCCCCTACATTCAGCCATTTTCAAGATTATACTCTCTCACGAAACAAAAGCAAACAGCCAGAAACCATTGATTATGGCCTACTTCTGATTTTTTTATGCGCGGCGTGGCAAAAAAACGTATATTCGCCCGTATGATACTCATTGTGTATTGCCCCGGATGAGGCTATATTTTTTCCCACGAAATTTTCTTCCGTTAAAATCTTATCTCAGGAACAGCATGACCGCATCGTTTGAAGATCTGGGTTTATCCCGCGAATTATTGAAAGCCGTTGAAGATCTGGGCTTTGAAGAGCCCTCCCCCATACAGATTCTGGCTATTCCCTCCTTGCTTGCAGGGCGGGATGCGCTTGGCCAGGCACAGACAGGCACCGGTAAAACGGCGGCCTTTGGCCTGCCCATTCTTGAAAAACTGACGTCCGGCAAAAACGTGCAGGCTCTGGTGCTTTGCCCCACGCGCGAACTGGCCATCCAGGTGTCAGAAGAACTGAACAAGCTCGCCGCCCGCAAGCGCGGCGTCGCCATTCTGCCCATTTATGGCGGCCAGCCCATTGAACGGCAACTCCGCGCCCTGGCCAAGGGCGTGCAGGTCGTGGTGGGCACGCCGGGCCGCGTCATGGATCACATGAAGCGCGGCACCCTTAATCTGAATTCCATCCGTGTGGCCGTGCTGGACGAAGCCGACGAAATGCTGGACATGGGCTTTCGTGAAGATATTGAAGCCATTCTGGAGCAGACCCCGGCCGATTGCCAGCGCGTGCTGTTTTCAGCCACAGTGCCCGGCCCCATCCGCGAACTGTGCAAGCGCTTTTTGCGCGACCCTGAAATGCTCACCGTCGCCCAAAAAATGCTTACGGTTCCCGCCATTGAGCAGGTCTATTACGAAGTGCGGCCGCACCAGAAAATGGACGCGCTCTGTCGCCTGCTCGATTCGCAGGGCTTTCGCAAGGCTCTTGTTTTCTGTTCCACCAAACGCAGCGTTGACGAGGTCACCCTGCACCTGCAACAGCGTGGCTATCAGGCAGACGGCCTGCACGGCAATCTCGCCCAGTCGCAGCGTGACCGCGTGATGCAGCGCTTCCGCTCAGACGGCCTGGACGTGCTTGTGGCCACGGACGTGGCGGCGCGCGGCCTTGACGTGGATGACGTGGACGCCGTCGTCAACTATGACATCCCCCACGATGTGGAAAAATACGTACACCGCATCGGCCGCACGGGCCGCGCTGGCCGTGTGGGCAGCGCCTTCACCTTTGTGACCATGCGCGAGCACTACAAGATGCGCGACATCATCCGCTGCACCAAGGCCCGCATTACCGAGGGCCGCCTGCCAAGCCTGCGGGATGTGGACAGCATCCGTACTTCCCGCTTGCTGGATGAAGTGAAGCAGACCGTTGAAAGCGGCACCCTTGAACGCTGGCTGGTACTGGTGGAAGATTTCTTGTCCGCGCAGTTTCCCGACGGCGAAGTCACCAACCGCGACATATCTGCGGCCCTGCTCAAACTTTTGATGCAGAGGGATTTTGGCGATCAGGACAAGCCCCTTGAACAGGACCCCTTGACCATGATGCCCCGCCGTTCGCCGAACGAGCCGTCCGGCAGGCGTGATGGGGACAGGCCCGACACAAGGTCGCCACGGCGCGAAAATGACGGCCCCATGACAAAGATCCACATCAATGTCGGCCACATGCACAAGGCCAGCCCCCGCGAACTTGTCGGCGCCATCACGGGCGAAACGGGCATTTCAAGCCGCAACATCGGCGCCATCAGCATCCAGAAAGGCTTCAGCCTTGTGGAAATAGCTTCGGACCTGGCGGAAGATGTGATGACCGTGCTCAACAAGGGCGTGTTCATCGCAGGAACGCGCGTGATTGCAAAAATGGACAGCGGCAGGCCGGGAACCCCCCGTCCCCGCAAGCCCGGCGCAGTGGTGGGTTCACGCCGCCAGCCGCCAGCCCGGTACACCAAAAAACCGCGTGGCTTTTTAGGCGACCGCGACGATTAACAGTTCAGAATACCTTGAGAGCATCCAACCGTTTTTAAAGGGAAGCACTGAGTAAAGAGCTCCTGGAAACGCACAGTTATTTCGTTTGGCAAGGCGCGATCTTTTTTTGAAGCAGGAGTGGACTCTTCCGTCCTCGACTGTTTCAAAAAAATGAAGCAACGCCGCCAAACGGAATAAATCAGCGTTTCCAAAGGTAATAAGCTCTGGCGCAACCGCCCCGCTGCCGCATATACAGGCCGTCCGTTCACCGCTGTGTGAACGGACGGCCTTGCCGTTCAAGCGCCCGTTCCATAAGACATCCACTGCCGCACGGCCCGTCACGCACGCCTCCGTGCCCATGCACGGCCCGCCACGCACGCCTCACCCATGCACGGCCCGCGCGACTCTCTTCCTTCCTCCGGGGCGATCTGTCCCGCACCGCACGCTTTCCCCGAAAATACCCTGGCGGCTGCTTGCCATAATTGCTGTGTCAGACACATTGAAAATGCTTACACTCCAAAAGGTAATCTGGTATAGTGGTTCCAGACTGCGCATTGGCAGGCAGACAACGGCATGAACGCTGTTTGCATCCACAGTGTGCGGCCATCTTGCCAGGCGGATGGCATGCCCCGTCGGACTGCGCCAACACACCAACATCACGCCTAACAAACTTCAATAAACCAGTATGTTATCATACTCACCACACTTGCGGGAGCATGATTTTTCTCAAGCTTGCCACACTATAACGCTTCAAACAGTTAATAGTACATATTAGCAAGCAGTTATATGCTTATGCATGTGCTCTGTAGAGCCTGCATGCGTCGTCAGCGATCAACTGCGCACAACAGGCAGTTATCAAGTTTATTATAAGGAGTGGACTCATGAAACGTGGTTTGATGACCAAAATGATCCTTTTCATCCTTGTTCCGGCGATTCTTGGTCTGGTGCTGCTTGCAGGCATGAGTTACAAAATGTCAGAAAAAATCCTGCGCACACAGATTGAAACGGATATGACAACGGTGTTGCAGACCCAGGCGTCGGGCATACACGCCGTTATTATGGGCTTGAGAGATTCCCTTGCCATAGTATCTCAGAACAACAGAATTACGCAGTACATCAATCTCTACAATACCGACGCTCCCGATGCCCTTTCCTCACCGCAGGCCGTAGCGGTGGATAACGCCTTGCGCGAGTTCACCGAGGTCAGCGACAACATCATCTACAGCGCGCTTATCGCTCCAGACGGAAAGGTGATCGCCCATCATGTCAGAGGGCAGAACGGCCCCAGCAAGACCGTCGGGACGGATTTTTCCAAGCGCCCCTATTTTCCCGAAGCCTTGAAGGGCAATACCAGCATCTCGGACGTCGTCAGCCTCACCACAGGGCAGCCCACCACGGTTATTGCCATTCCGGTTAAACGCGAAGGCAAGATCGTCGGCGTCGTCACCGTGGGTATTGACGACGCCAATCTCGCGGATGACACGACCAACCTCGTCAAGGTGGGAGAAAAGGGCTTTGCCTTTATCTATGACATGAACGGCAAGATGATCATGCACCCGGACCCCAAGGCGCGCTCCCGCGAGGACGGCACGCTGGCCCATGTGCGGGAAATGGTCAGCACAAAGCATGGCCGCGTGACCTACACCGATGCCAAGGGTGAGGCCAAAATCGTCTATTTTCAGCAGTTGCCTCAAGAAAACTGGGTTATCGGCCTTGAACTCGACCGCGATGAAGTTCTGGCTCCGGTGCAGCAGTTGTTCACCAATGCCCTGCTGCTGGCAGGGGGCTGTGTGCTGATTGTGGGGTTCATGATCATTATTTCGGCGCGCGGCATAGCGCGCATGGCGAGCGGCTTTTCTCGCATGGCGGAGGCCGTGGCCGGAGGACGGCTGGACACGGACGCGGAAGAGAAACTTCTGCTTACGCGCGCCCAAAACCGCAAGGACGAATTCAGTGTTCTTGGGCAGGGTATGGAACATATGGTGGGCAACATAAAAAGCCTGCTTCAGGAAAGCGAACAAAAAACCCTGGCCGCCGAGCAGGCCGCCGATGCGGCGCAGCAGGCCACCGCACGGGCCGAAGAGGCGGCCCAGCGCGCCGAACGCGCCAAGCGCGAGGGCATGCTTGCCGCCGCCGAACAGCTGGAAGGGGTGGTTTCCATCATTTTCTCCGCCTCCAGCCAGCTTTCCGCCCAGATCGAGCAGTCCGACCACACGGCGGTGGGCTCGGCCCAGCGCCTGGGCGAAGCCGCCACAGCCATGAATGAAATGAACGCCACCGTGCAGGAGGTTGCCCGCAACGCATCCGCCGCCGCGTCCGTGTCAGCCGAAACCAGAGCCAATGCCGAGGCCGGGGCAAAAATCGTACAAAGCGCCCTGCAGAGCATAGATCAGGTGCACAAGGTTTCGCTTGATCTCAAAGAAGACATGGCAAAGCTCAACGAACACGCACAGGCCATCAACCGCATCATGAGCGTCATTTCGGACATAGCCGACCAGACCAACCTGCTGGCGCTTAACGCCGCCATTGAAGCGGCCCGCGCCGGTGACGCCGGACGGGGCTTTGCCGTGGTCGCCGATGAAGTGCGCAAGCTGGCCGAAAAAACCATGGCCTCAACCCACGACGTGGGCGGCGCCATTGGCGCCATACAGCAGAGCGTTTCCCAGAGCATTGCCGCCATGGACAAGGCCCTGCACGAAGTGGAGACAGCCACCCTCTTTGCCAATCAGTCCGGCGACGCCTTGCGGCAAATTGTGACCAATGTTGAAGCCTCGGCGGATCAGGTGGGCGCAATCGCCACGGCCAGTGAAGAGCAGTCCGCCGCCAGCGAAGAAATCAACCATTCCATAACGCAGGTCAACGAGATGTCCAACCAGACGGCCCAGGCCATGGGTGAAGCCGCGCAGGCCGTGGCTGAACTGGCGCGACAGGCTCAGGCCCTGAACCAGCTTATCACGGAGATGAAACAGGGGTAAGGCGCGCAGGCCAGCCTTGAACCCTTCGTAGGCCAATTCTGCGCCCTTTGCGGGCAGCCCGGAGCCTCCTGCCCTGCCGACCGGCCAGCCCTGCGCCCGCGCAGGCGCGGGGTGCAGCCATGGCCTGAGCCGCTGCCAGCCCTTCCCGCCCGCGTCATGCGCAGGGTGCCGGCCGGCAGGGTGCAACCCACTGGCAAAAAGCGGGCTTTTGCGGCATGGTGGTCATGAACAGCGGCAAGAATACGTATACCGAGCCGGATTTGTTGCTCCTGTAAAGCAGATTGTCTTTACCAATAACGCCGTGGCAAGGTTGCTCGCGCGACAGTGCGGATATGCGGCACGTGACCGGACGGATGCGCAGCACAACCGTGCGAACGCACTGAGCGTGCGCCTTTACGGCAAAGCCCGCTCACGCTGCCGCCGGGCATTTTAGAGCAGATTAACTTTAAAATGCTTCACATTTCAAAGTTTTCATTCAGGCCACGTTGTGGCGCGCTGCACTTTCGTGCAGCGTTAGAGCATTTACACTTTTTCAAGGGTAAAATGCTCAAAAATCAAACCGTGTTAGCCCTCTCGCTACAGCCCGACGCGCTCACTAAAAAAGGCAGCCCTCATGCAAATTCCCAAATCTTCTTCATGGTTTGACGGCCTGCTGGCCGACGATTGTCCCGGCCCGGATCTCACTGTCGAAATGCTGGGCATCGGAGCCCATACCGGGGCCATGTTTTTCAGCCCTCGCCAGCAAGGCGTTATCAGCGGTGTGGAAGAAGCCGAACAGCTCCTGGTGCGTTGCGGCCTTTCTGTCGCACGACAGATCAACAATGGCGACGTCGCCGAGGCGGGCCAGGTTTTTCTTGAGGCCAGGGGAAGCGCCGCGGGCCTGCACCGTGGCTGGAAGGCAAGCCAGACCCTTGTGGAATACATGTCGGGCATTGCACGGCGTTGCGCCTTTATGGTGGAGCGCGCCTCCGCCGTGCGCCCTGGCATACGGGTGGCCGTAACGCGCAAAAGTTTTCCCGGAGCCAAAGCCCTGTGCCTCGAGGCGGCAATGAACGGCGGCGCTGTTATCCACCGTCAGAACCTTTCAGACTCCATCCTGGTTTTTTCCCAGCATCTGCAGTTTTTCGCCAATGACGCACAGCAGACGCAGATGGAATTTTTCGCCCGCCGCGTGCAGGACCTGCGCGCCAGCATGCCTGAAAAAAAGCTTTCTGCTGAGGTGGACAACCTTGAGGACGCCCTGCTCACTGCCGCCGCCGGCGTAGACATTGTTCAGTGCGAAAAATTCTCCTGCGAAGCCCTGGCTGCCACGGTGGGCGCGTTGCGGGGCACGCGCCCTGACATTCTCATTCTGGCCGCCGGGGGCGTTACGGGCGAAAACGCTGCGGAGTACGCGGCCACGGGCGTGGACGTGCTGGTGACAACCTGGCCCTATTTCGGCAAACCAGCGGATATCAAGGTAGTTATGGAAGCTGACGGCGGCATGTAGCCGCCGCGCCGCAAAAAGCTCGCGTAAAAAAGCCCGCGCAAAGAACTGTCTCTTGCGCGGGCTTATTTTTTTTCACATGCGTGGCGGTGTTGAACGAGGTCAGGGCACGGATGGCTGAACCCACGTCATGTTGCGCCGCGACTTCGTGCAAGGTTGGCGCAACGTTGGCGCAGCTACACTTTTTCAAAGTTGAAAGGCCCCAGACAGTGCGGTCACGAGATGAATTTTCAGTCATACCCGTCATATCATGGAGAACGAGCCTTTAATGCAGGCAGTGTACTCCGATGGTACTTGAACGGGATAAAAGGCGAAGTTCGACGCAGAGATGCCTGAAAAGGCGCTCGCGACCACTCTGCCTAGAGAGCATTTTGCTTTTGCAACGCTCCTTGTTTCAACACATCATTCTGGCGAAAAACGTGGTTTTCGCCAGAATCCACGCCACTTCGTGGCGGCTGCCGCCTTCGCGTCAGCAGAGCAATTTCAAAGTGAAATTGCTCTAGGAAGCGGCGCTCTCCCTATGCGCAGCAGCCCTGGCCGCGATACGCAAAAACTTTTCGCCCAGTACGCCGGGCGCGATCTTCGCCTTGGCCCCGGACGAGGTGCGCACGCTGCCCGCAAGCTCCATAGGCTCACTGTTGTACGCGCCCCGCAAGGCTTCCTCCATGGCCTGACGCAAAAGATCGAAAGAAGCCTCCACTTCGGGGTAGCTGTTGTCTTCACGCCAGGGGAGCAGCAAGGTGCGCGTCCAGGCATGTCCCTTGTGCGAAGGGGCTTCCAGCACATGAAAATTTTGGGGGCTGTAGCTTGCGGCGCGTTCCAGCAGTCCGGGATAGCAATAGTCCTGCCTGTCTTCCTCGGGTTTGGGAATGCGCGAAACAATGCTCACCACGGGCAGAGCCAGGGCCTTCTCGTGATCTTCAAGGTGGACGCAGTAACTGAGAACAGGCCGCAGGTTCCCGCGTTTCTTGGTTATTTTCCATTCAATCTGCATGGTTTGCTCGCAAGGGCACAGACGTGCCCGGTTGTTGATCCGATACCCTCGGCGTATGGCCCGTCAGCGTTACAAGCTCGCCAAAAGGCGGCGCGTCGGGCCGGGATTCGCTGCACACCCACAAGACGGGGTAGTCCGGTTCGTCAGGGAAACGGCTGCATTCAAGGTCCGTAAACCACACAAGGCAGGTGGGTTGCAATTGCCGCTCCTCAATATGCGCGCAGATGGGGCGGTAATCCGTGCCGCCGCCGCCAACGGGCGTCAGGCTTGAGGGCATGCTCATGCGGTCAAAGGTCATTTCGCCCTGAACCTTTGTATCGTGGAACAGCACGGTGAGCGTGGTGTCAAAGGCATCCAACACGGAAAACAGTTCGGAGCAGAACAGCGACAGGGCCGCCTCATCCACGGAGCCGGAACAGTCCACAGCCAGAACCACATGGGGCAGGCGCGCCTCGCGCCGGGCGGGCAGATAGATATGCTGGTACAGGTAGCGCCTGTTGGGGGTGGACCACGCATAGTCATTGTCCGCGCACTGCTCAAGAAAACGCCGCAAGAGTTCGCGCCAGTCCAGTTCCGGACGGCGCCCTTTTTTGAGCAGCCGCGTGAAGCCCGCAGGCAGGCTGCCCATATGTCTGGCCCTCTGCACCGCTTGCGAAAGGGCCACGTCGGCCTCCTGCTCCATCAGTTTCAGGGCGTGATCATTCTCCAGACCCTGCAGGTCGGGATGGTCGCGCACCTCACCGGTAAAGGAGGTTTTGCCCTCCCCTTTTACCGGAGCACCCGGCTTTTTGTTTTTTGCCGCCTTTGTTCCGGCCTGAGCCTGATCTTCTCCATCCTGCCCGGGATTTTCTTTTTTGCCGCCCTGGGAACGCGCGGCGCTTTTGCCGCTCAGCTCCTTACCGCCTTCAAAATTCATGGCCCCCGCGCCCGCTTCATCCTGACCGTCGGCACGGGCGGAATCATTGTCGGCCTCGCCTTTGGAGGCGCTTTCCTGAAGGGCCGCAAGGGCCTCATAAATATCATCCGCAGACATGCCCGCGTAGGCCGGATCGTGCGCAAAGCCTTCGGGCAGATCAAAACCCGCTTCAAGCAGAATATGGTTTATGGCCAGATCGCAGGCGCGGTTCCACAGCTTTTCTTCGCGGCTCTTGCGGCGCAGATGGTGCCCGAAAGCCAGGTGCATCACTTCATGGGCCTGGGCCGCCACAAGTTTGGCATCGGGCAAGGTGGCTGCGTATGCGGGATTGAAGCCCAGATGTTTGCCGTCTGTCCACATGTCGGCGCAGGACGAATCTTGCTTGAAGCGCAGGCGCAGGGCCAGGGAACCGAAAAAAGGATGATCCAGCACAAGAGCTGTTCTGGCTTTTTTCATGGCCAGATCCGCCTTGCGGAAGAGCGCGTCCGGCCCCATAACGGCGGAAGCGCTCGCGCCAGGCCCGACAACGGCAAGCGCGGAAACGGGGCTTACGGCACTGACGTTTTCCTTCATGGCCTACATCAGCACTTCGGCATTTTTTTCGGCCCAGCGTGAAAAGGCCTCGGTGCGCACAAGATCCGTATCCTGACACACGGCGTCGCGCATGAGCAGCACGCCGAACTCCGAGGGCAGGCGCTCGGCATAGGCCGTCAGAGCTTCGATGGTTTCCGCGCTGGCCCTGAGGCTCAAGGCCTCGCACATGGCGTAAAGGGCGGCGGGTTCCAGAGGAACCATGGCCGAAGCCGGAGCGGACAGCACCTCATCCACCGTGGGCAGTTCGCGCCATACGGAAAGAAAGCCCATAAATTCCGCAGCGCCAGCCGAACCCACCGTGCCCTGAAACAGTTCGTACTCCACATCGGCATCGGGCCGGGCGTCCAGAATGCGCGATACAAACTCCCAGGAGCGCGGCGAGGCAAAGGCCTTTTCCGCTTTCAGCGGGTCAAAGTCGTGCAACAAACGGGGCCGAAAGCGCAAAAACGCGCAAACCTCCGCGCGTATGCCAGCCCCCTGCGCCCAGGAAAGCCAGTCGTCCAGATGGGCGTCGCACTCCAGATGCACCAGGCGATTGGCCAGGGCCGAGGGCATGCGGTACGACACGGCCTTGTCCTTTTCCCTGTTGCCCGCCGCCACGATGGACCAACCGTCGGGCAGGCGGTACTCCCCGATGGCGCGGTCGAGGATGAGCTGGTAGCAGGCGGCCTGCACCAGAGGGGGCGCGGCGTTGAGTTCATCCAGAAAAATAATGCCCTCTTGCGGGTCTGAAGGCGTGGGCAGAAAGGCTGGCGGGCACCATACCGAAAGCCCCTGATCGGTAATGCGCGGCAGCCCGCGCAGATCCACAGGGTCAAGCAGTACGGCGCGGATGTCGCGCAGGGCCAGCCCCCTGGCTTTGGCCACCTGGGCGACTATCTGGCTTTTGCCTACCCCCGGCGCACCCCAGATGAAAACCGGCTGCCGGATGGAAAGAAGAGAGTTCAGGGCTGAGACTATTTGCGAAGGGGTCATGATAATCCTGTGTGCGTTTCAGGCAGAGGGTTAGAATACCTGCACACTGCCCCATTTGAAAATGAATGTCAATGTCACATGACTGCTACATCAACACACTCACGGGCAATCGTCCGGCGACTGCGAAGGCAAGCCGCTCCGCTGCCGCTGACGCCGCGCAAAAGCTGATATATTAGAACAAGTTCGCTTTGAAGATGCTCTATAATGGCGCGATGCCAGGACCAAGCCGCCTCTGAAGCGCCGCCCGGGATCAGCAAGCTCTTGGCAATATATTATAATAAGAGTTTTAGGGGGTGGGGGCGTGGGGGAGGGACCCTTTTACAAAAGGGCCCCTCCCCCACAAAGCTTTTCAACTAACCGCCGATGTGGGCAAACAGTCCCCCACACACAAAAACTCCGTGCCTGGCCCGCACAGCTTTTGCTCGGCACTACGTGCTGCCCTGTCCCCGACGTTGCAGGGCCTCGGCTTTTTTTCGCACGCCGAACTGCCGAATTTCGGACACCACAAGGCCTGCCAGGGTCAGGGCCGTACCCAGTGCCGCCATCCAGGTTATGTGCTCCTGCAGTATGAGGGCGGCGGTAATGACCGTCACTACCGGCACAAGATAGATATACACGCTGCTCTGCACGGCTCCCAGCCGCTTGATGGCGAAGGTCCAGGCCACAAAGCACAGGGCCGACGCGCCGAGGCCCAGAAAGACCACGTTGCTCCAGTTCACAAAAGCGTTAAACCGGGCCAGATCCCAGTGAAAATTCATGAAGGGCAGACAGGGAAGCATGAACAGCAGGCCGTAGAAAAAACAGCGCCGTGTCACCTGAAGGCTTTTGTAGCCAAGGGCCAGAATCTTGCGGGTAAGTATGGAGTAAAACGACCAGGCCAGCCCTGCCAGCACTGCCAGCAGGTCTCCAAGGGGGTTGAGCTGCAACTGCGTGCTGCCGCTGAAGCTTATGAGTCCGATGCCCGCAATGGCCGCCGCGAAGCCGAGAAAAAAGTTGAGGCCAGGTCTTTCGGCCTTCAGCAGCCAGAAGGACAGCAGGGCCGTGAAAAACGGCGACACGGCCACAATAACGCCCACATTGGATGCGAACGTGTGGGTAAGGGCGATATTTTCCAGAAGAAAATACAGGGTTACGCCAGCAAGCCCGGCCCCTGCGAACAGCCACTCCTGCTTGCGCTCCGTAAGCCGCAAGGCATGCGGACAGGCCAGCCACAGGGCCACAAAACCCAGGGCGAAACGGAAAAAAAGTATCTCGATGGGGTTGAAGTCCCGCAGCAGCACCTTGGTTGAAATGAAGGTGGTACCCCATACAAGGGTGCAGAACAGAGCCGCCAGATGGCCGGGCAATTTTTTACTATCAGACATAGGACCGTAACTGTTGGAGGATAGCCGTCATAAAGGCGCTGTAATCTGCCGTTGCACAGCACGATCTGCGTCAGGTAATTCACAGCCCGCCACGGTATGCCGTGGCGGGCCGATCAGTGCCATACGTTCTTGCCATATTTCTGTGCAGGCAACGCGACTGCCTGCAAAAGCTGCTCTGGAGGGGCTTGCCTTTGAACATACGCATTCCAAAGGCTGTCCTCGCCAGATTCGGCGCGTGCCAGAGCAGAGAGTCTGCGCTGCGCCGAGGGCGAGCGACCGCGCCCCACGCTGCCAAAAACTATTTTTTGCCGCAGTCCGCCAGGCCCAGATGTATAAGGCGCTCAAGCAACTGGCCAAAATCCAGACCGATGGTTCTGGCTTCACGCGGCACAAGGCTGGTCGCGGTCATGCCGGGCAGCGTATTGACTTCCAGAAGCGTCAGGCTTTCATCCGGGCCAAGAATGAAATCTGCCCGGCTGTAGCCCCTGAGGCCAAGCACCCTGTGCGCGGCCAGGGTCATCTCCTGCACGCGCGCCGTAATCTCGTCGCCAATGGGCGCCGGGCATATTTCGCGCGCGCCGTCCTGGGCGTACTTGCTTTCGTAGTCGAAAAAGTCGCCAGCCACAGGCTCGATAAGAATGGGAGGCAGAGGCTCTTCGCCCAGGATGCCGCACGTCACTTCCTTGCCGTGCAGCACCGGCTCCATAATGACCTCTTCACCGGCGGCGAATATCTGGCCCATGACGTCGTCAAGTTCGGCGCGGTTGGTGGCGCGGCCAAGCCGCAGGGAAGATCCGCCGGTATTGCTTTTGACGAAAAGAGGATACGGCAGGCTCGGCTGCCAGTCTTTTTCGGGCGGCACGGGCACAAATTCCCAATCGGCGGTGGGCAGGCCCGCCAGACGGAACAGTTGCTTGGCCGCGCATTTGTTGAGCGCCAGAAAAGAACCCGCCGGGTCGGAGCCCTGATAGGGGCAGCCCACGCGGTCAAGCATGGCCTGCACAAGGCCGTCTTCGCCAGGAGCGCCGTGCAGGTTGATGAGGGCGAAATCATGCTTTTTGGCTTCATCCAGCAAGCGGTTGAAGTCGGCAAGAAGGTCAAAAAAGGTGACTTGATGGCCGCGCGCTTCCAGAGCCGGAACCATGGCCCGCGCGCCGTTCAGTGAAACCTGACGTTCAGGGGACCAGCCGCCCGCAATCAAAAGAATCTTCATACAGAGTCCACCCCAACTGCGCCGAAAGCGCGCTTTCAATATTTTTCCCCTGATGGAAGGCGGCGTAAATCCCTTCACGGGCAGCCTCGCTGCGACCATAGCGGCCCAGCAGGTCATCGTACCGCTCTTCCAGGCTGACGCAGGCGTCATGCCTGACCCTTTTGTCAGCATACATCACGAAAAAAGGCAGGGCGCAGATGGCGCTTCCTTCAGGGAGCGGCCACGGCCACCAGACATGCATCATAACGCCCTGGGCGATGGCGTAATTGCCGGTTTCAGCCACGGTCCAGGCTGCGCCCACCTGGGCATGGCTGCCGCCGTGGCGCACGCAATAGGTCTTGGCGATGTCGTGCAGCAAGCCCCCGGCGCGCACTTCGTCCACATTGACGCCAAAGCCCAGATCTGCGGCCCTGGCAGCCAGAGACGTGGCGATATGAGCCACCAGCAAAGAATGCCGCCGGATATTGGGCAGCATGTCATATTTGTCCCAAAGAGCGAAACAGGCTTCGTCACTGGGAACAGCGTTGGCCTGACGCCCCAGGCCGGGCAACCGTGGAAGATCGGCCAGGGGACGTGGCGTCCCTGCCGTGCAGGAGTCAGACCGCGTTGAGCACTTCATGTCGAAAGTATGCCACCCGAGGGGCGCGATGGCAAGAAAAGCTGCGGGGAACATACGATCCTAACGCGCGCCTGCCCCAAAAAGTGCGTCCGGCGCTCGTTAGAACGCCGGACGATTTGCGGGCACACTACCGCAAATACCCTCTTCATGCGCCATGCCCGGCTTGCGCCGACGCTGCGGTGAATGAACGGGCCTGAGCCGGGCACAGCCCGGCGTCGTGGCTTTGGCATTTCTGCACACAAAACGGTCCAGAAATGTTCCTGTTGACGGAACAGGCAGCCACGCATGGGGCAAAGCCCCATATCTTGTTTATCGACTGATGAAAGAATTTCTTGAGATAAACTGACGCCCGTGAAGCGCGTTACCCTTGTGAATATAAGTTTTTCGATAACATGTCACGCCCCATGCGGCGCGTGCAAGCGCGAGCAAACGCAGGTTTTGGGCCTTGGGCGCTGCCGTTGTTCCGGCCCCTGCACCGCCGACGTCCGCTCAGGCTGAAGGTGGCAGCTTTCAGGACGACACGGCTTCGAAGGTCATCTATACAGGATTTCGCATACCGCCGCCAGCCCTCATGAAAGGGGCCGTTCAGGCAGCAGAACACCGTTATCGGGGCGTTTTCTGGCCGCCCGACGGCACGCCGCCGGATGGGGCCTTGCCCGTGGGCAGGGATTTTCCGCCCTGTCCGGTGGCGTTGCTGTTGGTGGCCTTGGCCTTTTGCGCGGTTTTTCCCGGTGTGCCAGGGCCGTCGGTTTTGACGGGAGCTGCGGGCTTGGCCACGAGATCCGCCAGGGCCAGAATGGTGTTGGCGTAGACCACCGATTTATTATAGGCCATAAGCACTTTGTGCTGCTGGGCGCGGTTGATGCCCGGCTTCCAGCCATGCCGCGCAAGATAGTTGGACAAGCTGGCCACGGCGTCAGGCACGTGAAAGAGATCCACCTTGCCGTCTCCGTCGCCATCCGCGCCATAGGCCGCGATATTGGAAGGCATGAACTGGCAAAGCCCCACGGCCCCGTAAATGGAACTCGGCAGATACCGGGGGTCAAGATCATCCCGCAAAATATGGGTCACAAGAGCGCGCACTTCCTTATAGGCCCAGTCGGCGCGCTTGGGCATGGTTTCGTCAAACCAGGGCAGATGCTCTTCATAGCCGGGCATGCGCGGCAGCCATTGGCTGATATCGTCAGGCTGACGGCTTACCGCCATGCTCGCCAAAGTGAACAGCGCGTTTTCGGGCACATCGGCAAGAACCTTGCCAAGGCGCGTTTCCACAAACAGAAGGGCCACAGCCACAGACGAGGGCACCCCAAACCTGGCCTGGGCCTGGCTGAAGGCCAGCGTGTGCGCGGCCACAAACTCGCGGCACAGGCGCGCGTTCTGTTCAGTGACGACGCCCTTGTAGTATTGCTGTGTCGGAGGCGTGACGGAGGGGGGCTTGGGCATGAAGCGGCTTTTATACAGCTCAAGCATTTTGCGCCCCATGGGAGACTGGCTGGGCACGGGCGCGAGGGTGGCCAGCAGGGCGTTCACCTTGGGGCCTGGAAGCCCCTCAGCGGCAAGCCGCTGGGCCAGCGGCTGCCACACGAGGGGGAGCCCTTCAAGGCTCTGTCCGGCAGGGCTGCCGGACGGAGGTTGCAGAGTTTGGCCAAAGGGCGTCACAGCGGCATCGCCGCTTTGCGGAACGCCCGGCACAAGGCCCTTTGCCTGAAGGTCAGTGGCAGTGGTGTTGCCATATCCCGCCGATGCCGGGCTGGCCTGGTCTGGGGGGGACACGGGCTCGGTGTGCGCACCGCCACAGGCAGCCGCAAGCATACAGCACGTCAGACAGCAGACCAACCAGACAGTCTTGATCAAAGGCAAAGCCACGTCACCAACCGGGCCCGGACGCATTTTTAAAGTTCCTGAAAAATCCATACCACCCGGCCCAACAGACGCTTGGCCAGCAGGTCCGGCGTGAGTGCAGTTTCAGGAAAGTCCGACGAATCAGAGCGCAGTATATAGCCATCCTGGGAGCCATTCAGGAACACACGCCGCAGGATCACGCCCTCATTGGGGGCGAAAAGCGCGTATATGCGCCCCGAAATCACGTCTTTCTCCAGGGTGTCCACTCCAAGCAGAGCGTCGGACATCACCGTGGGGATCATGTTGGTTCCACGCATGCGCAACACGCAAAGTCCGTCGCGTGTGAACGAATGCGGCAGGGATATCTTGCCCGCTATATCCAGGGACGGCCGTGGCTGGTCATCACTGTAATCAGAGCGCATCTGATAGATGGAAACCACTATTCCTCTGGCCAGCGTATCGCCGTAGTGGGCGGCGCTTTCAGCCAGGGAGGCAGGGGCGTCCTGCGGCATATAGCCCTGTTCGGTACGCAGGTACATGGGGCCTATGCCCTGTTTGAGCCAGTCGGGATTCAGCCCGAACTTTTCAAACAGTTTCATAAACCAGTCGCCAGGCACGGAATTGCGTCGTTTGGCATCGGAGATGCTCGACTGACGTATATCCAGCACTTCGGCTAGTTCAACCTGCGTGCGGCTGTTTGTCGCCAGCTTGATACGTTCGTATATTTCTGCAAAGGCAGGCATGGTCTTGAACTCCGTAACGCGGCGAAACCGCGTCATCAATGTTGAGGATTAAGAAGAGGCGCTTCGTTGGCCAGCACCATCTTGCTATTCTCCTTGAGAGATTTTCGCATGGCTTCCAGCCAGCGTTGGTACGCGTAAAACTGGGGAGCCTTGTTATAGGATTGTGCATAGACAGAGGCGGCTTTGGCATCGCCCGTGCCTCGCGTTATCTGCGCTTCTCGCGCAGCTTCAGCCAGAATGACAGCGCGCTGGCGGTCTGCATCAGACCGGATGCGCGTGGATTCTTCCTCACCTTCAGAGCGGTACTGCTTGGCCTGGCGTTCACGCTCGGCCCGCATGCGCCCAAAGATGGCACGCTGGTTTTCCGGCGGCAGGTCTGTGCGCTTGATGCGCACGTCCAGCACTTCGACACCGTAACTGTGCATCAGGGCTGAAACTTTATTTGTCACTTCCTTCATGATGGCCGCGCGGTGGGACGATACAACTTCTGTAAGCGTGTATGCGCCCACCAGGGCCCGCAACTGGGAATAGACAACGTCGTCAAGTCGTGCTTGCGCGCCAGGGATGGTGCGCATGGTACGATAAAACTGCAAAGGATTAATAATCTTCCAGCGGGCGTAGTTATCAAGCACAATGGCCTTTTTATCTACCGTAAAGGCCTCACGCGAGCGGGCTTCATAGTCCAGCACCCGCGAGTCGAAGTACACCACATTCTGGATAAAAGGCATCTTGAAGTGCAGTCCGGGTTCATACACCTTGTTCAGGGGTTCACCCAACTGCAGCACCAGGGCTGTCTGCGTCTGGTGCACAGTAAAAAAGCATTGACTGCCCACAACCGCAACAACCAGCAGCAGTATCACTATTGTCAAAGAATTATTACGCATCACTTCTTCTCCAAGACCCTGGGGGCAGCAGGCGCGCTCAGTCCGGGCAAGGTCAGGTAGGGCAGGGCCCGCGACGCCGCAGGGCCGTCCATAAGCACCTTTTCGTCCGCGTTGGCAAGAATATCTTCCATTGCTTCATAATAAAGGCGCTGTTCCGTAACCTTGGGAGCCTTGCTGTGCTCCGCGCTCAGGGCGTCGAAGCGGGCGGCTTCACCTTCGGCGTTGCGCACGCGCGTGGCCTGGTAGGCTTCCGCCTCGTTGAGCATGGCCGCCGCCTGACCCCGTGCCTTGGGCAGAAGTTCGTTGCGGTAGGCTTCAGCCTCATTGATGATGCGGCTTTTGTCCTCTCGTGCGCTGGCCACATCCTTGAATGCGTCAATAACTTCCTGCGGGGGGTGCACATCCTGCAACTGCACGGCCAGCACCTGAATACCCGCTCCGTACCGGTTAAGAATCGTCTGCAAAAGCTGGGTGGCTTCGCTCTGGATCTTCAGCTTGCCGTCGGTGATGGCCGAATCGATCAGACTGTTGCCGATAACCTCGCGCATGGCCGCCTCGGCGGCGTTGCGGACGAGAGCGGTGGGCGCGCTGACATTAAAAAGATACTGTACCGGGTCGTCTATCTTGTACTGCACGCTGAACTGGACGTTGACGATGTTTTCATCCCCGGTGAGCATGGACGCTTCTTCCGAAACGGTGCGCACTTGCCCCTGCTGGAAGGTCGCGCTCTGCCCCACGGAACGGAACCCGACCTCACTGCGGAGCACCTGGGTTACCTGGGGCTTGTAGACGCTTTCAATGGGCACGGGCAGCGCGTAGTGCGGCCCGGGGCCTTCTGTGCGGTTATATTTGCCAAACCGCAACACAACGCCCTCTTCATCCGGATTGATTATATAGATGCCTGAGAGCAGCCAAAGAATCACCGCTCCAAGCCCGACAAGCAAAAACCCTTTCCCGTTGGGGAACCGTAACTGCGAAAGCTTCTTGAAGGGGTTTTCGTCCCCTCCGCCGGGTCTATTAAAAGATGAACGCTTTGCCCGGGGGGGCTGCTGGCGTTCCTGCCCTTCATCGTCAGGTTCTGTCTCTCGTTGTGGTCGGGGGGGAGGATTGCCTCCCTGCTGCCGCTGCCGCTTTTCTTGTAGCTTATCCCAATCCCAATTCATGACGGAGTTTTACCTTTTTTTACATCGTGGCGCGTTCCCGACTTTTTGGAGCCTGGAAACACCTACGTTTTAGTATGGTGTGAAGTGGTAAAAATAGGGCATGAATGCTGCGCGGTCAAGAACACCGTGCCAGTTGCGTAAACAAGTGCATACTGGATAAGGTATAGCCTTTTCTTCGTCAAGACTACCTAGTAACTTACTAGACAACCCTGCTGCCCTTCGCGTTCACCCTTTATTCACACCGTAAAGCTCGTTCACGAAATTCAAAAAATCGGGCATTCCATAACTGCAAGGTATACGAAATCGACGGAGCCTGACGTTGCATTTGCAATATTTTTAAAAATTTTTGCGTATTTTATGCAAAAATCATTGGACTGCCGAAAGTTACGTCAGTTCAGGACTGCCTTCAGCGCGGCCAAAGGCCGCAAAAAGGCGGCCAGACGCACCCGCCGGCGCTGCGGTTGCATACCACAAGGCGCGCCGGGTGTTCTGCCCGCAGAGACAATGTCGCAATGCGCGTAGCGTCAATGTGCCAGTTGCACCACATACCCCGTATCGGCATCAACGCTTGGGCTGCGCAGCCTGGCTCCGGCAAAGGGCACAACCCGCATCACATCCACCACCTCAGCTTTAACGACAAAACCGGGAGCATACAGCAGACCGTCCCGGATTTTCTGCCCCCCGCCCTCCTGCCAGAGCAGCGTGCCGAAAAACAGCCCGCAACCCACAAGGGCGGTGCACAGTAGTATATAGGGAAACCTGGCAGCCTCGATTGCCTTGTTCATGACAGCTCCTTGCGGCAGTTTTTACCGCCGCCAATTTCTTGTCATGAAAAAAGCAATATCCATGCCGTCACGACGCATGTGGCGCGAAAAAACCCGGCATGCTTCCGAACAAGGACGAGCAGCCGCACCTCAACCCCGCACCGGACAATACGAATTTTGGGCACATGCCCCAATCCAGCCTGCGCCCGAGGGCATAGCATCACCTAAGGGCGCGCCAGAACCCCTGTCTTCGTCCCGCACGGGCCGAAGGCAACACCCGGATTTTCCCGGTCTGCCTCCGCTGCCGCCAGAGCGCTTTGGCAAAAGAAATACCTGCGCGTTCCCAGGAGGCTCTTTAATCAGTGCTTCCTCAGACTTCGCTGATAATGGCCACCACCACAGGATCGCGCTCAAGTATGCGGCGGAAGAACCGGCGCAGTGACGAGCGTATGCCTTCCTGCATGCGGTTGAGCTGTCCGGGACGGGCCGCCTCAATTTCGTCCAGCACAAGACATTTGGCGTCTTCAAGCAAATGGCTGTAGTGCTGCTCGAACACAAATCCCTTGGAAATCATCTCCGGCCCATGCAGCACGCTGCCGGTTTCCGAATCCACCACAAGCACGACAATGACCATGCCCTCATCGCCAAGGATGCGACGCTCACGCAACACGGCGTAACCCACATCGCCAACGCCCTTGCCGTCCACGAGCGTACACTCCACGGACACCTTCTGCTCCAGCCTGAACGAATCTTCGAGCAGGGTCAGGGGCAGCCCGTCTTCCAGAAGAATGACGTTCTCTTCTTTGACGCCACACTCCACAGCCAGGCGGCCATGCTTTACAAGGTGCTGGTACTCGCCGTGCACGGGCACAAAGAGCTCGGGGCGCACGGCCTCGAACATTGCCCGCAGTTCTTCGCGCTGGGCGTGGCCCGAGGCGTGTATGGCGTGGACGCTTTCGTACAGCACTTCCGCACCCATGCGGTACATTTCATTGATGAGCTTGGACACGGCCTTGGCATTGCCCGGAATCATGCGCGAACTCATGACCACGGTATCGCCCTTGCGGATCTCGAGCTGGCGGTGGCCGCCAAGCACCATGCGCGACAAGGCCGACATGGGTTCGCCCTGCGCGCCCGTGACCACAAGCACCTGCTCGTTGTCAGGAAGGTCGGGCACGCCGTTGTGGGCGTTGAAAAAGGACGGCGGCAGCTTGGCGATGCCAAGATCGCGGGCCATCTCTATATTGTTGGCCAGGGATTTTCCGCTGATGACCACAGTGCGCCCGAATTCGCGCGCAAGGTCGAATACTTCCTGTATTCTCTGGATATGACTTGAAAAAAGCGTAATGACGATGCGCCCTTCCGCCCTGGCAAAAATCTTCTCCAGCGAGTCCTTCACTTCCCGTTCCGTGAGGGAATGCCCTTCACGCATGACGTTTGTGGAGTCTGAAAGCAGAAGACGCGCGCCCTTGGGCCCGGCGAAATCGCGAAAAACGCCCAGGTCCGTGCCCGTGCCGTCAAGAGGATGCGGATCAATCTTGAAGTCGCCGCTGTGGACGACGCGCCCTATGGGCGTTTCCACTCCCAGGCCAAAGCCTTCGGGAATGGAGTGGCAGACCGGAAAAAAATGAAAGGTCAGATCGCCCAGAGGCAAAACCGTCTGCGCGTCCACGGGGCACAGTTCCGCCCAGTCGAGGATTTCACGCTCACGCAGTTTGTGTTCCACAAGGGCAAGGGTAAAACGCGAACCAAAGATGCGCGTGCCCTTGAGTTCGGGCAAAAGCCAGGGCAGAGCCCCGATGTGGTCTTCGTGCCCGTGCGTGAGCACAATGCCGAGCAATTTATCTTTTATGGCGCAGACAGCGCCAAAATGGGGGATAACCACGTCCACGCCCAGATGGGCGTCGTCAGGAAACATAAGGCCGCAGTCCACCATGACCACGCCGCCTGCGGTTTCCCACAACTGACAGTTAAGGCCGATTTCCCCAAGGCCCCCCAGGGGCGTAATAGTAAGGTAGGATTCTTTCATTCCTCTTTCGCTTGTGCTTGGGCGCTCCAGGCATTCGGGTCAACGCCTCATAAGGTCCGGTTGAAATTCGCCCATGGCCACATACAATTGCGACAGGGCAGTAAGATAGTCGGCCTTGGCTCCCGTAAGGGCTGCCTGGGCCGTGGTGAGCTTGGACGATGCGTCCAGTACGTCAAAGTTGGTGCCCACCTGTTCCTGGTAGCGGGCCAAGGCCACATGGTAGGCCTCGGTGGCCTGCTCCACGGTTTTTTCCGCCACGTTAATGCGTTTTTCTGCTTCGCGCACGGCCAGCAGCTTGGACTTGATGTCGTAGCCCACGCTGAGCTTCAGGTTTTCCGCCTCATAGCGCATCTTGGTGACAAGCCATCCGGCTTCCTTGTCAGCGTAATAGGTGGTGCCCCACTGAAAAACATTCCAGGTGGCGCGCGCGCCCACCTCCCAGGTCTGCGAACGCGAGCCGTTGCTGCCGTCCTTTTGCAGGTCGGGCGTGTTGCCGCTCTGGGTTACATTATAGTAGCCCTCTACCTGCGGATAATAGTCGCTCTGTACCGCCTGCTGGTTCTTGCCGGCAATTTCCACCGACTTGGCGGCCATATACAGATCGGGACGCTGGCGGTAGGCAGCCTCAAGGCATTGCTCCAGCGACCGTGAAAAAGGCACGTGGGCAAGCTGACCCGTGTAGTTTACCTGCGCGGTGGCCGGAAGCCCCAGCAGCGTGTTCAGCAACGCATGGCTGGTCTCACGATTGTTTTCGGCGATAATTACCGAATTTTCCGCCTGGTACACGTCAACTTCGGCCTGCAGCACATCCAGCCTGGGGCGCAGCCCAACATCAAAAAAGGCCGTGGTGATGCGCAACTGATCACGCAGCCGCGCCAGGGCGTCACGCTCGCTGCGCACGCTCTCTTCATAGCGCAAAAGATTCAGGAACTGCGCCTGCACCTGTTCCGTCATGGACAGTTCGGCATTGCGCAGGGCAGCCTTGTCGCTGTCGGCCTGGAGAGCGGCCTTCTGGTAGTTCGCCAGCAGCTTGAAGCCCTGAAACACCGGTTGCGAAATTTCCACGCCCCAGCTGTACGAGCCCATCGTTGGCGGCTTGACCGTGGAGGGATTGCTCTTCCTTTCCTGCTTGGCCGTTGAATAGGTCATGCCAAGCCTGGGGCCGAAAGCGCCGCGCGCGGACTTGCGGCTTTCCTCCGACGAGCGCCCCTGCGCCTCCTGAGAACCGAGACTGGGGTTAAACTCCAGAGAGCGGTTCACGGCATCACGCATGGTGATGCGCAGGGACCTGCCATCATCTTTTCCCGTGTCTGCCGTTGTTCCGCCCTGCTGCCCAAGGCTGCGCTGCCCCTGAAAAAGGGGCACAGCGGCCCCAGGCCCCGTGCCGCGCTGTGCCGCAGTGGAGGGGGAGCAAAAAAAGATCACCGCAAGCGCAAGAAAAAGGATGGACGAGCGAATCACTGAAACCGCCGTAATTGAGATGTGGCACGCGCCCTGAAAGCGGCGTATGGGAAGGTAGCTCTTGCATTGCCTGCATACAACGCGCAAACGTCATTGGCAATACGGCCCGGCACACCCTTGACGTGACGCTCTGGCCGGCCAGGCATGACCCGGCCGGCTTGGCAATACGCGCCCAAGCATATAGGACTCAATGAAAAAGATAAATATAAAATATTTCATGCCGCCGGGCGGAATCCACCCACTGTCCGGCGCAGTTCTGGCTTTTTTTCACCTGGCTTGCCAAAATATCTTCTTCCTATACTATTGGTATTGGACGCGGCGCAGCGGGCCTCACGAAAACCGGCTGCATTCAGGCCGCCGGGCACGCGCTGCTGGCCTTCACGCCCTGCTTTTTCAGGCAAGCGGCGGCGGACAAGGCGATTGCCAGACGCCACTGCTCTACGTGGCTGCCGCATATATCTGGCGCACATAACTGGCGCACATAATTGGCGCAACTGGCGCGCATGACTGGTCGCGACTGCCGCACATAACTGCCGCACATAACTGGCGCACGCATGGCTGTCCAACACTGCGCCGCGCGGGCGCAGACCCGACAGGCGGCAATCATTGGACTTGACGAACCGCCCGGACAGGTGCATTCCGTTCCGGCGTGCAGGGGTAAAACCCCGCCTAAAGCTGGCCAGGGGCAAAAGGTCTAAAAAAAATCTTGAAACTTTGCCCCACTCGTTGCATTCTCCGCCAGAGCCTTATGCGGCTGTGACGGCGCTACCGTCATGACCGGCGTTTTTTTGCGCCCTGCGTTCCGGCACTACTTGCGGCGATTTGTGAAAAACACGGCTGCTGCGCACTTATGGAGAACTTCATGGAATTCAGTTTCTTTTCAATGATTGCCCAGGCGAGCCTGGTGGCCAAGGCGGTGCTGGCTCTTCTGGTCGTTATGTCCATTATCAGTTGGGGCCTGATGATTCAGAAATTTTTCTCGCTCAGCGCCGCCAACAACAAGGCGCTCAACGGCACGGAAGGTTTTGAAAAAGCCTCCAACCTGCGTGAAGCCGTACAGTCTCTGGGCGCTGATCCCGCATCTCCCCTCTACTATATAGCGCACCAGGGGGTGCTGGAATTCAACCGCTCCAAGGAGCTTGGCAACAGCAGCGAAGTTGTGGTGGACAACGTCCGTCGCGCCTTGCGTCAGGGTGTGGGCAGCGAACTGGCGCGCTTGCAGCGCTCGCTCTCGCTTTTGGCCACCACGGCCAATACCGCGCCCTTTATCGGCCTGTTCGGCACGGTGTGGGGCATCATGAGTTCCTTCCACTCCATCGGCATGCTCAAATCCGCCTCGCTGGCCACCGTGGCCCCCGGCATTTCCGAAGCCCTGGTCGCCACCGCCATCGGCCTTGCTGTGGCCGTGCCCGCCACCATCGGTTTCAACATCTTTATGGGCAAGCTTTCTCAGGTAGACACGCTGCTGGTGAACTTTGCGGGCGTCTTCCTGAACCGCGTACAGCGCGAACTCAATGCCCACCGGCCCGTGCAGCGCACCGGCGCCACGGAGATGTAGCATGGGAGCCAACGTCGGAGGCGGCAACAAATTCGTTTCGGATATCAACGTCACGCCCTTTGTGGACGTCATGCTGGTGCTGCTCATCATTTTTATGGTGGCAACGCCCATGATGAGCCAGGGGCTTGAGGTTGACCTGCCCCAGACCACGCAGGTTGAAGTGCTGCCCACTGAAGCCGATCATATGGTGCTTACCGTGCGCAACGACGGCAAGATCTACCTGGACGAATACGGCGTGGACAGTATGGAAGACCTTGAAGGCTACCTGCAGCGCCTGGTCAAAGAAAAAAATAAAACGCTCTTCCTTCAGGCAGACAAGGCCGTGCCTTACGGCACTGTGGTGGAAGTTATGGGACATATCAAGGCCGTCGGCATTGAAAAGCTCGGCGTCATCGCCGAACAGCCAGATCAAGCCCCGGCCAAGGGCGGCAAAACCGCTCCTGCCCGTGCCCCGAAGTAGGTTTTTGTATGCGTCTGGCCTCGTATGTTCTTTCCCTGTGCCTGCACCTGGCGGCTTTTCTGCTCATCTGGTTCTGGCCCAGCACGCCGCCTGTCCGGCTTGACGCGCCTCCTGTCATGATCAGCCTGGTGGAGGGCGCGCCTGGCGGCAACCGTACGCCTTCCCCCATTCTCGGGCATATGGGCGCGCCTGGCGACGGGCCTCTTGCGCCCACTCCGCCTGCGCCCAAGGCAGAAGTCGCCGCCCCGGAAAGGGTTGAAGTAAAACAGCCTTCTCCCGTGACGCCGCCGCCCAAGCACGATGTGGCCCCGGTCAAGAAGCCCGAGCCCAAGCCGGAACCAAAACCGGAACCCAAGCCCGAGCCCAAGCCGGAAGCTACGCCCGTGGCCGCCAAAAAAGAAAACAAGCCCAAGGAACCGGACAAACCCAAGGAAGCTGAAAAGTCCAAGGAGCAGAAAAAACCGGAACCTGCCAAAAAAGACGACAAGAAAGGCCCCCAGAAGTCAGCGGAAGATCCGGTGGCCGCAGCCCTGCAGCAAGCCAAGCGTAACGCCACGTCCCGTGCCGATTCCGGCGACAGGGGCAATGCCGTTGAGCAGGCCCTTGCCCAGGCCCAGAAGCGGGCCGGCGGCCATCGCGGCGGCGGCGGCGGCGAAGGGTCTGGCCCTGGCGGCGGCGGACTCGGCGACGTCTATCAGGGGCAGGTCATGCTGGCTGTGCGGCCCAACTGGGGCTTTACCTCGGCAAGTCGAAGAAACCTGAGTTGCGTCGTGCACGTGCGCGTGGACATGCAGGGCAAGGTGCAGCAGGCCGTCATTTCACAAAGCTCTGGCAACTCCCAGTTTGACGCCTCCACGGTGAACGCCATCATCCGCACCAGCCAGAGCGGGGACTTCCCCGTCCCGCCTTCCGCGGAATACGGCGACATGGATCTTGTGTTCACCTATGACGAGCTGATGGGCAGATAACGCCAGCAATTCATACCCACCAAGGGAGCTGAGGCCGCAATGCCGCTTTTGCGCATGACGACAGGTCGCGTTCTGGTGCGTATGCTCTGTTCGCTCTGCCTTGCGTTGCTGCTGACTTCATGCACTGGTGCGGCATCAGCCCCTCCGATCCCGGCCGGAGCCGCAAAAGCCTCAGAAAACGCGCCCTCCCAGGATAAATCCAAGACCCCCTGGGAGCAAATACCTGAAAAGGTGCGTGCCAACTGGGGCTTCACATCGGCGCATCCCGTTTGGCTCCAATGTCTGCTCGTCGTAGCAGTGGACAAGAGCGGCAAAGTGCAGCAGATTACAATGGTGCAGCACTCTGGCAACGAACAGTTTGACGCCTCGGCGCGCAACGCCATCATACGCACGGACAGGGAAGGAGGTTTTGCGCCGCCTCCCTCTGGTCAGGATTGTCAGATAGATTTTTTCTTCACGATGGACGGGGATACGCAACGTCCGTTTTAACATACAGGCTATTCTGTGCCTACAGGAGGTCACCATGCCATCCGCGCAGCGCACGTCGCTTCTTTCTTTTTCCCGCAGACTGTTGCAGTTTTTTGGCATGCTGGCCCTGAGCCTCACGGCGACGGGGGCCTTTGCCGCGGCCATGGCCACGGCTGACGCTTCTGGCGGCTATGCCGGAAAAATGCTTGATAGGATAGTGGACATCTGGGCCCCGCCCCCGGCCCTGAAAGGCGACTTTCAGGTTCAGCTGAAAGTGGGGGTGGACGGCAAAGGCCATGTGCTGAACTGCACTCCGGTGCGCCCATCGGGCATGGAAGCCCTGGACAGTTCCGCCTGCGGCGCGGTGCGCCAGATCGGCTCCTTTGGCAAACCGCCGCATGAAAAGCCGCTGGAAGTGCACCTGTCCTTCTGGACAGGCACGCCCAAGGGCAAGACGCGCAACCAGATCCCGGACGATGCGGAATCGCTGCGCCTTGAGGAGCGGGCCCGCGTCAAGGCCGAGGCCGCCATGAGCGACAACATGGCCGCTGGCGCGGAAGAGCGCGCACGCCAAAGGGCGGAAGAGGCCGCCAAGGCCACTGGCAAGGATCTGCCCGCTATCAGGCCGACGGTTGTGGCCCCGGCTCCGCCCGCCAAGGACAACTCGGGCAGCAAGACCGCCAAAAATGCCGAAAAAGCCGCGCCAATGGCGGGCCGCAGTCAGGACAGCACCCCGGCCAAGGTAAGCCTGGGGAACTCGCAGGCGAAAAAGGACCAGAACAAGGATCAGGGCAAGGATACGGCAGGCGAGGCCAAAAGCGCCCCGGCTGCGCAGGCGTCACCCCTGACCATCGCGCCAACGCCCCTGCCGACCGTTGCCGATGCGGGGCCAAAGCCGTCCGCCACAGGCAGCGTCGTAGCGCCCACAGGCCGCATCGTAGCCCCGGCCCCGGCCATTTCCAAGCCTGTTTCGGGTGAAAAACAGCTGTACGGCCCGGAAAACAAAGCTCAGGACAAATACGGCAAAAGTTACGGCAAATATTTTTCCACTGTGACACGGCAGCTTGCCGGGTCCATCATTATACCGGTTGAAACCCCGCCCGGTACCTATTATCCTACGGTGCGTCTGAAGGTGAACCCCAAAACAGGGGCCATTGAGGATGCCGCCCTTCTTGAGAAAAGCGGCGACAAAATGCTTGATTCCTTCGTGCGCAAAGGCATCGGCAAGGTTGGCAGCATACCGCCGCTTCCCGAAGGGCTTGACGCAACGCTGGATATAACTCTTACTCTGGTGCGCCGTTAGCGCGCCGATGCAACAAGGACTGCTGACGCCATGAAAAAACTGCTTCTTCTCCTGGCTCTGGGGCTTTGGCTGGCCCTGGGAAGCGGGGCACAGGCCGCCATGCGCGTGGACATTTATGGTCCGGGCCAAAACATCGTCAACCTGGCGCTGGCCGCGCCCCTCAAAGGCCCGCAGACTCCGGCCACGGGCATGGGCGCAGACCTGCAAAAGATTGTTCAGGAAAACCTGAGCTTTTTGCCCTTCATGCGCCTGACCGATCCCAAAGCCGTGCTCGGTGGCGCGGTTCTGGCCGGTTACGAACCGCCCGCACTGGATTTCAAGCGCTTTCAGCTTGCCGGGTCCGACATTGTGGTGACCACATTCTGGCCTGAAGGCGACAGCGGCACCCGCCCTGTGCAGATCCGCGCCTTTGAAACCAACACCGGCGGCCGCCTTTTTGGCAAGGAATATCCCAAGGTCAGCTCCCGCGATCTGCCCGAAGTGGCGGACCGCTTCTGTGCCGACCTGCTGGAGGCCCTGACGGGCAACGGTTCCTTCTTCCGCTCCACGCTGGCCTTCGTCAAGAAAAACGGCAAGATGGACTCCAACGTCTGGCTGGTCAAGCCCACGGGCCGCGATCTGCGCCAGATCACCAATATGCCCGGCGAGGCCATGTCTCCGGCATGGTCCCCTGATGGCCGCTTTGTGGTCTTTACCCAGATCGACCCCCAGTCGCACGCCCTGGGCGTGTGGGACCGCGCCACCGGCAAAGTGCAGCGTATCCGCTTCCCCGGCAACGTGGTCATCGGGCCTGCGTTCATGCCCGACAACAAGGTGGCCGTGGCTCTTTCCAACGGCAAATACCCCGTTATCTTCCAGCTCAACCACGTTTTCCAGAAAGAAAAAGTGCTTGAGCAGGGCGACTCCATCAACGTATCGCCGACCTTTGACGCCACAGGCACCAAGATGGCCTTTACCTCCTCGCGGCTGGGCGGTCCCCAGATCTTCCTCAAAGACCTCAACAGCGGTTCCATTACGCGGGTGAGCAAAAACGGCGCCTACAATTCCGAAGCCAACCTCTCGCCTGACGGAACCCTTGTGGTATACAGCCGCATGACGGATTACGGTCACCGCATCTTTGTGCAGGACATGCTCACGGGCATGGAGCGCCAGGTGACCTTTGGCCCCGGCAGTGACGAGCAGCCCGCCTTCTGTGCGGACAGCTACTTTATCGCATTTGCGTCCTCACGCGGCGGCGGACGCGGCGTTTACCTGATCACACGGCATGGCGGCGACGCCAAACGGGTGCCCACCGGTGGTGGAAATGCGTCATTTCCCCGCTGGGGCATGCCTGGGGTGCAAAAATAATTATTACGGTTGATTGATTGGATAAAAATATTTTTCACCCGGTTTTCAACGATTTCACGCCATACCGGGTAAAAAATATTTTACGAAAGTGGGCCGAAAACCCAACACACTTCTTGACAAAAATTACGGTGCAGATACCATCTGTTATGCAAGGGCAATGCGCCCTTATGTGTGCAGAAAGGAAAGGTATTAATTTCTTGGAGAATGAGCTGTTCAGGAGGACACAATGAAACGCTACGCTCTTATTCTCGCTCTGGTTATGGCTCTGGCCGCCGGTTTTGGTTGTGCAAAAAAGACCACTGGCGAACCCGGCTATGACGATGGTGGCATGACCCCTGAAATGCGCGCTGCTGTCCAGCAGATCACTGATGGCCGCGTGTACTTCGCTTTCGACAAATTCAACGTTGAAAACCAGTACAAAGAAATGCTGAAGCAGAAGTCTGATCTGATGAAGCAGTTCCCCAGCATCCGCGTTCGCATCGAAGGCAACTGCGACGATCGTGGCACCCAGGAATACAACCTCGCCCTTGGCGAACGCCGCGCCCGCGCTGCGTACGAATACCTGGTTATGCTTGGCGTGAACCCCAACCAGCTTGAAATGATCAGCTACGGCAAGGAAAACCCCGCCGTGCAGGGCAACAACGAAGCCGCTTGGGCCAAGAACCGCCGCGACGACTTCCGCGTGATCGCCCACTAGACCTCTGGTCTGTGTGACGAACTTGAAGGCCATCCGCAAGGGTGGCCTTCTTTGTATTCTGCTTCCAGCCATCCCCATAAAACATGCTTCGGTGCGCTCGCGCTCATGAAACGCGCAGTTATTTCGTTTGGCAAGGCGCGATCTTTTTTTGAAGCAGGAGTGGACTCTTCCGTCCTTGACTGTTTCAAAAAAAGTGAAGCAACGCCGCCAAACGAAATAACTGCGCGTTTCTTGGCGGCTCTTTAAGCTGACATCGCGCAAACATCATCTGTGCCTGCGTGATCGACAGCCACAAGTCCAGGCGCACTTCGCCAGACGGACTTCATTCCGGCGGGCACAGGCCGTGCCGGACGGCTGCTCACGCAACCGCCAGAGCAACTTCAAAGTGACGTTGCTCTATGGCGGACTTGCTCACGTACTGTCGGCCAACAGAAGCCACCCTGACCCGGGGCACTTGCGGAGGCTTCCGGCTCGGGCTACACTGTGCGCAAGCGAGGATATTTCAATGAAGATTGTCATTCTTGACGGTGGGGTACTCAACCCCGGCGATGTGGATTGGGGCCCCATCAAGGCCCTGGGCGATGTAACCGTGTACGAGTCTACCAGCAGGGAACAGCTGGCTGAACGCTCCAAGGGCGCCGATGTCCTGCTGACCAACAAGACCCCGCTTCTCAAAGAAGACCTGCCCGCCATTGAAGGCGTGCGTATGGTGGGCGTGCTGGCCACCGGTTACAATATCATCGATGTGGACGCGCTGGCCCAGCGCGGCATACCCGTGTGCAATGTGGTGGCCTACGGCGTGAGCGACGTTGCGCAGCACGCCATGGCCTTGCTGCTGGAACTGTGCCGCCACACCAGCCTGCACACCGAGAGCGTAAAAAACGGCGACTGGCTGAAATCAAAACAATGGTGCTACTGGAAGCTCCCGCCCGTCTGCCTTGAAGGGCTGACCATGGGGCTTATCGGTTTTGGCTCCATCGGCCGCCGCATGGGCGAACTGGCGCACGCTTTCGGCATGAGCGTTCTTGCTTACTGCCGTGTCCCCAAGGATCCGCCCACTTACAGCCCCTTTGCTTTTGCCACGCTTGAGCACCTCCTCTGCGCATCAAACGTCATTTCCCTGCACTGCCCCCTGACCAAGGAAACGCAGCACATTATCAACGCGAAAACCCTGGCCAACATGCGCAAGGGCGCCATACTGCTCAATACGTCCCGTGGGCCGCTTGTGGACGAGGCCGCAGCCGCCGCAGCCCTCAAAAGCGGCCAGTTGGGCGGACTTGGCACGGACGTTCTTTCCGAAGAACCGCCCAGCGCGGACAACCCCCTGCTCACGGCCCCCAATACGCTTATTACGCCGCATATCGCCTGGGCCACTACCAGGGCGCGGCAGAACATCATTGACCTCACTGCGGAAAACATCCGCCGCTGGAGCGCGGGCACGCCCGTCAACGTCGTAAACGGGGTGAGCAACGCCTAGCCATGTACATCGACATCCATACCCACGCCTTTCATCCCAAGATTGCGCACAAGGCCGTGGAACACCTTAACGGGCATTATGACGTTGCCTGCGCTGGCAATGGCACTATAGACAACCTGCTGGAACGCGAACGCAAGGCCGGAATTGACAGGTGCGTGGTGTTGTGCGCCGCCACAGCGCCCGCACAGGTCATTCCGGCAAACAGTTACGCCATCAGCCTGCAACGGGCCTACCCCGACCATGTCATCGCTTTTGGCACGGTACACCCCGGGTATGAGCAATGGGAAGCGGAGCTGGACCGCCTGGAAGCGGCCGGCATACGCGGCATAAAGCTGCACCCTGATTTTCAGGGATTCTGGCTCAGCGACCCGCGCCTTTTGCCCATCTTTGAGGCGTCTCAAGGGCGCTTTGTGTTTGAGATGCACATCGGCGACAGAATCTCCCCTGAAAAAAACCCCTCCTGCCCCTACAAGCTTGCGGCCATTCTGGACGCCTTCCCCCGGCTTCAGGTCATTGCCGCGCATTTTGGCGGCTACCGCATGTGGGCGCACGCGCTCAAAACCCTTATGGTCAGGGAGCGGCCCAACCTCTGGTTCGACACGTCCAGCACAACGCCCTTTGCGACTCCCATGCTGGTCAAAAAGCTGTTGGCGGCCTGCCCCCCGGAAAGGATACTCTTCGGCACGGACTGGCCCCTTTACGACCCGCTGGAAGAACGCCAGCGCATACAGCAGATGGGCGGCCTGAGCGACAGCATGATGGACAGGATATTGAGCAACGCCACTGCCCTGCCCGGCCTTCTGGAGAGGGAAAAAACCCGCATCGGGGCCGCAGGATAAAACAGGATCGCGTTGTCGCTGCTCCGGCGAAAGAACGAAAGAACAGCGCTGCGTGCCAAAGGGAACGACACTGGCCGGGCATTGACAGCCCACATCTTTGCAGGTAAAGCATTTGCCAGGCCGGGCGGCGGCAACACTGCCAACTCCGTCAGGTCCGAAAGGAAGCAGCGGCAACAGACGTTGCCGGGTGTCCGGCCTATAAAAGCCGCAACGGAATCTCCGTTGCGGCTTTTACTTTTTTTGACATTGAGCACTGCACTGCTCGCCTATGGCAGGCAAAAAGCCTGCCTGCCCGCATTTTGTGGCAAGGATCTTCAGAAAAATCCTTGCAGGGCAGCTGACTCATTGCATTCGCAAACTGCGCTAGCGGTTTTTTTCCGTGTCAGACATGACATCCACCTGATAAATGCCGCGCATTTCTCCCAGGTGGGCGCGCATGGCCTCTTCCGCAGCGTCGGCGTCACGCTGCTGCAACGCTTCGTAAATCCGCACATGGGCCTTGTATGCCAGTTCACTCTGCTTGCGCACCTGCATGGAGGCATACAGAGGCGTGATCAGCCAGCCCGAGAACCCGTTGGAAATGATATCCAGAAAACTGTTTGAGACGCAGTGGACAAGATAGCGGTGAAAATCAATGTCCGCCTCGGCAAATTCCCGTATTTCAGAATTGTCCAGCAAAGCGCGCTGCCGTTGCAGTATGCGCTCAAGTTCGCCCAGATGCTCGTCTGTCATATGCCGGGCCGCATGACGCGCCACCGCCGTTTCAAAGAACTGCCGCAGATCGTGCATCTGCCGCCAGCCGTCATTCGTGCTGGAGTAAATTTCCATGGTGGCGCGCATTTCGCGCAGCAGGGGATTGAGCGTAAGCCGACACACCCGCGCGCGCATGCCGGGCGACACCTCTATAAGGCCCATGCGCGCCAGGGCTGAAAGCGCCTCGCGCACGGCAGGCCGACCAACGCCGAATTCATCCATAAGTTCACGTTCGGAAGGCAGCTTTTGCCCCACCTGGTATACGCCAGATTGTATATCTTCCAACAGGCAGGACAGCACCTCCACATGCACGCGCGGACGCTGGATGCTGCGTCTTCTGCCCTGCAGCCGTTCCGCACTGCCATTATTCGCATTGGTGGTCGTCATGGCGCTCTCTATCTCCTTTATACAGTAAATAAACCATGGCATGGATAACCTTGCCATGCGGGTTTTCGAAAAACAACTGGTATCACAGGATCAGGGCTCCCCTGCTTGCCAATATTGGGGCAAAGAAGCTGTTTGCTTGCCACGGATCTTCCTGTATACCTACGGCACTGCAAGGGTTTATGGCGTCCAGCGCTCCTTGCCGTTTTTTTTCGTCTTAGAGCAGATTAACTTTGAGAATGTACATTCTCAAAGTTTAAGATACGCTCGCTTTGGTGCTTAACCGCGCAGATAAACTGCGCTTACACCTCTGCGGCGGGCGTCTGCTTCCGCATCCGCCAGAGCAATTTCAAAGTGAAATTGCTCTAACCGCCCGCGAGGCCGTTTATTTCGACCCCCCAGGCAGAAACACGTCAGTCAAGGAGTGTATCATGTCTCGTATCAAGAATCTGCGGGATGAAGCCCTGGCCATGCACAAGGAGTATCAGGGCAAGATAGAGGTGCGCGTCAAAGTGCCCGTGAATGACGCCGATGACCTTACCCTGGCCTATTCCCCCGGCGTTGCCGAGCCCTGCATGGAAATCTTCCGTCAGCCCGAAACGCTTGATGTCTACACAAACCACTCCAACTTTGTCTGCGTGGTTTCCAACGGCACAGCAGTGCTGGGCCTGGGGGACATCGGCCCTGCCGCCGCCATGCCGGTTATGGAGGGCAAATCCCTGCTCTTCAAAACCTTTGGCGATGTGGATGCCTTCCCCGTTTGCGTCAACACCAAGGATACCGCGAAAATCGTTGAACTGGTGGAACTCATGTCGCCCACCTTCGGCGGCGTGAACCTTGAGGATATCAAGGCTCCCGAGTGCTTTGTCATTGAAGACAGCCTGAAAAAGAACGGCATCTTCAAAGGCCCCATCTTTCACGATGACCAGCACGGCACAGCCGTTGTCACCTTGGCCGGGCTTATCAGCGCGCTCAAGATCGTGAACAAGAAACTGGAAGACATCACCGTCGTCACCAGCGGCGCAGGGGCAGCGGGCATTGCCATCATCAAGCTGCTCATGGCGCTTGGCCTGAAAAACGTCATCATGTGCGACTCGCGCGGCCCCATCTGGGAAGGCCGCCCCGAGGGCATGAATTCCTACAAGGAAGACATCGCCCGCCGCACCAATCCCCAAAAAATCAAGGGCGGCCTAGCCGACGCCATCAAGGGCGCGGACGTCTTCATCGGCGTGTCCGCACCGGACACCCTTACTGAAGACATGATACGCAGCATGGCCAAAGACCCCATCGTCTTCGCGCAGGCCAACCCCATACCTGAAATCTGGCCGCTGCAGCGCGCCAGGGACGCCGGGGCCAAAGTGATTGCCACGGGCCGTTCCGATTGCCCCAACCAGATCAACAACGTGCTGGCCTTCCCCGGCATCTTCCGGGGAGCTCTGGACGTGGCCGCCACGGATATCAACGATGCCATGAAGATCGCGGCGGCCTATGCCATAGCCGATCTGGTCAAGCCGGAAGAGCTGAACCAGGAATTTATCATCCCCTCCACGCTCAACCCCGAAGTAGCGCCGCGAGTGGCCGCTGCCACCGCCAAGGCTGCCATGGAAAGCGGCATCGCCCGCAAGCCGATGGACCCGGAAGTTGTGGCCCAAAACCTCAAAAAGCGCCTGGCCAACCGCAAAGGCTGATGCATCGGGCCTGACCGCGCAGACGTTCTGCAATTCCGGCGGCTGCCAAGGGCAGCCGCCGGACAGAAAACTGGGCGTCCTGTCATTCCCAGACCTGAGGCCGCTTGCAGACAGGCTCAGGCACACGGCGACATTTTTGCAAAAGCTGAAGCTGTGCTTATGCCTTCGCTGCTGGCGGCTGCTCGCGTGGTCGCCAGAGCCGTTTCAAAGTAAACATGCTCTAGCTGTTCAATCAATCAGCAATCTTGGGCGGTTGCCACCCGGCACAAGCGCTCCCAAAGCCACGTTCCAATGGCGCAGTCCTGACCGAAATATATGTATTGGTGGTATCCTTACGTAAAAAATCAGATTTGACAAGTTAAATAAGGATACCACTGGCCCCTCCGCCAGCAACTGCAGCAGGTCATGCCATCCTTGTTCAGCCTCAATAGCGGGGCATCTTTGAGAATATAATTCTATATAAATTTCTTCAGTAGCGTGTTTCCTGATCACAAGTCGTCACGCCATTACTTATGGGCGCTTTTACCACGCCCACACGCGAACAGGCCCGTCTTCCACAGAAGGCAGGCCTGTTCGCGTCATCGCACAACAAAAACCCAAAAAAAGTTTTAAGGAGGGTCCCTCCCCCACAAAGCGTTTTAAAAATATCCTAATGCCCTGTTATGGCGTACTTTTTCAGCTTATATTGCAGCAAGCTTTTTGAAATACCAAGATATTCCGCAGCTTTGACCTGAACGAGATCAGCCCGCACCAGCGCCCTGCGTATGAGGGCGGCTTCGATTTTTTCCAGGGTGTCGGCAAGGTCGAGCTGCACGGGCAGAAGGTCTACGGCGCTTTTGAACTGCGATTCTTCATCGCGAATCTCTGCGGGCAGATTGTCCACATTGATGACCGAACCGGGCACCAGCACAAGACAGCTCTCCACCACATTTTCAAGCTGCCGGATATTGCCCGGCCACTCGTAGCCCGTCAGGTAATTGAGGGCCTCGGTGCTGAAGGTTTTGGGGGGCATGCTGTTATCGGTGCAGACTTTTTCCACAAAGTGGGCCACCAGCAGCGGGATGTCCTCGCGGCGCTCGCGCAGGGGCGGCAGGGGAACCTGCACAACGTTGAGCCTGTAATACAGGTCATCACGAAACGCGCCCTTTTCCACCAGGGCGGCAAGATCCTTGTTTGTGGCTGCCACCACGCGGATGTCCACCTCAATTTCTTCGCCGCCGCCCACGCGCTCGAACCGCCGTTCCTGAAGCACACGCAAAAGCTTGACCTGAAGGTCGGGCGTGAGTTCGGCTATTTCGTCCAGAAAAAGCGTGCCCCCGTCGGCCTGTTCAAAGCGGCCGCGCCGCATGGCCACAGCGCCGGTGAAGGAGCCTTTTTCGTGCCCGAAAAGCTCGCTTTCCAGCACGCCGGGGTTGAGGGCCATGCAGTTGACGGACACGAAGGGATTGTCCTTGCGGGGGCTTGTATAGTGTATGGCACGCGCCACAAGTTCCTTGCCGGTGCCCGATTCGCCGGTGATGAGCACCGTGGAGCGGCTGGGCGCGGCCCGCTCAACCATGACAAGCACGTCGCGTATGGCGCGGCTGCGCCCCACGATCTTGTGCACGCCGTAGCGGTCTTCCATAACTTCCTGCAAGAGGCGGTACTGCCTGTGAGCACGGGCGAGTTCCACGGCGTTATGGATGGAAAGCAAAAGCTCGTCGTTGGAAAAAGGCTTGGTAATATAGTCGAATGCCCCGTACTTCATCACGTCCACAGCGCTTTCGATGGACCCAAAGGCCGTCATGATGAGCACCGGAATATAGGGCCAGCGTTTCTTTACTCTTTCAAGCACCTCACGCCCGGTGACCTTGGGCATCTTCATATCCGTCACCACCACATCCACCTCGCTTTCTTCAAGAAAGGCCAGGGCGGTTTCGGGGTCGCTGATGGCGGTGACTACGTATCCTTCGTCTTCCAGCAGGGTCTGCAGAACAAGCAGATAGTTTTTTTCGTCGTCGATAATAAGAATATGCGCTTTTTCGCTCATAAGACTATTCCTGTGCCCCGGTATGAGCCTCGGGCAGCAGCACACGTACAAGAGCGCCGCCTTCCGGGCCGTTTTCCAGCTGGATCTCGCCGCCGTGGCTGGTGATAATGGACTGTACAATGGGCAGGCCCAAGCCTGTGCCCCCGTCTTTGGTCGTAAAGAAGGGATCCAGCAGGTTGCCCACTATGGCTGCGTCAAAGCCCGGCCCGGAATCAAGAAATTCCAGCCGCACATGGCCGTCGCCGTCGTGGTTGGCGCTGATGCGCAGGATGCCCGGCCCGTCCATCGCCTGTTGTCCGTTAACCAGGATATTGTAAAATGCGCGGTACAGCAAATCCTTGTCGCCGTGTACAAAGAGCGATTCTTCAGTCTCACGCTCCACAGCCACGCCGCGCCGGGCCATGTCTCCTTCAAGAAAAGCCAGCAGCTGATCCAGCACAAGGCTCACATCAACGAGATCCTGCTTGGGTTGACGGGGACGGGCGTAGTCCAGAAAATCGTTTACCGTCTGCGACAGGCGCACAGATTCGTCAAAAATCGCGCCCAGAATACGCCGCGTGCTTGCATCGGCCTTGTCTGTGCGGCGTTGCAGCAATTCGGCGCTGGAGCGGATGATACCGAGGGGATTGCGTATTTCGTGGGCAATGCTGGCGATGACGCGCCCCATGCTCACAAAACGCTCGTTGCTGTGCAACTGTTTTTCAAGCTGCCGGTTTTTTTGCATGCGCTCGGCCAGTACGCGCTCCGAACGGTGGATAAGCATGAGCAGCAGGCCGAAAAGCACCACGGAAGACATGAGGCACATGACCACAATGATGCCCTGAAAGGTCAGCACCTGTTCATAGTCGCCCGTAATATCCTGCGTGAGTTCCAGAGCGCCCATGATGGGAGCCTCCAGTCCTGGCTGCAGGGGTTCGCCTTTCAGGGGATAGAGCACGCGCAGAACAAAGGTGCCCTCCTCCAGCGGCAACCTGAAAGGGGCCTGCCAAGCGGGTATGGTTGAGACTATTTCAGACGAAGGCGCTCCGCCGTACAGTATGTCTTCGAGATTGTCGGGGGAAAGTCCGGCCCGGCCCACTTCTTCCTTGTGGGTGGAATAGGCCACCAGCCGGGAAAAGTCGTAAATGCGCAGACGCTCCACCGGCAGCCCTTGAAGAACGGACTGCACGACCTGGTCAAGTCTTTCGTACTGGGCGGGCTGGCGCAGGGCGATGCGCCCGTAGCCCATCAGCGTCGGCAGGGCGAAACGCCGGAATATCTGGCTGTTGAGGTTTTCCACCAGCAGGCGGGCAAAGCCTTCCTGCCGGGTCAGCAGCGTTTCGCGCGCCGAATTGGAGATAAAGAAAGAAAGCCCCAGACTGGTGAGCAAAATGACCACCAGTGAAAGCCACGACAAAGGACGGGCGTAGCTCAGCGGCAGGCCGCCGTCAGCGTCGCCCTGTGCAGTGGGAACAGGCCCGCAAGGATTGCTCGGGCTCCAGTCCTGAACGCCGCCCGCATACGTCTGTGCGCCGTCTTCAGCCTGCGGGCCGCGCGGCGCGCAGCCCGAATCACTGTTCGTTGCGCTCCGCTTTTTTTTGAAGAACATCTGCTTTCCTTAAAATGCCTGCTCTTGCGTGGGCACGGCCATAAAAGTATCCAGATCCGCATGCTCGGCCGCATAGCCGGGCGCGCCCAGACGGGCGTTGGCCAGGCGCTTGCCCAGTTCCACCGCAGGCTGATCCAGAGGGTTCACGTCCATAAGCCAGCCAGTAAACAGGGTCGCCGCCTCCATGAGCAGCATAAAGGCCCCGGCGGCCCTGGGGCCCGTGCCGTCCATATCAATGTGCACCAGCGGCACCGCATTCATGCAAAGGGCCATGCGCGTGCCCAGGGCCTCGGCCTCAAGCAGCGCGCCCAGGGGCTTGCCCCGCAGCCAGGCCCATTCCTGCGGCAGATCCTGACCAAAGACGCGGCCCGCAGCCTGCCCCCGGCTGGTCAAAAAGATGCAGCCCTTGTTGCGCGGGCCGCTCAAAAACATCTGGTTGACCGAATGCTGATCCGTAACCCCAGTGGCAGCCACTGGCAGAATGCCCTGGCCGTCCTTGCCCAGACTTTCGGCCCACAGTTGCGCAAACCACGGGCCAAGGGCCGCCCATTGCGGCACGTAGCAGAACAGGATGAGCTGGCTGTATTCCTGCAGTTCCAGCGCCCTGGCCCAGCAGGCAAGCGCAAAGGACGGGTGCTGCCCCAGGGCGCGCGGGTTTTCCACCAGATGACGGGCCACACTGGCCGCGCCGTCCAGGAGGGCCTGCCAGTCAATGCCCAGAAATCCAGCGGGCAGCAGCCCCACGGCGGAAAGCACCGAATAGCGCCCGCCCAGATAGTCCGGAACTTCCAGCGAAGCCAGACCGTGCTGGGTGGCCTCCTGCCGCAGATAGCCGGATGTGGCGTCGGTAACCACCACCATGTGGTCATGCCAGCCCTGGCCCAGAGCGTCCTGAAGCCACTGGCGCACAAGAAAATACTGGGCCAGAGTTTCAATGGTGCCGCCAGACTTGCTGATGCAGACCACGGACGTGTCCGCCGCGTCAAGACTGCCAAGCAGGGCTTCAAATTCTTCAGCGCACACGTTGTCGGCAATCCACAGGCACGGGCCGTCATGTCCCGGCCTGTCCTGCCCCGGCGCAAAGGCTTTTTGCAGTGCCCGCGCGCCCAGAGCCGAACCGCCTATGCCCAGAACAACCATGTGTTTGCGGGTGCGCACCTTTTCAAGAACCGGCGGCAGATCCCGCTCAAGCGTCGCCCTGTACGGCATTGAAAGAAAAGGCAGGGTGCCCTGAGCCAGCTCACGCTCCAAGCGGACGCCCAGTTCGGCGGCCCTGGCCCGAAGGGGGGCGGCGTCCGCCGCGTTCAGCCTGTGGCTGTAGGCCCGTGACCATTCAAGATAATGAGACATAGGCTTCTCCCTTATACCATTTGCCTGTGGTTATAACAGCCCAAGGTTTAAGAAAACACTGATTAAAGAGCCTGTTGGAAACGCGCAGTTGTTTCGTTTGGCAAGGTGCGCTCTTTTTTTGAAGCAGGAGTGGACTCTTCCGTCCTCGACTGTTTCAAAAAAAGTGAAGCAACGCCGCCAAACGGAATAAATCAGCGTTTCCTTAAAGCAATTTCATAACTCAACTGTTTTGTCGGCTCCGTGGGCTGGCGCCCTGAAAAAGAGCGGCGCGGCTTGTATTTGCCTGGCGCAGCCCGCGTCTGCACCACGGCCAGCGCACGATTGCTGACCGCAATCCACCTGGGCGTAGCCAGTTTGTCCGCAGCCCGCGTGCGGAGCGCGTTTCACAGCAGACTCAGCGGCTTGGGGGCAAAAAAACGGCGGCGTACCAGCTTGTAGGTCTGGGGGCGCACGCCGAAACGGTAACGCCACAGCGCGCAGGCCTCACGGGTGGCGCAGGCGCGCACTTCTTCCCTGTCGCCAGCGCACAGCATGCACTGCCGCCGGATGGCGCGCAAAGCCTGAAGCCCCGCCTCCGCCTCGGGCGCGGGGCAGGGCTCGTCAGGCAAGGATGCAAGACGCCATTCCCAAAGGGGGCAGTGCCTGTCCGCGCAGGCGCGCACAGCCCTGCCCGATGCGCCCTGGCATTCAAGACAGAACTGGCGGATGGCCGTCAGCGGCCCGCTTTTGCCGCCGCTCCGGGCAGACGTATCTGTGCTTCGCTGGTTCAAGCTTTTTCGGCTCCACAGCATTTTTTGTATTTTTTGCCGCTGCCGCAGGGGCAGGGATCATTACGCCCGACCTTGACCTCCGGCCTGCGGTAGGCTTCCGGCCGCAGGCCGACGCCGTCCACATAATAAATCTTGTCTTCGTGCCGGGCAAAGAAACTGCGTTCGCCAAGCTGCCGGGGTACGCCGTCCATTTCGTAGTAGGCGTGAAATTCCACCACATCGAAAAGTTCGCCGTTTCGCCCTGCGGGCACGCCGTCTTCCACCCGCCCGATATCCAGGCGCAGCCAGTGGACATCCTTGGCCTGTTCCGTCAGCTTTTGCACAGAAATGTCATCCCGGTAGTCCGGGTGCGTGCTGTCCACAAGCCATTGATAACGGCCCAATACATAGGCCGAATACCGTGAACGCATAAGTGTTTCGGCATCGTTGGGCCAGACCGACCCATCCATATGGGGGGCACAGCACTGGTCCAAAGACCGTCCGCTGCCGCAAGGGCACTGTTGTAGCATGAAATCCGCCTTGGTTTTGCGCCCGCAATGGGCATATAACCCACAAATATTAACGCATGCCCGCTCGGGCGGCAAGAGCGGGAAGGGGCAGGGCTTCGGGTTTGCGACGGGCTTTACCGGCAAAAGCGCAAAAAAACCGCCCTGGCGGCGCTCCCTCGCAGGAACAGCCTCTCCAGGGCGGACAGGAGATGGTAAATGCGGCATGCACAAAGGCGCGTATGTGCATGCCGCTCAACGCCGGTTGGCTCAGCTTGTAGGGGCCGGAGGAGACTGCGGACACGGAGGTCGCAGGCAGACAAGGCAGCCAGGCCGCACGGCGAAATATTTTTCTTTTTGCACAGGGCCGGATTCATTGTGCACAGGGCCGGATTCATTTTTTTCGGGGGCTCGCCGCGAGATGAAAAGCTGCAGAAGCCCCTTGGCCGCCGTGCCTGCGCGGGCATGGGCCAGCACCCCGCCTTCGGCGGTGATGACAGCGCAGACGGTGCCCTCATACGGCGGCCGTGAGCCGTAAAGGAGGCACCACAAACGCACGCCGTCCTTTTCTTCCTGCACGCGCACAACCTCGCCGCAGCCCATGCGTACCAGCATACGTATGAGCCTGCTGCCCTGCCGGTAGACGCCCACGCCAACCAGGAGCGCCAGGCCCACAAAGCCCACCGCCAGCACAAAAGGATTGACCCCGGTCAACCGCAGGACAAAGGACGTGGACTGGGCGCGCATATCATTGGCATCGGCATGCACCAGCACGGTATAGTTTTGAAAGGTGCTGGCGGCAGCGCCCCTGAAGGCCACCCGCATGTGGTATTCACCGGGTTCCGCCTGATTTTCGGCGGTTACCGCGCCGCGCCACATGCCGTTGCCAAACCAGTAGCCCGCAAAAAACCCTTCCAGATTGAACCTCAGTGGGGCGTCCGCCGGGGTGAAACTTACTTCGATATCCCGCATCACGGGATTTTTGATCGTCAGCTGGCCTGAAAGCGCCGCTGTTTTTCCCGGCAAAAGCTCAAGCGTCGTTGCCCCTGACCGCATGAGCCCCTGAAGCCCGTCCACCAGTCCCAGCAGGGCCACAACCAGAAAAACCGCGCAGACCATCCCCAGCTTGTGCTGGCGCTGGCGGATGTCCTGGCAGGATTCCCAGATGCTGGCGTCAAGAACGGTCTGCATGGGCACATCATATCCTCTGCACGTGGGGGCGGCAATCATGAGCGCTGCACCGTCAAGGAATGCCGCGAAGACTCCAGCACGCGCCAGCTGACCAGACTGAGCCCCTTGCGCGGCAACTCCACCATGCTCTCCCCTTCAGCGGGAAAACGCCGCCGCACCAGCCGCGTCAGCCAGAAAGCGCCGGCCCACAGGGGGATAGTGATGCCAAAAAACCAGACGCAAAATACCAGTTCAGCAGAATTAAAGCTGTGCGACGATTGATACATGGCCGCAAAGACCGCCGCCACCATGAGCGCATTGGCCGTTATACGGATGCCACTGATATACAGGTGCTGCTTGTAGCTGTTCATTCTGCTCTCCAAAGGCTTTTGCCGGGGCAGGCTTATGGCCCGCCCCGGCAGTGTGACGCTGTATATGCTTACTTGCTGAAGATGTTGGTCTTGCTTACGTTCATGATGCGGATGGCCTGATCCTTGGCGCTGGTGCGGAAGGCGATGCGCATCTCGTTGCCGGCCGTCCAGGCATAGACCGGCAGGTCGATTTCGCTGGCAGGCACCTTGAAGGTGATCAGGGCGCTCAGACGGCTGGAATACACCGTAACGGTCTGCTGTTCCTTGTCCACGATGGGGAACGTCTTGCCAGCCACCTTGGGATGCTTGGGCTGGATGTTCTTTTCCACGTCCACGAACTGCACGGGTATTTCACGCACAGCGTTGGCGTTGTTGTCATAAATGAGCACTGTGTTCTTGGCCAGATCGATCATCAGACGACCGCCCACTACGGGAGTGGGGCCCATTTCGTCGGGGGATGCGGGCAACTTGTACGTGTGCGCGCCGCCACTGTAATGGGGGTTGAACTGGTCATGGGTAACGTCAACAATGATAGTTATTGTTTTGGCTTCGGGATTGAAGGCCACACAGCGGCCCTGCTCCACTCCGCCTTCAAAGTTGCAGGCGGCGAGAAAGGTGGTCAGTCCAAGAACCATTATAAGCAGCAAACTACGAATCTTCATGGCTGTGTTCCTCCTAGCTGTTCGCTGCCCGCATCTTCTTGGCGGCCAATTCCGCCTTGGCGCCCTGCACCATCTTCACCGCGATGTAGATGGAAATGGCGCTCACGAAACCAAGCACTTCAACTGTGGCCAGAGGGCCAAGCAGCCAGCCCCAGGACGGAAATTCAGCCTGAAGGAGCTTGAGCACGACTGACATAAGGCAGCCGAGCACGGCCAGACCAAAGACAAAACGGATGCCGTAACCCTTGACGTACTTGGTGGCCACCACGCCTATCTGCGCTCCAACGGCAGCCCCAGCCAGCATGATGAGGGCGGCCAGGAGCTCCACGCGACCCTTGTACGCGTAGGACGCCGTGCCGTACAGGCCGGAAATGGCAACTTCAAAGAGGTCCGTGCCCACTGCCAGATGGGTGGGGCAGCCCACAAGATAGACGAGAGCGGGCATACGGATGAGACCGCCGCCGATACCGAGGATACCGGCCAGCCAGCCCGTGAAAAAGCTGACCGTGATGGGCAGCCACGCAGAGCAGGTGATGTTGGCGTGCTTGTAGTGTACAACGGGAGGAATCCTGATAGCTTGAAGGCGTGAAGCCCAGTCTATACCCACGGCGGTGGCGTCCAGTTCCTTGTGCTGCGCCTTGGCCTCGCGCTCCTTACGGCGGCGCACGGCGGCGTCGTGGAAGACCAGCCATGCAATGGAGATGAGCAGCACCACGTAGAGCCAGCGAACGACCTTGTCCACCGAACCTATGCGCTCAAGCCACATGACCATCTGCGCGCCGATTTCAACGCCGATGACCGTACCGATGAGCATGGTGATGCCCAGCATATAGTCAACGTTGCCGAACTTGCCGTGACGCATGGTCGAAATAAGTGATTTACCGGCCATCTGCGCAACGTCGGTGCCGATGGCAAAAGCCATTGGGAAGCCCAGGATGTTCAGACCGGGGGTCACCATCCATGCGCCGCCCAGACCGAAGAAGCCGCCGATAATACCCACGCCGAATCCAAGAATGATCAGTCCCGGCCAAAAAATATTCACGCCGGAAATGGGCATCAAAATATACAGCCATTCCATATTGTGCCCCCTTACTTTTCGGCCAGTTCGCGGTGCTTGAGGTCAATGCCGATGTGCGTCATGACGATGTCGGCCAGCCAACCCAGAATGCACCCCACGATGGGAATGATGAGCATGGTCAGGATGGCGAAAAACAGATGGCTTTCATTGTACATTTCGGCCCACCAGTACAGGATGCCGTCCAGCTTGCGCGTATCGGCCACAATAACCACCGACGATGCCTTGCCGCCAGCTGCCAGGGCCAGGCCAGGCATGGCGGCAAGCATGAGCGCGCAGCCTGCCAGCCACGTCATGAGCTTGCGCATCTTTTTCATAAAACCCTCCACTCTGTTTGCGTTCCCTTGGACTCTCTTCGGCTGTTCCCACACCGGGCCACACCGACTGTCACGCAGTGAATGTGAAAAAGTTAGCAATACCCGTGCCATTGCATGATATTTGGCGTAATTGGCCGTTTTTTCCTCCGTTTGCACGAAATATCTTGCCACTTTTTCGCAACTGCCCTATAGTCGCCACAAAGATTGCGCTTTTTTGCGCAACCACAAAAGGGGGCTCCCTGATGCGCTTCTACAGAACGCTTCCCGGCGGCAGCACGTTGGATATCACCTCCTTTTTGATGAACCGCAGCCTTGTCAGCCGCATGCTCATACTGGGCCTCCCCCTGCTGGCCGTGGTCCTGCTTCTTATCTTTGTCGCCACCGGCAGCAGCATCGAAAACATCGTCAATCGCGCAATAGCGCGCAACGCGCAGCTTCAGGCCCAGGGCATGAGGCTGGCCCTTGAGCACGCGCTGGCAGAAACACGCAACCAGCTCCTTATTCTGGCCGCCGGATCTATGGAGCCGGCTGACATGAAAAGCAGGCTGGAGTTCCGCGCGAGAGCCAACGGTCTGCATTACCGCGAGGTGGCCTACGTGGGCCTTGCCCCCGAAAACCGCTATCTTCTGCTCAACCACGAGGGGCAGGTCATCAATGTGCCCATGCATGTGGCGCTGGACAGCCCCTCAAGCCCGTTTCACAACCTCAGCGGCGAACAGCAGCCGGGCTATGTCAATGTGGGGCAACCCATGGAGGCCGTGTACTCAATGGTGCCGGTCAACAAATCCCTGCAAAGCCTGTCCCTTCATGTGCTGCGCTTTTTTACGGCCGTGCAGGACCGCGAGGGCAACTTCAAAGGCTACCTGCTGTTGTCCCTTGATATGAAGGACCTGCGGGACATCGTCTCGCGCTATTCATCTCCCGAGGCCCCCATAGCCGCGTCAGGAGCCGAAACCCGCGTGCGCAGCCTGTTTTTCGACAGGGACGGCTGGATGCTGTTTCAGTCCGAAACGCCCGACGCGGCTCTGGCGGGCAAAAGCCTGGCCAACGACGCCGTGCGGGCGGGATTTTGGGGAGACTACGGGCGTCCCGGCTTCAGCATGGCTTTTCGACCAAGTCCGGAACATATCAATTACTGGAGCATGGTTGCCGACGTTCAGGCGGGGCAGGCCAGCCAGCTGCCCATGACAGAGAGCAGCACCGTATGGAGCAACGGTCAGATGCGGGTGGAGCGGGTCAGCTACGTGCCCATAAGCTTTACGCCCGGCTCTGGCGGCGCGCCCATTGTGCTCGGCGGCCTGGCCGTTCTGGATACCAGCTTTACGACCACCCGCACCGGCATGCAGGTCATGGGCACATACGCCGTCAGTTTTCTTGGGGGCATGCTGCTTTTGACGCTGAGCCTGTGGTGGCTGGCGCGCCAGATGAGCAAATCGCTCAACACCCTGGGGTGGGCGCTGCACAAGAGCAACATCACGGGGGTTTCCGACGACCTTGACCTGCCGCCCCTGCCCAGAGAACTGGAGGGCGTGAAGACGGACATCAACGCCCTGCTGGGACGCCTGCGCCAGGCCAGGATACAGCGCCTCAGCCACGAGGCCCTGCAGGACGCCCAATGGCAGCGCGAACCCACGCCCGACCTGCCCCACCCCGAAGACCTGCCCGCCAGCGGTCTTGTGGGAACGTCACCCGCCATGCAGATCCTGTATGATCAGGTGCGCAAAGCCTCTCAGGTTCTGGCCGACGTGCTTGTCATCGGTGAAACCGGCACAGGAAAGGAACTGGTGTCCGAAGCCATACACCGCCTGAGTTCGCGGGCCTCCGGCCCGTTCATCACCATCAACTGCGGCGCGCTGGATGAAAACCTGCTTATGGACACCCTGTTCGGCCACGTGAAAGGAGCCTTCACCGAGGCCCGGCAAGCCAGAAAAGGCGCGTTTCTGGCGGCGGAAGGCGGCACCCTCATGCTGGACGAAGTGGGCAACGCCGCGCCCAAGGTGCAGCAGGCGCTGCTCCGCGCACTGTCCACCCGGCGCATACGCCCCCTTGGCAGCGACCAGGAGGTTCCCTTTGACACGCGCATCATCGCCGCCACCAACGCCTCCCTGCTTGAAGACGCGCGCGAGGGTTCCTTCCGCGAAGACCTGTATTACCGCCTTGCCGTCATTACCATCCACACGCCTCCCCTGCGGGAGCGAAAGAGCGACATTCCTGAGCTGACCGTGTATTTTCTCACAGAAGCCGTAAAGGCCAGAGCCAAGGCGGAAGAGATGGATACGGCAAACGACGCCGATGCCGAAAGCAACGATTCTTTGCCCGCGACGCCGTCCCGCATGACCAAGGGGGCGAGGATGGCCCAGGCGGCGCAGATGCCGCAACTAAGCAGGGGCGCGCTGGCCAAACTCGTGGCCTACTCCTGGCCCGGCAATGTGCGCGAACTGAAAAATACGCTGACCCGCGCCCTGACGTTCTGCGAAGAAAACATCCTTTATGCCGAAAATATCCAGTTGGGGTCCATGACCCTGTCCAATGGGGGCAAGACCGCTGACGTCCACGGAAAGCAGACGGCCGCCCATATGGCTGACCCGCAGATGCAGGACGGCCGCGACGGTCTGCAAGGCCGGATTGACGATGGCGCGGAGAGCGACGGCAACGGCGCTGCAACCAGGGGCGACCCGCAGTCGTCCAATGGGACAGCCGCCATGGCCCCTGCGGATGCCACAGAAAACCAGACCACAGGGCAGACTTTTTCTTCCATGTCTGGCTCTGCGGCGCCCATATCGGGCTTCACCGCGTCCGCCAGCCCGCCACGCCAGACGCCGCAGTACGCCCCTGGCTTTGAGCGCGCTCCCGGTCAGGAATCAGCGTTTGCATCGGCCTCGGGCATGAGCGCGAACACCGCTGAGGCCGCAGGCGGCATGACGAACACGGCCATGGCCCGCCTCAACTCCCGCCAGACGGAGATGTGGCCGCGCCTTGTGGCCATGGGCAGCATAAGCCGCCAGGAATATCAGCAGATGCTGGGCAAGGACATTTCCATGCGTACGGCGCAGTACGATCTGCAACTCTTCGTGCAGATGGGCCTTGTGCGCAAGGAAGGCCGCGGCCCGGCACAGCGTTATGTGGTTGTGGGCGCATCTCTTTCCGAAGGCTGATACAACGCCTCAAACAGCATACCAAGGGTGTTTTCGTGGTCAGCAAGCTGCAAAAACTTTTTGGCCGCAAGCCGCGCATCACGCGCGAGCAGGCCATGGTCGCCTTTCACCGGCGGTACGCCTCGTTCAAGGAATTGCTGCAGGCCAACGCCGATCTTGCTGGCATTCTGGCCGGCCTCAACGCCACGCAGCAGGGCGAGCGCCATATGGAAACCAGCCAGGTGCGCAAGGAGGCCCGACGGGCCATCTTTCGCTGCGACCGCATGGCGACCACGCTCAATGACATTTCCAATCAACGGCATCAGGACTTGCATGCCGCCTTGCAAAACATTGCCAGGCGCATTGAAAAAGAGCTGGACCAGCGCGCCAGCGGCGATGTGCCCACCCTCACCCTTGATCTCACTGAAGTAGACGCCAGCATGGCCTACAGCGTGGGCGGCAAAAACGCCAACCTGGGCGAACTGCGCAACATGCTGGATATGCCGGTACCGCGCGGATTCGCCATCACCATCAGGGCCGGGAGCATTTTTCTTTTGCGCACTCCCGGGCTTTTCAAGAGCATATATTCCCTGCTGCGCTCCATAGACCCGGAAAAACCGGAAAGCATCAACGCCATTGCCCGTCAGGTGGAACAGATCATTTGTGAAGCGCCTGTGCCGCAGGAGGTCGAGGAGGCCCTGCTCAAGGCCTGGGACATGGCCTACGGCGACGCTCCACAGATGGTCGCGGCCCTGCGCTCGAGCGCCATAGCCGAAGACGGGGTGCAATCCTTTGCCGGGCAATACCGCAGTCTGCTTGGCGTTACCCGCCATGAACTGATACCCGCCTTCAAGTCTGTGGTGGCCAGCCTGTTTTCTCCCCGTGCCCTGGCCTATCGCTCCGAGCACGGCTATGCCCTGGACGCCACGGGCATGGGCCTGTGCTGTCTCGAGATGGTGCGTTCACGCGCAGCCGGGGTGGCTTTTTCGCGCCACCCCGTGGACCTGCGCTCCAACAGCATTGTCATCAACGGCCTGTGGGGATTGGGCGAAATGGTGGTGGACGGCTCCGGCACGCCCGACCAGTGGCTTGTGTCGCGGGCCACGGGCAAGATCACCAAGGCCGCCATCGCGCACAAGGCCGTGCGGCTGCGGCTGGTGCGAACCGAAGCCGGGGTGGAAAGCGAACTCACGCCCGTGCCGGAAGACCTGCAGGACGTGCCGTGCCTCAGCGACGACCAGGTGCGTCGGCTTGCGGACATGGTTATGGAGCTGGAACGCCATTACCAGTATCCGCAGGATATGGAATGGGCCGTGGACGAGGACGACCAGATTGTGCTGCTGCAAACGCGCCCCATGGGGCTCGACAGCATGGCGGAAGAAAAGACGGCCCCCATTTTGGGGCATCTGCGGCCCCTGCTTTCAGGAGCGGATGTGGCGGCCAGGGGCGTGGGCTGCGGCCCCGTGGTATTTGTGGGCGACGGCGAGGACATTACGCATTTTCCTGAAGGCGCCGTGATGCTTATGGATCACTCCTCGCCCAGCGCCATGTCGGTCATGCGCCGGGCCTCGGCCATCATTGCCCAGACAGGCAGCCTCACGGGGCACATGGCGTCCATATGCCGGGAATTCGGCGTGCCCACGCTCATGAACATCCCCGGCGTCACCGGCGTGCTTGCCGCTGGCCAGATCGTAACGGTTGACGCCCTCATGGGCCGCATATTTGACGGCGAAGTGCCGGAACTGCTGGAACTGCGGCTTACCCGCCCACAAGTCAGGGCCGACAGCCCCGCCCTTATGCTGTTGCGCCGCATTACTCCCTATATTCTGCCCCTGCATCTGGTGGACCCCAGAGCCGATACCTTTACCCCCAGGCACTGCACCTCGCTGCACGACATCATGCGCTATGCTCATGAAATGAGCTATTCCGAGATGTTCAAGATATCCGACAGCGTCACCGACAACAGCGCGGGTGTAGCCAGCGAGCTTGTGAGTTCCATACCACTGGACCTGTATGTCATCGATCTCGGCGGCGGGCTGCGCAACCCGGAATCGCGCCGCGTACACCCTGACGATGTGACCAGCGTGCCCTTCAGGCATGTCCTTGACGGCATGCTCAATCCCGCTGTGCAGGCGCGCGGCCCACGCCCCGTAAACATGCGAGGCTTTTTGTCCGTCATGGGGCAAAGCGTTATCGGCGGCAATCAGGAAGGCTGTTCACGCTTTGGCCAGCGCAGTTACGCCATTGTTTCCGACCGATATCTGAATTTTTCCTCCCGTGTGGGCTACCATTACGCCATTCTGGACACATGGTGCGGCGACTCCCTGAGCAAAAACTACATACGCTTCGAGTTTGCGGGCGGAGCGGCCAGCGATGAACAAAGGGTGCGCAGGGTTCGCTGTATCGGCCTGATACTCAAAGAACTCGGCTTTACCGTTGAGCTTACGGGTGATAGGATACGCGCACGCTACCAGAAGTATCCCAAGCCCGAACTGTGTTCCCGGCTGGATCAGTTGGGGCGTTTGCTTATCATGACTCGCCAGATGGACATGTTGATGGTGGATGAGACGGCTGTTGCCGTCTGCGCCGATAAATTTCTCAAGGGCGAGTATCATTAGAGCAGATTCTACCGCAAATCGCATGTTTCGGCAGAATGACAATTTGAAATGTAAAACATTTCAAAGGTAATCTGGTCTCGTCGCAGCTTCACCCGAAGCAGCCGCCAACAGCCTGTGGCTGCGGCGGTCGCGACATAAACCCGTTGAGGCCCCATGCCGTCCGTTGCCGCTTCGCCCCTGCCGCCCGAGTGCCGCCCCGTATCCCCGGAGCCGCCGCAAACGCTTTTGAGCCGTGATTTTATTCTGCTGTTTTGCATGACCATGTTCTGCAACAGCTTTATCGCCGTTTTCTACTGCTTTGAGCAGTGGCTCGAGGCCATGACCATCAGCCCCAACTGGCGCGGCGTGCTGTTGTCGTCAATGTTTGCCATGGTATTGCTGTTCCGCCCGCTGGCCAGCGTGTTTCTGCTGCGGCGCGGCAAGCTCATGGCCATGACCCTTTCCATCCTCGTGTCAAGCTGCGTCATGCTGGCTTATGCGCATGTGGGCGGCCCGCACGTCATCGGCCTGATCTGGATACTGCGCATTGTGCAGGGCATTGCCCTGGCCGTTTTTTCAAGCTGCACCGTGGCCGTGCTGGTAAGCTGCATCCCCAGGGGGCAAAGCGCCCGAGGCTTTGCCATCTTTTCGCTCACCATGCTGCTGCCCTATTCCATCATACCCGCTGCGGCGGAACCGCTCCTGCCCCTCCTGGGCGGCGAGTCGGGCCTTTTTGCCGTTTCCGCCCTGCTGGGCCTGCCCTCGCTGCTCATGCTCATTCCCCTGGCCCCCCGCCTGAAAACGCCCGAAATGTCCTCCGAGGACTGCGGCGGCGTTTCCCGCCGGGCGCTGTGGCAGTCCGTAAGCCATTCCGGCCTGTTCTTCGTCTATATGGCCTGTCTGACCTTCAGCATCATGACCATCCTGGCCATATTTTTCATCAAGGGCCTGTGTGCGGTCACGGGCGCGCACCCTGCATGGTTCTTTTCCGTGTACACCATCACCATCATTCTGGTGCGCCTTGCGGGCAGCAACAGGCTGGACGCGCTGCCCCGCTACCGGGTGACGCTCCTGTGCAGCCTTGTGCTGACGTTCTGCATGCTGGGGCTGGCCTGGGGGCCGCTGTGGGCCTTTGTGCCCCTCACATGCCTGTACGGCCTTGGTCTCGGGCTGCTCTACCCGCTGCTGGCCGCCGCCGTGTACGATCGTTCCACGCCGTCCACGCGCTCCATCAACTCCAACGTGATGATGGCGACCTTTGACGCCAGCGGCATGCTGGCCCCGCTCATTGGCGGCATGGTGGTCAACGCGGGCTTTGGCTACAGGGGCGTGTTCACGGCCACCGCCATTTCCGTATTCTTGTGCGGCTGCTGCATGCTGGCCGACAGGCTGCGCATGGCCATGCGTGAACGCGCACAGATCACGTAGACAGACTGCCCCTGGAGGCGCGGACCCCGCCGCCCCGTCTCGCCCGCCCTCGCGCACGTACGCGTGCTCCCCGCAAACTCCCGCAGCGCTGCCTGTCTGGCGCTGCGCCGTTCCCGCTGTCCGCACGGCCGAAGCCCAATGTCTCTTCCCGCGCTCGCCGAATGGTTCAAAGCGGTATCGCTTCAAATCATACTTTACAACTCGATATTACAATTTATTTATTGTAAAATGGGACAATCATGCCGCCACTGCGGTACGCCATTTTCTTCACATGAAGAACAGTCCGTACCGCTGTTGCAATCCCGTGCAAACTATATCACTATATTTAGAGCAATTTCACTTTGAAATTGCCTTGGCGGATGCGAAAGCAGACGCCCGCCGCAGAGACGTAAGCGCAGCTTCAGCCGTTGCCCGCAGGGCTTGCCTGAACCGTTGGCGGGAACCGCCTTACGGGGCAGGACAGCATCGCTACGGATGAAGACAGCACCGCTATTTATTTGTGCTGTTATGCGCCGAAGCGAGCGTCTTGGAAGCATTGAGAATGAATATTCTCAATGCGAAAATGCTCTAAAGGATACTACCTCGAAAAACCTCTCTGCCTTATCCTGAAACCCCTTCACGCCACATACATCCCGGCATAATCGTCAAAGGAGATGATATGTCTACTGTTCAAAGCATCACCGCAAAAGAGCTGCACAGCATGGACCTGCGACAGACGCTCATTGTGGATGTGCGCACGCCTATGGAATACGCTGAAAAACGCCTGGCCATGCCAACGGCCCTTGCTCCTCTGCTGGACCTGGCCCCGCGCGATACGGCCCTGCGCAACGGCGTGCTCGCCGATACGCCCATTATCACGTTGTGCCACTCTGGCTCGCGCGCCAAAACCGCCGCTGAAAAATTCGCCGAATCCGGCTTCAACAATGTCCGTTTTCTTGAGGGCGGCCTGGACGCCTGCCAGAAAGAAGGATTCGCCACCGTGGGCGCGGCCCCTGCCGCAACCAGTGGTTCTGTTCCTTCGCTGGAAAAGCAGGTGCGCCTCGCGGCGGGACTCCTTATCCTGTTCTTTGTGCTGATGGGCTTCTTTGTCCATGGGGCCTTCTATCTTGGAGCGCTGTTTGTCGGCGCGGGGCTGACCGTTTCGGGCCTCACCAACTGGTGCGGCATGGCCATGCTGCTCATGTATGCGCCGTGGAACCGGCAGGGGGCTTCGTGCTCCAGTGGCGGCACATGCGCCATCGGCGGCAGCAAGGGCGGCAAAAGCCCCGGCGCGAGCTGCCAGTAGGCGGGAGCCCACGCCCTTTCTCCGGCAGTTGGCAGACCGGCATAAAGCCCCTGTCTGCAAGGTCACTCAAACGTTCCCGTTCCGGCAAAGTACCGCCGATGCCCAAGGAGTTTACCATGGCTGCACCTAATGTGCGCGGATTCTTTGATCCCATTACCGCTACCTGGACCTACGTGGTCTGGTCCGATACAGATACCCAAAAGCGTTGCGCCATCATTGACAGCGTTCTTGATTACGACATGCCCTCAAGCCGCACGACCACTATGTCCGCCGACGCCGTCATCGCCTTTGTGCAACAGAAACAGTTGCAGGTTGAGTGGATTCTTGAAACCCACATCCACGCCGACCACCTTACCGCCGCCAGCTACATCAAGGAAAAACTGGGCGGTAAAATTGCCATCAGCAAGCATATTCTGGACATTATCAGCACCTGGGTTCCCATTTTTCAGACGGCCGCCGACACCCCCGCCGATGGTTCAGACTTCGACTATCTATTTGACAATAATGAAGAATTCACCATAGCCGATCTCAAGGCCAGAATGATCCACACACCTGGGCACACCCCGGCGGACACGACCTACATCATTGAAGACACCGTCTTTGTGGGCGACACCATCTTTTTGCCGGACGTCGGCTCGGGCCGTTGCGACTTCCCCAACGGCAGCGCCGAGGATTCCTACGATTCGTCGCGCAAGCTCTTTGCCCTGCCCGATCACTACCGCATCTATGTGGGGCACGACTATCCGCCTGAAGGCACGCGCGGCCCCGAGTGCATGACCACCGTCGGCGAACAGAAATCAAAAAACATCAGGTTGCATACCGGTATTGATAAAAACAGCTTCGTCGCGCAGCGCAAGGCCGATGACACAGGCAAAGCCGTGCCCGCCCTGTTGTTGCCGTCCATCCAGGCCAACATGCGCACCGGCAGATTCGGCGCTGCGGTCAACGGCATCCAGTACGTGAAGCTGCCTGTGAACAAACTGTAGTCCCAGGCTCGCCCAAGGCGGCCCCTAGGCACCACAGGCGCACCCAAGGCGGCCTCCGGCGCTTACGGTTGCCTTGCCTCGCGGGTCGGGGTACACTACTAACCATAATCATTAATTATCATAATGATTGCTTACTGCTGCGCCTTTTGCGCGGCGACGTTGACAACCAAGGAGCATTCATGCGTACACTTATTGCTGTAGCCTATCCCAACGAAACCCAGGCCAGTGAAGAACGCGTTAAGTTTTTGAAGATGCAGAAATCCTACCTTGTGGACCTCGAAGACGCGGTGGTAGTGATCCGTAAACAGGACGGCAAGGTCAAGCTGCATCAGCTTTTCAACCTCACGGCCACCGGCGCACTGAGCGGCGGCTTCTGGGGAACCCTTATCGGCCTGATCTTTCTGAATCCCCTGCTGGGCCTGGTGGTGGGCGCGGGCGCGGGCGCTGTGGGCGGCGCGCTGAGCGATGTGGGCATCAACGACGATTTCATGAAGCAGCTTGGCGAAAAGCTCAAGCCGGGTTCGTCAGCGCTCTTCGTGCTGGTGGATTCTGAAATTACCGACAAGGTGCTGGCCGAACTGCGCGGTTCCGGCGGTGAAATCATTCAGTCTTCACTGTCGCATGAAGATGAAAGCCGCCTCCAGGCTGCGCTCAGCGCCGCCCAGAACGCCGCCAATAAAGGCTAGAACAGTTTTTTTGAAAGACCTTGTGGGGGAGGGACCCTTTTGCAAAAGGGTCTCCTCCCCCACACCCCCACCCCCTAAAACTCTTGGTATATTATGTTAGCGCGGCGGGCGTCTGTTCACGCAGCCACCAGAGCAATTTCCACACGGAATTATTCTGGCGGCGGTCATTGCGCAGCCCATAAGCAAAAAGCACTGCCCGCTTTGTGGCAGTGCTTTTTTGCAACACAGCTCATTGACTGAAATTACAAGATATTTTTTTTTGGGGGGGGCAAAGGCCTCCGTGCGCGAGACGCAACACCGCTGGTGGGGCTGTCAACCGCAGGGAATAGGCCATCAAAGGGCACAGGCAAAGAGTTTCCCGGTGGCTTCCCGCCAGAGTTATCGAGCGGCGGGCGACAAGGCAGAAATAGCGGCAGGCCTGAAATATCTGTGGGGTTCAAATAGCTGCGGGGGAAGAAGGCGCGCCCCTTCTTCCCCCGTTTCTGCGACGGCCCCCAAGTGCTGCTTAACGCAAGCCTCCGTTGGCGTCGTGCGGGCGCAAGCGTCCGTAGCCGCATATCTGTTTACAACAAGCCGCCGTGGCACTTGGCGTAGCTGCCTGGTATAGCAGCCTGGCGTAGCCGACATGCCACCGCCAATGACATCCACCTTTAGCGTTTTGCGGGCTTGACACAATCGCAAATAATTTTAGCTAGTATACCACCATTACAAACAAGGTGCAAAAGAAATCCCGTAGCGTCCCTGAAACATGCCACGCACAAAACGCCTGCAACGTGACGCATTCAGATCCTGCAGCAGCGTAACTCTTTGACCCTGCTGCAAAAATCCGCGTCCACAGGCAGCCTGGCGTCGCACTTGCCCTGGGCAGGGCCTGAGCGCATACTGAAACCGCATTGACCCGCGACAGCGGGCGTGCGCCTGTTTACCCTGGCTGTACCAGACACGGAAGAGCCAGGGACAACGCATTTACGGCCTCGTAGCCGTAAGGCAGGAGTCTGCATGAATACCCTTTTCTCTCCCATCACTCTCGGCGGGCTCATGCTCGCCAACCGTATCGTTATTCCCCCCATGGACCAATACTCCGCGGATGAAGGACGCCCGACGCAGTGGCACCATATGCACTACGGTAATTTGGCCGTTTCGGGCGCAGGCCTGCTTATTGTCGAAGCCACCGCCGTGGAGCCTGAGGGCAGAATCTCTCAGGGGGACCTGGGTCTGTGGAACGACGAGCAGGAAGACCTGCACCGCCGCATGCTGGAATTTATCGGCACATTTTCCTCCATACCTGTGGCCGTTCAGATAGGACACGCAGGCCGCAAGGGCTCCACAGGCCGCCCATGGGAAGGACGCGGCCCCATCACCCCGCAGGATGGCGGCTGGCCCGTGTACGCGCCCTCCGCGCTGCCCTTTGACGCTGCCTCGCAAACGCCCCTGGCGCTCACCGAGGCCGACATCGACCGCCTGCTGGAAGCCTTTGTGGCAACCGCGCAGCGCGCCGTTCGCGCGGGCTACAAGGCCATTGAACTGCATGCGGCCCACGGCTATCTGCTGCACGAGTTTCTCTCGCCCCTGTCCAACAAAAGGGACGATGCCTACGGCGGCAGCCTGGAAAACAGAATGCGCTTTCCCCTGCGTGTGTTCGCGGCTGTGCGCAAGGCCCTGCCCGCCAGCGTTCCCGTCGGCATGCGCGTTTCGGGCTCGGACTTTGTCCCCGGCGGATGGGATGTGGCGGAGTGCGCCATCCTGGCGCAGGAACTTGAAAAGGCCGGGGCAGCCTACATTCACGTGTCCGGTGGCGGACTTTCGCCGGATCAGCAGATCAACCTGGCCCCCGGTTATCAGGTCGGCTTTGCCCAGGCCATCAAGCAGGCGGTCACAACCCTGCCCGTCATTGCCGTCGGGCTCATTACCGAACCTGAACTGGCTTCGGGCATTATTGTCAGCGGACAGGCCGACATGGTGGCCATCGGCCGCGCCATGCTGTACGACCCCCGCTGGCCCTGGCATGCGGCGGCAGCCCTTGGCGCGTCCATTGCCGATGCACCCTCGCAATATCTGCGCTGCCAACCGCACAAACTGAAAACCCTGTTTGTATAGTTGTTTTGTAGAGTTGGAGGGTTATGGATAGTGTTTTGTGGGGGTGGGACCCTTTTGTAACGTTGTGGATGATGTTTTGTGGGGGAGGGACCCTTTTGTAAAAGAGTCTCCTCCCCCACACCCCCACCCCCTAAAACTTTTATTCATACGTCAGTCGGCAACAGGTAAGCCACCTGTTCCTGAGTGCAGCCATAAAAATGCGCCTCCCGGACATCACGCCATCATGAAGGCTGTCGGCTCTCTATAAGAAGTGAACCCACTTCTATATCACGCAAAAGGCGGGTTCGTACGAACCCGCCTTTTTATGTGCAAAAGAGAAGCACGGATTAAAGAGCCTCCTGGAAACGCGCAGTTATTTCGCTTGGCAAGGCGCGATCTTTTTTTGAAGCAGGAGTGGACTCTTTCGTCCTCGACTGTTTCAAAAAAAGTGAAGCAAGTCCGCCAAACGGAATAAATCAGCGTTTCCGTAGGGGCCCTCCCCCACAAAGCAGCTCAAACCAAAATTGCCTAGGCCTTGGAACCGCGCTTGGAAGCCTTGAGCGGGTTGACCTTCTTGGCGGACACGGTTTCGCTCTTGATAAGATTCTGGTTGTTGGCCCACAGTTCTTCGGGATTCAACCCCAGGGCGCGCAGCCTCTCGTTAACATTCTGGCGCGCGGCGCTGTATCGATTGGTATCGGCAAGTTGTTTGCCCACGTAATTGGGCGTCGTCATATACAGGCCGGTGCTGTCGATGGCCAGCAGAAAGGTTGCGTTGTTTTCTTCAACAGTCTGGATGACCATTTCTTCTGTCGTGCCAAAACGTGTGTACATGCGGGATCTCCTTATGGTGACGAGCCGGGGCAAAGCCGGTTCGCGCGGCGTGCCCCATCATTATGAAAACGAATTTCATTGTCAACATAAAATACATGCGGAACAACCGTTCAACATTGCAGCTCTACTGTACCCTCATTCTTCCAGCCAAACAAGCTTACGTCACGGAAAACACTGACCACTGGACCAATCGCCGCATCTCAAGAAGTCAGCCAACTAACAGATTTTGCGACAAAAATCTCGTCACGGTGTCGCGTAGCACGACGTCCTCCTCAGGTGGGGATAGCAGGGAGAGCCGTTAGAGCATTTTAACTTTGAAAAAGTGTAACTGCTCTACCGCTGTACGGAAGTACAGCGCGCCACAACGTGGCGTGGATTCAGCTGAGCTTTAGCCGTTGCGACGAAGGAAGCTACGGATAAAGACAGCATGAGTAACTATCAATTTTGTTTTGTGCAATCGCTGTCGCCATTCGTAAGGCTCGCAGACTCGCCAACGACTGCCGCGAAGACAGCATGTGTAACGACACGTCTTGTCCTATACAATCGCTGTCGCCATCCGTAGCGATGCTGTCCTGCCCCGTAAGGCGGTTCCCGCCAACGGTTCAGGCAAGCCCTGCGGCAACGGCTGCCGCAAAGACAGCAATTAATTAATAGAATGTACAGCCTGCAGATGGCTGTCGCAAATCGCATTTTTCGACTGAATGAAAATTTTGAAATGTGAAGCATTTCAAAGTTAATCTGCTCTAGAGCAGTTTACGAATGAAATGAGTTAAATGCTCTGCAAGGATTTTTCTGAAAATCCTTGCCACGAAATGCGAGTAGGCGGGCTTTTGCCTGCCGTACGCGAGCATTTCAAGTGTTAAATACTCTAGGGGTACATGACCTTTTGCTCTGAAAGTGGTTCCCTTTGGCGCAGTTGCAGCTTACGCCAGACTTTCGAAAAATACATGCGCAGCGGAATGTAATACAGCAGAAACCAGAAAACCATGCCCGGCTGGTTGCCGAAGAGCGGCAGATTAAAGGGCAGAACCGGACTTAACAGGCCGAACCGCAGTTGCATCCAGGCAAACACAATGGGAATCGGCCATAGTGAGGCCACAAAAAGCGCCCCGCTCAAGGAAAAATGGTATCCAAAGGCTTCGTGCCCCTGACGGTTGACGGCTTTGAACGTTTCCTTGCTTCCGGTGGACAGGGCCTGTTCGCTCAGCGTGTGATAGTGCTGCATCTGATCCTGATACTTCTTCAGACGTTTGGCATGCAGCCTGTTGGCCACGCTCAGGGTGACAAGACCAAGAAGCACGGTAATGAGCGCCAGACAGCCCACGCCAAAAAAGTAGCCCACTTCCGGGTGCGGTATCACACGGAAAGGCAGAACCAGGACAGGATCGAGCCAAACAAGAAAAGTATCTATCATGAGGTGTTCGGTAGCCCCTTACGCATTCAGGCTTTGCTGGTGATTGAAACGGTATGCCCACACCATAGCGCAATGGCGCGGTGGAGACAATTCTCCGCCGCGCCATTATTTTTGCATCCGGAACCGGGGCTGCCGTTATACTTGAACCTCTGGGTCGGGCTGACCAACTGCCGGGTCACCGACCTTGAGAATTTCGCGTTCCTCGGCGGCCGCGCTCTCTCTAGCCAAACATCTTGATCTGGAAGAAGCCACGCAGCACGTAGTCTGTGCCCACATAGAGAGCCAGCACGATAAAGAGGCGCTTGAGCCAGATTTCAGAGAAGAAGCGAGAGGTATAGGGGCCAACGATGGAGCCTACCGCGATACCAAGAAATTCGATGCTCACCAGGTTCCAGTCCACCAGGGCGCCGTGCAGCATGAGGGTCGTGATACCCGTGATCATGCTCACCAGAACGGCCAGGGCGGAAGTGCCTGCAGCCAGATACATCGGAAGCTGGGTTACGCTGGTGATAAAGGGAACCAGCAGGAAGCCGCCGCCCACGCCAAGGAAGGCCGCGATACTGGCGATAACGACGCCACCGAAGAAGGGCAAAAGCGGGTTGAAAGAAAACTCGACGCCACAGAAGGTGAACACACAACGGGTGATGCTGAAGGAAATCATGCTCACGCCAGTGGGCGCCTTGTCACCGGTGTTTTTGCTCTTGGCAGCGGCTTCAAAAGCCTTGGCGGCTTCTTTGGCCTTGGCTTTGGAGCGCTGCCCTATGGGTGAGGTTTCCCATATCAGGTACAGGCCAAGGGCCAGGACGAACATGCCGAAATAGCCCTGATAGGACGAGAAGTTCAGCTTGCCCGCAGTAAGCGAGGTGGACAGGTACGCGCCCACGATGGAGCCAAGACCCAGGGCAATACCCAGGGGCAGCACCAGGCGCTTCATGCGGTAGTAGCTGAAGGTACTGATAACGGCTGAAAGACCGGCAAGCATCTGGTTGGAGGCGCGCACAGAGTCGGTAACAGCCTTGTTGAGGGGTGTTTTGCCAAACGACTTTGCGTAGTTGCCAAGGCCGTGCACGGTCATGTGGCCCACGCCCGCCATAACGCCGCCAAAAGCGCCCACGGTGGAGAATATCCAGCCCACCCACAGGGCCCAGCCAAAGGCCAGTATGATGTTAACCTTGGGGCCACCGGGGATGCCCAGGTAGCCAGGCTCGGCGGTGGCATTGTAGGTTTCGGGGGCGACCTTGAGCTGCTCGGCAATGGCTTTTTTCAGCCCGGCCGGCGCCGACTGCATCTGTGCGGCGATGGCAGGATCAATGGCCGGAGCCTTGGGGGCCTCAGCAGCCGGAGCAGCAGGATCGGCAGCCGGGGCCTGTCCTTCAGCCGCAAAGACCTGACCTACGGTAAACAGCAACAACAAAACCAGACTGCCGCCAACCATCCATCTGTTTTTCATAAAGTTTCTCCTCCAGGTTTACTTTATATACACCAGATCATGCGCGCCCGAGTTCAGGCAGCGCAGATATGATCCCAAGCCCAGAATCATTGGATAAAAGTTAAACAATTCACATGGGATAACTGAAAAATCAGCACTCGCCCTGTAAAAGGCAAGCACTGCCGCAAACCTGTGGTGCCAGAGTCGGTCACGGTGTTTGAGGTACAGGGGTGCTTTCCAAAGTATCGTGCATAAACATTCATTTTGCAATACCATATTGCCGAAAAACATTATCACGACCACGTGGGCAGTGCATGTCCATCAAATACAGTATTTACATATTGGAGATTAAATATACGCAATGCATTTTTTATATCATTTTATATACAAAATTGCAGACTAAAATCTAACAGGTATTTATCATTTTTCTCCTGTTATATAAAAAAATAAAAATATAGTAATTATATTTATTTTTACAATTTTGCTTTAGTGCTTCACCATAAACATCAATATATGTGCACGTGAAAATTTGAGACAAAGCAATGCCCTTTGCACCAGTACCCGCCAGTATAAGTAATAGATATTTTTACGATCAAGCGTCGGCTGCCCCTTTGCGGCTGTCGCGCCGCCAATCCATGCGGGCTGAAATTCACATAGTGCCTGGGCATGCCAGCCCCGGGCCTTGCGCGCCCAGGCCAGGGATTTGCCAGCAGGACTCGCGCGTTTCAGCCCTGGATGCGGATTCCCTTTGAAATGCTTGCATTTCAATTTGTCATTCTGCCGGAAATTGTGCGGGCCGATAGTAAAAACAAAAAAAGACCGCCATGTAAAGGCGGTCTTTTTTTGTATCCGGCTACGGCATGGGTGGTGCCGTGGCGCTATTCGCTTTCAGTCTTGTCCTTGGCGCTGCCCTCTCCCTTGGCCTTGGCTCCGGCGCTTTTCTTGACGCGCGGCGTGCCCGTGCGCAAGACCCGGAACTTGGTTACCGAGGGTTTGCGGTGCGTTGGAACCTGCATCAGGCATTTGGTGGGGCATTTTTCCACACAGGCCGAGCAGTATACGCACAGGAAGGGGTCATACACCCATTGTCCTGCCTTGGCGTCCACGGTGATGGCGTCCGTGGGACAAACCTTTGCGCAGGTACTGCAGAATATGCACCTTTCAACATCATTGGTTATTACGCCCCTGTAAGCCGGGAAGGGTTCACGCTCTTCCAGCGGATACAACCGCGTGGAGGGCTTGCCCGACAGGTTGCGCAATACGTTTTTAAGCATGTACATGGCTACCTCTCTGTGCAGGAGATGCACGGGTCTATGCTGAGCACTATGACCGGCACGTCGGGCAGTTTGCAGCCCGGCAACATGTGCAACAGGGGCGGGACGTTGGCGAATGTTGGCGTACGCACCCGCATGCGTTCCAGATACTTGGTGCCGTTGGCGCGAATGTAGTAGAACAGTTCGCCTCTGGGCTGTTCCACGCGGAAGACGGATTCACCATCAGGATTGCCGGGCACCTTGACGGTAAGCTCGCTCTCCGGCAGGCGGTTCAGTGCTTCGCGGATAAGATCCATTGCGTGCAGCACTTCATAGAAGCGCACCTTGGAACGTGCGTAGCAGTCGCCGTCGTTTTCCACCACAGGGATGAAGTTGAGGTCGCTGTAAGCTGCGTAGCCGTGCATGCGTTCGTCGATTTCCCATCCGCTGCCGCGCAGGGTGGGGCCGGCAGCGCCCAGCAGGCGGGCGTCTTCCTTGCTGAGGTAGCCTATGCCGCGTGTGCGTTCCTGCACGGTATAGTCATCCAGCATGGTGCTGGTGAGTTCGCGCATGCCCTTTTGCAGTTCGTCCAGGCGGCCAAGCATCCAGCGGATCTGGTCGGGGGCGAGGTCGCGGCGCACGCCGCCCACCACGTTGACCGACAGGATCACGCGGTTGCCCGCCGTGGCCTCGCAAATATCCATGACATGCTCGCGGATGCGCCAGAACTGCTGGAACACGCTTTCAAAGCCGAAGGAGTCCGCAAAAAGGCCCAGCCACAAGAGATGCGAATGGATGCGGTGCAGTTCCGACCAGATGACCCGCAAAAACTGGGCGCGCGGCGGCGCCGTGATGCCCATCATGTCTTCAATGGCGTTGCAGTAGCAGTTGGCGTGGATGCAGGAACAGATGCCGCAAATACGCTCCACCACAAAAACCATCTGGTTATAGTCCTTGGTGCGCACGAGGCTTTCCAGGCCGCGGTGCACGAAGCCGAGCTGGGGAATGGCCCCCACAACGGTTTCGTCCTCCACCACAAACTTGATGTGCAGAGGTTCGGGCAGCACAGGATGCTGCGGCCCGAAAGGAATCACTGTGGTGCGGTTGCTCATGCCTGATCTCCTTTGGCGGATTCTGCCTTGGCGTCATCCTTGGCAGCCGCGGCGGGACGCCGGACGGTGGTCATAGTGAAATACGGGGCGTGGGTCACTTCGCCTTCCAGATACATGCCGCCCTGGTAGTCCAGGGGCAGGCCCGCAAAACGCACGCCAAACTGGTCCTGAGTCTCGTTTTCAATGAGCACCGCGCAAAAGTATATGGAACTGATGCTCGGGATGGGCGCGTCCTTGTTCACGTCCATACGCAGATGCACCATGCCCTTGGCGTCCGTGGGCGCCCACATGCACAGTTCCGCATTGTGGCGCAGGTCGGACATGGTGAGGTTTTCGTCAAAGTGATAGAACAGCCGCAGGGTGTTCTCGTCAACAACCGTCTGCGACATGGTGACAAAACGACATTTGGCGTTGGCCAGGCGCTGCACTTCAGCAAGCAGCGTCTCGGGCGTCACGTCTTTGGCTTCAAAAAACATGATTGCATCCTCTCCGGGCTAACCCGCGTTTTGCTGTGACTTGTCGCCTTCGGCAACGGGCGCTTGTTCATCTCGCGCGCCAGCGGGCGTTCCGTCTTCGTCACCAGGCATGAAGGTCGCTTCGGGCATGGGCCCCATGCCCATCTTGGCCTTGAGCACTGCCAGCGCTTCCACCACGCCGTCAATGATGGCTTCGGGCTTGGGCGGGCAGCCCGGCACAAAGACATCCACGGGGATGATGTTGTACGCGCCGTTAAGCACGTTGTAGGTGTCCTTGAAGACGCCGCCGGAAAGGTTGCACGCGCCTATGGAAACCACGGCCTTGGGTGAAGGCATCTGGTCATATATCTGCTTGAGCACGTGACGGTTGCGGTGGTTGACCGTGCCGGTGACCAGCAGAACGTCAGCATGCTTGGGGTTGCCCGCATTGACCACGCCAAAGCGCTCCACGTCATAAATGGGCGTGAGGCAGGCCAGAACTTCAATATCGCAACCATTGCAGGAGCCGCAGTCGAAGTGGACTATCCAGGGAGACTTCAGACGGCTCTGCTTTATCATCTTATCTACAAAACCCATATGCCTGCCTCCTTACGCCACATACAGCCATAACAGATTAACCAGGGCCAATCCCATGCCGAGCAGCAGAGACTTCTTCTGCACCATCCACTGCCAGGTGAGCCGGGCCGTGACGTTATCGATGAGAATTTCCGTGAACAGCGAGGCGACCACCAGCGTGGCCATGCCAATGACGCTGGTATGCCAGAACATGGCGCAAAGCCCGAGAATGAGTATCAGGTCAAGCCAGTGGGCCACTTCAATGATGCCCAGGAACGGCCCCGAATATTCGGTCTGCACGCCCTTGACCAGTTCCTGATGGCCGTGATGGCTGGCCGAGATATCAAAGGGCGACTTGCGCAGCTTGATGGTCAGGGCATAGCCGAGAGCCAGGAACAGCAAGGGCATCTTGAGCAGCAGGGGCTGATCCTGCGCAAAGACGGCTTCAATTGAGAAGGAACCCGTGCACATGGCAAAGCCCACAAACACCAGAATGAGAATGGGCTCATAGGCCAGCATGAGCAAAAGTTCGCGCTGTGCGCCAATGTTGCTGTACGGCGAGGGCACGCACAGCGCGCCCACCACCTGAAAGACCGCGCCCACCGTGAGCACGAAGAACAACAACAGCAGGTCGCCGCCCATAAAGAAGATGAGCAGGGCCAGAGCCGAGGAAATAAGCGTCATATAGGCGCTGAAAACCAGCCACGCGTTGGTGACGTAGGCTTCTTTGCCGAACAGTTTGAGCACATCATAAAAAGGCTGAAGCAGAGGCGGCCCAAGACGCGATTGCAGGCGCGCCGTGACGCGACGGTCCACCCCGGTCAGCAGCCCCCCTACCAGGGGCGACAAGATCAATCCGCCGATAGCACTGAGGATGGACAGCATCAGAGCAGACCTCCTACCAGGACGATGAGAAAGGCCGTGGAAATAATATCAATGGCCCTTGTGATGGTGCCTTCGCCAAAGTACTGAGACAGATAGAAGTTGGACAGGCGCACGGGTTCAAAGGCGTTCATGGGCCCCTTGAAGCCTATCTGCCCTGCCTGCTCCTGCGTCAGGCCGGAGAAGTACGGTTGCGTGTGCGCCCCGTTGGGCACCTTTCTGGCAACCCGCCAGGCGAGCCAGGCTCCGAGGCCCAGCAGGATGAAGAGCATATATATCCAGAAATACCCCGCACCGCCCGTGAGCGACGCGCCGGGGATGAAGCCTTCGGGCTTGAGGCCGAAACGGGCGTACACGCCAGCAACGGAAGGTTCCACAAAGGTCTTCAGCACCATCGGGGAAAAGAAGGAGAACACGATGGCAAGGCCGCAGAGCGAACGCAGCGCGAACATGACCGAAGCCTTGGGATTACCGTGCACCGGCCGTTCGTGCAGATTGGCCGAAGAAACCAGAATGCCGGCCCAGCGTGCCCAGAACAGCACCGTGAAGGCCGACCCCAGCGCAATGAAGAAGATGATGGGCGTCATGGCCTGGGTAGCGCGCGCGATGGCCTCAATGGCCATCCACTTGCCTATGAGCATGCCGAAGGGCGGCAGCATCATTGTAAAGATGCCAATGGCCGTAATAATGGCCGTGCGGGGCATCTTGCTGTACAGACCGCGCATGTCTTCGATATCGCGCGAACCGATGCGCTGTTCAATGGCGCCCACGCACATGAAGAGCAGGCCTTTGGACACGGAGTGGTAGATAATGATGGTTGTGGCCGCCATCATGGACGCTGCGGTGTTTATGCCCACACAGGCGATAATCAGGCCAAGGTTGGCGATGGTGGAATAGGCCAGAATCTTTTTGGCGTTACTCTGACTGACCGCGAGAATGCAGGTGCCCACAAAGGTGAATGCGCCGAACAGCGCCACAATGGTGGACATGGTGGTATCTGCAAAGGCCGGGGCCATGCGCAGCAAAAGATAGGTGCCAGCCTTGACCATGGTGGCGGAGTGCAGCAGGGCCGAAACCGGAGTGGGAGCCACCATGGCTCCGCACAGCCAGCTTTCAAACGGCACCTGGGCCGACTTTGTAAAGGCTGCCAGACAGAAAAAGGCGAAAGGCAGCAGCATGGCCGTGCTCTTTACATCCATGGCCGTCATTTTTTGCAGGACGATTTCAGTGGACAGCGTGCCGAGGCTCTTCTGGACAAAAAGCATGGCCGAAACAAAGGCGAGGCCACCAAGAACGTTCATCCACAAGGCGCGATAAGCATTGGCATTGGCTTCTTGCGTCTGATCATGACTGATAAGCAAATAGGAACAGAGCGTCGTTACTTCCCAGAAAAAGAACATCCACGAAAGATTGTTGGAAAGTACCAGGCCATTCATGGCCCCAAGAAAACAGAATATAATGGCGAAAAAACGGGGTTTGCGCGATACGCGCAAATGCAGATGTTCTTCATGAATATCCATATAGCCCAGGCCGTAAATGGTGATAAGACCACCCACGACGGAGATGATGATAACCATGATAAGCGAAAGGCCATCAGGCGCAAAAGCCGTGATGGGGGCTGCTCCGTCCGCGAGAACGAACTTCAGATAGAGCAGGCCCACCAGTTGCAGCGCCGTCATGCCCATGACCGTTCTGCTGCCGAGTTTCCAGCCCAGTCCCAGAATATAGAGCAGCAACAACAGATCAAGCAGGCTGAACAGGCTGTCCAGCGGTATGCCGCAGAATGATTCCGCCTCCAGGCGGAACGTGCCGTAAGATCCCATGATCACGGCTGCCAGCGCCATTACCGCAACCGCTGCAGGCACGAGAAGCTTGCGGGTGCGGTCAAGCTGTGTGAAATAGAGTACAAGCGCTACAATGAAAGGCAGCGCCACACAGCAAAAAACAAGTGTATTCATAATTTTTGCCCCACTACATTGCGAGTTGTGAAAATATTCACCCTAAAATCGTTTCTCACAACATAAAACTAATGTTCTTCCTCCTTCCTTCCCAATACATTTCACGTTTTCTAGAGTTAAACGAACTGGCATTTTGCGTCAATAAGAAAGAAAATTTCTTCATTCATTGATTAAACAGTCCATAAAAATTTCGTGTCGTTACTTGCCCTTCGCTTAATACGCCTTGCTTTTTTTTGCTTTCAAAACAGCGCGTCCTGCACTGCTCCCCTCTGCGCTTCTTTTCCCGCCCTGCCTCAAAAGTTACTTTGTGGTCATAGTGTCGTGCAAATGGCATTTCGCGCAAACTCTATCCTGGCGGTTCATGTGACAATAAGTACAGTCCAGCCCTACGTGCAACAGTTGCCCTAACAGAGTGATGCAGCATGACACAGTTCAGAAAAAAAATGCTCACGCCGCCAGTTTCATCTGTGCAGTGAACGAAAGTACAGCGCTTCGGTCTGATTTTTTACGTTCTGTGCACTGTCCTTCCGGCGCATGCGCCTTGCGCCGGAAGGGAGCTGATACACGTTGAGATTCCGGCTGTCTGCAAGGGACTGTCTGCAACATCCCCATTTAAATTGGAACCAGCGTTATAATATACTAAAATACCATAAAAGTTTCAGGGGTGGGGGCGTGGGGGAGGAGACTCTTTTCAAAAGGGTCTCCTCCCCCACAAAGCACTGCAACGTGACGCCCACCCCATTCAGACCCTAAACCTGCCACTCATGTACCCCTTTTGCGTTAAAACACAAAGGCGGCCCTTTTCATGCCGGAAGCGGGTATTGCCGCGCTTGCCGGATGAAAAGGACCGCCTGACATTGCGGCTCTAGACCATTTACACCTGAAATGCTCGCGTGCGGCAGGCAAAAGCCTGCCTACTCGCATTTCGTGGCAAGGATTTTCAGAAAAATCCTTGCAGAACAGTTAACTCATTTCATGAGTCAACTGCTCTAAAAACGCCGTCAACTCTAAGGTGTCAGGGAAGCACTGATTAAAGAGCCTCCTGGAAACGCGCTGGTATTTCCTTTGGCAAGGCGCGATCTTATTTTGAAGCAGGCAGTGGACTCTTCCGTCCTCCACTGTTTCAAAAAAATGAAGCAATGCCGCCAAAGGAAATACATCAGCGTTTCCTTAGCCGAGCTTGGTGGCGTCAATGACGTTGTAATCAAGCCCCAGCTGCTTGCCGGGGATGCCAAGGGCCAGGCCCACAAACTGCGAAAGGTGCAGCACGGGCACGCGAGCCTTGGACTTGCTTATTTCCTGTGCGTTGTCCTGATAGATGTCCAGCTGCATCTGGCAGAGGGGACAAGGGGTGACAATGCAGTTTGCGCCGCCGGCAGCGGCGTCGTTGACGATTTCGCTGGTCATGTGCATGACGGATTTTTCCGCCGGGTAGACGGCATGAAAACCGCAGCAGTCCAGCCGCTTGGCAAAGGGCGCGGTCTGTGCGCCCACGGCGCTGACAATGGTTTCAAAGCTTGAGGGATTCACGGAGCTTTCGAAGCCGAGGGCCGATTCCGGCCGCAGGCTGTGGCAGCCATAGAACGCCGCCACTTTAAGCCCTGTGAGCGGTTTGACGACCTTGGACTTGAGCACGTCGGCATTCTGGGCCAGCACCCAAAGCAGGCTGGTCACATCGCTGGTGCCTTTGTAGGCCATGTTGCCCTTGGCCAGAAAGGTATTGATGCGGTCTTTCTGCCCGCCGTCCAGTTCCGCCTTGGCGCGGCGCAACATGAGCAGACAGGTGCTGCACGATGTGAGTATGGGCAGCCCCATCTGTTCGGCCAGCGCCAGGTTGCGCGCGTTGGCCACCAGGGTTGCCACGTGGTCCACGTCCTGAGCCTGCGAAGCGCCACAACAGCTCCAGCCGGGGATCTCCTTGAGCGTGATGCCCAGGACAGGGGCCACAGCTTCAAGGGCCATCTTGGATTCCTTGGCGGCCTGAGTCAGCACGCAGCCGGGAAAAAAGGCATATTCGGTCTGCATACGGTTACTCCTTCGCAGCGGCGTGCGCCGCCTCAATCATCTTCACAAGGGCATCGTGCCCCTCAATGGTTTCGCCGCCGAACACTTCCAGCGGATTCATCTTGCCCTGCCGCAGCAGGGTGATGGCCATGCCCGCTCTGCTCAGGGTGCTGACGCCCTCGGTGCGCAGGGCAAGCCGCACTTCATTAAGCCTGCCGGAATCGTCCACCAGGTCCGTATAGAAGGACTTGGCATGGGCGGGGCCAACGCCCTCGGTCATGCCCTTGGACATGACCATGGCGCGCATGGCCGCGATGTCGTCGGCGGAGCTGATGCCCTTGGGGCAACGGTTGGCGCATTCCTGACAGTGCACGCAGTTCCACAGGCCGCCAGCCACAGAAGGCTTGCCGTGCAGCAGGGGATCCTTGGTGCGCGAGTCATTGGCCACACGCCAGGCGTGCGTGAACACGAAGGGTTCCATATAGTCGCGGTTGTCGGCGGTGAGCTTGTTGCACTCCGAAGCACAGCAGCCGCAGATGATGCAGTCCCACTGCTTCTTGATGCGGTCAAATTCCGCCTGGGTCTGGCGGCAGCCTTCCTTCTCGGAGAATTCGGACTTGGCCACCATGCCGGGATGGATTTTACGCAGGTTGTCCACCGCGGGTTCCCAGTCCACCACCAGGTCTGAAATGACCTTGAAATTGGCCAGGGGCGAAATGCGGAACGTATCCGTGCCATAGGTTTTCATGAGGTCGTCCATCTTGGTGTCGCAGGCCAGAATGGCATGGCCGTTGACCCTCACGCCGCACGCGCCGCAAATGGCGCAACGACAGGACGCCGTGAAATTCAGCGTGGGGTCCTGGGTCTGCTTGATGAACAACAGGGTATTGAGCACCGTCTTGCCCGCCACATCGTCGGTGGCAAGGGTGTAGGCCTGCTCATAGTGTTTTTTGCCGTCAAAGCGGTCAATAATAAGGGTAGCCATCAGTATTTCCGCTCCTCAGGCTTGAATTTGGTGATTTGCACATCTTTCCAGCCCATGTGCAGCTTGCCGCCCTCATCCATGGTGACCATGCTGTGCTTGAGGTAGTTGGCGTCATCACGCTTGGGATAGTCCTCGCGCGTGTGGGCGCCACGGGATTCTTTGCGTTCTGTGGCGGCAAGGCAGGCGGCCTGGGCCAGTTGCAGCATATTCCCCAGCTCCACGTATTCCGTGAACACGGAGTTGAAGACAGGGTTGGCGTTGGGCACGCGCAGGGCATCATAGCGCGCGCGCATCTCGTCCAAGGTGCCAGCCAGAGAGGCAAGCTTGGCCTCGGTACGGAAGATGCCCATGTTGTCCCAGAGCTGTGCGCCCATTTCTTCGCGCAGGGCATACAGATCCTTGGCGTCGCCTCCGCTTGTGACATTCCTGAAGCGGCTCTGCCACTGGTCCGTCAGATCGGCCAGGCCCTTGCCCGCACTCTGATCAGCCGTGGTCGCATAGGCGGCAGCGCCGTTTCCGGCGATCTTTCCTGTCACCACCGCATCGGCCAGAGAGTTGCCGCCCAGGCGGTTGGCGCCGTGGATGGACACGCAGGAAGCCTCGCCAGCGGTAAACAGGCCGGGCATGGGGGTGGACATGTCGTCAAACTTGGACACGGCAATACCGCCCATGGAATAGTGCGCCGTGGGGCGGATGATCATGGGCTTGTCCACAAGATCTATGTTTTCAAACAGCTTGCCGACGTGGCGGATCTGGGGAAGGTCATTGATGATCTTGTTCCTGCCCAGATGCACGAGATCCAGCAGCACATAGGATTCCAGCCCATGGCCATAGCCACGGCCTTCGCGGATTTCGGTTTCAATGGCGCGGGCCACGATGTCGCGCGGGGCCAGTTCCATCTTGGCCGCCGCATAGTTTTTCATGAAGCGCTCGCCCTTGTTGTTGAGCAGATAGCCGCCCTCTCCACGCGCCGCCTCGGTGATAAGCACGCCGCCGTGCACCACGCCCGTGGGGTGGAACTGGATCATTTCCGGATCCGCGAAAGGCACGCCTGCGCGCAGGGCCGCCGCCACGCCGTCGCCGGTGGCGATGTACGGGGTGGACGTGCGGTTCCAGAAGATGCGGGTATATCCACCCGTGGCCAGCACCACGGCCTTGGCGCGCACCGGGGCGATTTCTCCGGTACGGATGTTGCGCAGCACCGCGCCTTCGCAACGGCCGCTGTCAACGCCAAGATCCAGCAGTTCGTAATCCATGAGGAACTTCACGCCATGGGTCAGGGCCTCGTCCAGACAGACATGGGCCACAATATGGCCCGTCTTGTCGGCGGAATAGTTGCAGCGCACCTTGGACGCGCCGCCAAACGGCCGGGCCTTTACCCTGCCGTCTTCCGTGCGAGAGAAAGGCATGCCCAGGTAGTCCAGTTCCAGGATCGTGGGGCCGGCCTGCTCGCAGAACTTGAGCGTGGCATCCTGGTCCACAAGGTAGTCGCCGCCTTTGACGGTGTCATAGCAGTGCAGATCGTAGGAATCGCCCTTGCTGAAATCCGTAACCCCGTTGATGCCGCCTTCGGCCATACAGGTGGCATTGCGGGAGGGCATGCATTTGCTGACCACCACCACGTTGAGCTTGGGATTTTTTTTCATGGCGGCCACAGCGGCGCGCAATCCCGCACCGCCCGAGCCGATTATAAGGATGTCACATGTGGCCATGGGGCCAACACCAGTAACGGCAGCCAGGGCCTTGTCAAGGCCGCTGGCGCTCACCGTCAGCGCACTGAGGGTGATACAGGCCGATTGCAGAAATTTTCTGCGGGTAAACTGTTGCGTCATAAAATAATCCTCAGAGGTAAATGAATGTCTCTGGCAACCTGGGCGGGGCCATGCCTTATATCCGCCAGGCCGCAGGACTGAGGCATCCGTTCATTGCAGACCGTTTGCACAATCAAACAGCATGTCGCTCACACTGCTTGTACCTTACCGCACCACATGGTTAAGAGTAAATAGCCTTAATAACGTGCTGGAAAAGAACAGAATTTTTTCTGGCATGAAAATCATCCGGCAAAAATATCCCAACCTCTCTGTGGCATCTTCTCAGAACACGCCTGAATAAAACACCTATAAGAAAACCTATTAAAATTCATGCTAAAAAAGGCGCATAGTGCCCTACCAGTAAAATTTTAAAACTTTTGTAGTTCGCAAAAATGGGACACAAAGCTTATACTGGACGGCAAGCCTTATGAAATCTGCCTGAATAAAAAACAAAAACATATGCTTCCGCGCACACACCTTCCAGTTGGCCCCAAAAGCGGGACAATCAGGCGCTGCAGCTCACCTGCGCGCGCCTGAACAGATGCCGCACGCAGGTTCGAACAATTTTAAAAAAAACACACTAACAGATTGGAATAAAACAGAATATCAGGCGATAACTTGACACGGCTGTTTTATTTCTTGCCAATAAATAGATTAAGGTATTTAATATACATATCATTCTGTAGAGGATAGGCATGTACAGAAGCAAGCAGCAGATTAAACGCATCTACGCCATAGCCTTTCTTGTCGGCGGCCTTTTCCTTGTCTGCAGCCTCATGCTGCTGCGGCACGCGACCAGGCAAATCGAACAGATAAACATAATACACCTGTATGAAACCACAACGCAGTTGCGAATACTACTGCAACGCCAGTTGGCGCAAAATTTTCAGACCCTTCACGGGCTCGCCACCACGGTCAGCTACATGCCGCAGCAAAAAACGCTTCCGCTGCATAAAGAAATCAGCAACAACAGCAACTTTACCCACATCGGACTCATCGCGCCCTCGGGTCGGGGCGATGTGGCTGATGCGCAGGGCGTTGTCGCCCACGACGTGGACTTTTCCGAAGAGGATTCGTTTCGCACGGCCCTCGCGGGAGGAGCGGCGCTCTCCCCTCCGCGCAAAAATCCCTTCGGCCCAGGTCAGGTGATCTATTGCACGGTGCCCGTGCCCAGTGATGAGCACGTCAGCCATGTGCTGATCGGGCTGACCAGGGCGGAAGTTTTTTTAAACATTCTCAGCACGCCCCTTTTCAATGCCAAAGGCTTTGCGGGGCTGATTGACGCGCAGGGGCATTTTATTCTGTCCTCAGACCTTGGCCCCGCCAGCGGCGTGGAGAGCATTTTTGACCTTGGCCATATGAATGAGGCCGACCAGCATGACGCTTTGAACAAGCTGACTCAGGGGCATAGACACTATTTTTTGTATCATGATGAAAACAAGCAGTACCTGGCGGCGTTTGACCCCATTCAGAACAACAACTGGTTTCTTTTCTGCGCGGTGCCGCTGGACGCGCTGGATCTCGTCTCTCCCCTGCTGCTGTATGGTGGAGGCATTGTCACCATTCTGGCGCTGATCTGCTTTCTCTTCCTGGCCTGGCGCGTATACCGGCTGACCGAGTGGCGCGACCGCCAACTGCACAAGCTGGCTTTTGTTGACCCTGTAACCGGCGGTATCAACAGTCATCGGCTGCAACTGGAAGCAGCGGAACTTTTGCAAAAAAACCCGGAAACGATCTTTGCCATTTGGCTGGCAGACATAAAGAATTTCAAATTTTACAACAAAATGCTCGGGGGCGAGGCGGGCGACAAAGAATTGCGGCGTATCGCGCGCATACTTGAAAAAAACTGCCGTGGCCCGCTTGCCCGCTGCTGCCACATCACGGGCGATACTTTTGCCGGAATTATGCCTTTTACAGGCCATGAAAACATGGTCGCCACCTTCGCTCAAACCGCCAGCGAGATAGAGAGCGGCGCACACCAGCCCTCCAATGGTTTTTCCCTTCACCTGTATGCGGGCATTTACACGACAGATACCATTGAGGAAGAAGAGCTGCCCTTTATGGAAATGCTAAACAGAGCCAGCATCGCCCTGCTTGTGGCAAAAACTGCGGAAGAAAGCACTTTTCGCTTTTATACTGAAGATATCTGCGAGCATGCCCTGAATTTCTGCAACTAGCGCATTATCACTTTGAAATACGTTAACATGCCCTCACGCTGCACACGAGTGTCGCGTGAGAGCATGTTCTTTCTTCAATGGAAGAATGCTCCAAGCTGCTGCGTCTGCGCATAGTCGCCCGTTAGGCATGCACGCCTGAGCGCGCCGATTGCCTCACGGCGCAGCCGCAGGCTGTCTGCATCTTTGCGCATGGCACGTCACAACAGCGCATGCAGTGCTGTTTTACGGCACGCCCACTTTGCTCTTGTCCCTCCTTCCCATCCGGCCAGTTTACGCCATGCGGTTCGCCCTGCACACACAGCCGCTGGCCAATACCCCGCCAGTACCCCGCAGCCCAAAAGTATCTTGCGCCCGAAAACCAATAGTGCTATGTAAAATCTTTGTTTCAAAATTTCGCCGTATACGGCTTGCGTTTTTCAGGTTGTGCCTGCCGCCGGGCATTCCCAGGCTGGCGGTTTTCAATTCTTTACCCCCCAGAAACAGAGGCAAAAAAGATGCCCATCGCCATTCCGCGCTCAGGCGCTGATGATAGGCCCATTGTTCCCGATGTCTGCATAAGCGACCTTTCAAAGCTGGTCATCCGGTCCGCTACGGTCGAGGATGTGCACGGCATGTCGGCGCTTATCAACCAGTATGCTTCAGCTAACGTCATGCTGGCCCGTGGCCCCCAGTACCTGTACCAGCACATACAGGACTACATGGTGGCCACAGCTCCCGCAGCGGACGGCGGCCGCGATGTCATCGTGGCCTGTGGCGCCGTGCACGTTCTCTGGGCCGACCTGGGCGAAATCCGCTCTGTGGCGGTGCATCCGTCCTGCCAGGGACAGGGTTTTGGCAAGCGCCTTGTGTCAATGCTGGTGGAGCGTTGCCGCAGCCTTGCACTGCCGAGGGTCTTTGTTTTTACTCTCGTGCCGGACTTCTTCGCCAAATGCGGCTTCAAGGAATTTGACAGGGACGACATGCCCCCAAGCGTTTGGGTCGAATGCAGCAAATGCCCCAAATTCTACTGCTGTGACGAAATAGCCATGCTTCTGCCGCTATGACGTACCGCGCCGTTTTGACGGCGCGACCGGCAGCACGAAAAAAACGGCTTTAATCAGTACAGCAGGGCCAGCCAGTTTTACCATAGGCAGGCCCCTCACTCCATTCAAAGGCGGAACAGCGCATGAACAGACTGCAAAAAAGAGACTTTCTGAAGGAAACTGACTTCACGCCGGAAGATCTCACCTATCTGCTGGATCTGGCGGCCAACCTCAAGCAGGCCAAGAAAGCGCGCCGGGAGCCAAAGTTTTTGCGGGACAAAAACATTGTCATCCTGTTTGAAAAAGATTCCACCAGAACCCGCTGTTCCTTTGAAGTGGCTGCGTATGACCAGGGCGCGAACATAACCTATCTTGGACCTTCCGGCTCGCAGATGGGCAAAAAAGAGTCGCTGGCAGACACCGCCCGTGTGCTTTCCCGTTTTTATGACGGCATCGAATACCGCGGCTTTGGCCAGGAAAGGGTTGAAGCGCTGGCCGAACATGCTTCTGTGCCGGTGTGGAACGGGCTGACCAATGAATGGCACCCCACACAGCTTCTGGCGGACGTACTGACCATGCGCGAATGCTGCCCCAAGCCGCTGAACCGTCAGACCATGGCCTATCTCGGCGACGCGCGCTATAATATGGGCAATTCGCTTATGGTTGGCTCTGCCCTGCTGGGCGTGGACTTTCGTTCTGTGGCCCCTCGGGCGCTGTGGACCTCTGACGAGGTGTATGAGATAGCCTGCCAGATCGCCCAAAAAACCGGGGCCCGTATCAGCCGCACAGAGAGCGTGGAAGATGGCGTTCGCGACTGCGACTTTCTGTCAACGGACGTATGGGTCTCCATGGGCGAACCCGACGACGTGTGGAAAGAGCGCATAGAACTGCTCACCCCCTACCGCATCACTGGCGACACCATGCGCCTGACGGGCAATGACGACTGCAAGTTTCTGCATTGCCTGCCAAGCTTCCACAACCGCAGCACGGCCGTTGGCGAAGAAATCTTCCAGCGGTTCGGCATTGATTGCATGGAAGTCAACGACGAGGTTTTTGAATCGCCGCGCAATATGGCCTTTGAAGAGGCGGAAAACCGCCTGCACACCATCAAGGCCGTGATGGTGGCCACCCTGGCTGAAGAGCCGCTTGTTTTCAACAAGTAACAAAGCCTGGCAACGCACGGCTGGCAGAAAAACGAAGCAGGTCTGTCCGGCCGGAGAGCCCAAGCCGCGAGTCAGGGTTTGAAGAACCTATAAGCATCGCTGCTTGCAGCCAGCCTGCTGCCCGCATATGCCTTTCGTCAGGGTAAGATCGAATATGCCTGTCGTCAGAGTAAGATATTGACGAGCAGTGGCGCTGTCCCTATAGTGGTGCGCCATATCGCCGGATGCCAATGCATGCGGATCACGCGCCCGTAGCTCAGTTGGACAGAGCAGGAGCCTTCTAAGCTCTTGGTCAGGGGTTCGATTCCTCTCGGGCGCGCCAATAAAATTAAGGGTTTACAGTAATATAACTGTAAACCCTTTTTCTGTCCCCTCTTTCTTCCCCATTTTTTTCCGTCCAATTCCACACGCCCCGCCATTGCTCGGGCAGGGTTGACCTAACCTGCCTGCAGCAGGTTCGCAAACACCTTTGCCCCACCCATCTGTCCGGCGGCAGTATTAGCAACCTGATTTGATTTCCTTAACCATGATATCGAGAACTTCTTGCCCGATCTTAAGGTCTTCGATTGATGATTTTACTTCTTGCAGTTCATTGGCAATGCTATCCAGCCTATCTTTCCCGCTCATTTCGTCAAGTCTTCCGCGTGTGTAGCCTCGCGCGTGCATCACGCATCCCCCAGCGATAGCTCCTACAATCAGCCCAATCATTGTGCTAATTCCATCCATAAATTACTCCACAATTTTGCCTGTTGTCTGCTGTCAGGCACCATGCCCACGGAGAATTCACATGAAAAGCTTCAATCAAAACATCATCAAACACAAGACCGGACTTCTGAATCTCGCCGCCGGACTCGGCAATGTTTCCAAGGCATGCCGAGTCAAAGGGAGGCTTGACACACATTGAGATCCGCAACTTTCCTCAATGAAAAATAACTTCAAGCATGGCATTACGTGCGTAATTGCTTTAACCTGCCGACTAAGCAGAAATCTTCTCCCGACTTTTGCCCATTTCTTTTTAGTCGCCCTATTACACACGCTATAATGAAATTCCTTACCTGGCTGTCACTAACTAGAAGTTTTAGTTTTTTTAGATAGATGGATGCTATCCCCCCGCCACGCACTGACAGAACGCAAAAAAGCCTTCCCGACGAAACGAGAAGGCTTTCAAAAGACCTACTATGTGATGTTGATGCTATACGGTCAGCAGGCGGCGGGGATCAATGTTCAGGGCATCGGCCAGCAGGCGGGCGTTCTTCTTGCCAATGGGGCGCTTGCCGTTTTCCATTTCGCTGATATGCCGGGCGGGAATGCCCGTTGCTTCCGCAAGCTGCGCTTGGGTCAAATCTTCCCGATAGCGCGCCCCCCTCAGATAAACGGTGGGCCTTTCCTCCTTGCTGAAGGGGAACACTTCCTCAATGGAATATGCTTCTTTTTCTTCGGCAATGCCCTTCAGGCGCATGAAGGCGCGCACCTCTGAAACCAGCGCCGGCGGAACCGCGAAGGAAAGGTTCACAGTTTCAATAGGGGGCTTTTTCGTGCGTTCCAGCATAAAGCACCTCGATCAGTTTGATCTTTTTATCCGTCACCTGCCATACGGCCACATAACAGGGCTTGCCCTTTTTAATATGGCAATGATGGCGACTGTCAGAAAGTTTGCTATAATTAGGCCACTGGCCCTGTACCGGGCCGGATTGTTGTATGTCGGCGATCAAAAGAAACAAGGCATCGTATGCAGGTCGCGGCAAATCCTGAATTTGCTTCCGAGCACGCTTCAGGATGGTCACAGTCCAATTCATGTCCTGCCCCTTTTGCCCTTTATTTACTATTTTTTAGTAAGTCGTCAAGGGGTGAATTTTCAGCTCCGTTCCTGCCGCGCTAATATCCATGCAGGTATCAATTACGCTGGCTGCCTTGCGCAAAGCCTCATCCCGCAAATGGCTATACTACTAGGTCATGGCAGGGCTTTCGTGCATGAGCAGCTTTTGAGGCTGTAAATGTCAACCTGGCGCTGCTGATGAGCATGCTTGCATAGACATGCCGCACATGCAGAGGGCGGAAGTCTTTGGGCAGCTCGTCCTTGTCGCGCCCCTGGGGGCCATACGGCGAAAGTCCTGACGCTGCCCTGCATCCTTGCCGGAAACACAAAGGGGCTTGCCTGTACTGCCCCCGTTACAGCTACCCCATCTTTCTTCGTTCGGTGATGCTCTGCCCGCCAATACCCCAGTTGTCCATGTCCACCTCTTCAATAATGACCACGGTGGTGGCAGGATTTTTGTTCAGCACGCGAACCAGCAGATCTGTCACGCCCTTGATGAGTTCTGCCTTCTGCTCCGCAGTTGGAGCCTCTTTGCCGCCTGTCACCTTGATATTCACGAATGGCATATGGCCCTCCAGTTTTTTGTGCGCCTGTGCCGTGGCCCGGCACCCTGCCGGGGGAGTGCAACTTTTACTGCGCGTCGGCCAGGTGGTCGTTCAGCACATCAGCAATGATGGCAACGCCTTCTTCAATACGGGCTTCTTCCATATTGGAAAAGTTCAGGCGCAGGGTATTTTCCTGCCCGCCGTTTGGAAAAAATGGCCCGCCTGGTACAAAAGCGACTTTGCGCTGTATGCAGGCATCAAGGATACCACGGGAATCCATTGATTTTGGCAAGGTCACCCAGGCAAAAAGCCCTCCTTCGGGCCGCGTGAAGCGAACACCCTGAGGAAAATGACGCCCCAGAGCAGAAAGCAGAACATCCCGCCTGTTTTTATACACGCCAAGAATGTTCTTGATGTGAGCATCAATATCATGCTTTTCCAGATAGGCAGCGATTACGGCCTGGACAAAAGTATTGCTTTGCAGATCAACGCCTTGCTTAACAAGAACGTATTTTTGCACAATGTTTTTGTTGCCGGCTACCCAACCAATTCTAAAACCCGGACAGAGTATTTTTGAGAACGACCCAAAAGAAATGACCCAGCCTTCTCTGTCAAACGACTGCACTGACGGAAGAAATTCACCTTCAAAGCGCAGTTCGCCATAGGGATTGTCCTCCAGAACCACAACCCTGTGCTGGGCGGCCAGTTCGGCAAGCCGCTGGCGACGGTCCAAACTCATGGTTCGCCCTGTGGGATTCTGGAAATTGGGGATCACATAAATCCCCTTGACCCTCGTGGTGGTTTCAAGAAGTTTGGCAAGATCATCCATGCGCATGCCGTCCTCATCGGTGGGCACTTCCACAAAACGGCAGCCATATGCCCTGAAGGCGGTAATCGCCGCAAGATAGGTCGGACTTTCGCACAGAATGACGTCGCCTTCATCAATAAAGACCTTGCCGCTGAGATCCAGCCCCTGCTGCGAACCATTGGTTATCAAGATATTGTCTTCACCAAAAGCAGTGCCCAATGTGGCGTTCATTCTGCCTGCTATCCATTGACGTAAAGGAAGGTATCCTTCGGTGGTGGCATACTGCAAAGCTCTTTGTCCGTCGTGCGCAAGCACTGAAACACACATGTCGCTAATGGCTTCAGTGGGAAAAAGCTCCGGCGCGGGCAAGCCTCCAGCAAAGGATATAACATCAGGCTGTTCGGTAATCTTTAAAAGCTCGCGTATTTCAGACGCTTTTAAATTTGAAATTCTTTGCGCGTAGGCAGTGTTCATTGCTGCACCTTCGGAAGTAAAAGAAATTGCGTGGAACACCTATCCTCGTTGCTTAATAGTACAAAAGCAAGCAAAACAGCTACAGTATTTACCAAACGAAACTCAACTGGCGCAAAACAATAGGGCTGCAGTTGTGAGGCAACAGCAAGTCAGGCGCAAGAAATGCGACAAAGAGCAAGGAGGAGCGGGCGGAAGCCACCTGCCGCCACGCTGCCGCGACCCCACCAATTTTTGCATGTCCGCAAAAGCCGTTCGCATTATTTCCGGGTCTACAGTTGGGAACAGATCCCGCATGCGCATGCGAGTTCAGGAATCGTACCCGGCGAGCAAGTTTTGCGGATGCGTGGTTCCACAGGCAAACCGCTTTACGTCAGCAAAAAATCTTTGGCCCCATTGTCGTCAGCAATGCATTCAAACACTGCCTTGAGTTCATCGGGTATTCTGACCGGCCGCCCACTGGTGAGGTCGATGTATACCCACTGCGTTTCGGCCTCAACCAGCACGGCATCATCAGATTCCCGCACAAAGCGGTAACGGCGTACACACTGGCGAGAGGCGAATGAGGCTATCCAAGTGGCCGCCACAATGTTCTCACCAAGTACAGCCGGGCGCTTGTAGACAACAGAATGACGCCGCACTACCCAGCCCTGCGCCAGTTCCTCATAGCGGGCCATGTCCCATCCCTTGGCGGCAGTGTGCGCCGTGGCCAGATCCTGCATCCACTGCACATAGCAAACATTGTTGACCCGGCCCTGCCTGTCGATATCATGGTCGGCTATATGTATTTTTTGTCTGAAAATGGACATCCAAATCACTCCAATGCGTACGCTGTGTTGGATACAGAATACGCTGAAACTCTTCAAAAAAAAAGACCGGTCATGCTGGATGGATGTGGAAGCCAGCAATCAAGGAGATGTCTTTACCGAATTCCCATTCAAGGCAAAAGCGCTCGCTGGCGTTGCGCGGCGCGGAGGGAGATCGCCGAGCGTAACGAGGAAGCTCCCGCAGCAGAGGCCGCGCAGCCCTCGCGGGCGTAAAGTTTTGGAAAGCCTCGGGGGGGCGTCCGGGGGGAGTGCAGAGGGGGCCTCGGAGGGGCACATGTAATGCCCCCCATGGATCAAGCAGCCTTTAAGGGAGTATCCTTCCGGTTTTTACGAGCCTGCTGATGCACGCATTGCGGGGTCTTCCAGCCAAGCGCCGAGTGCAGGTACGTGGTGTTAAAAAGTTCTATCCAGTCAGAAAGCTCGTCGGCCAGGTGCTCAAGGCTGCGCCATTCGCGCAACCAAAAGAGTTCTTCCTTAATTGTGCGCATTGTCCGTTCAGTATCCGCGTTTCCTTTGGGATTGTTGTAGCTGGTGAATGCCTGTGTGATGCCTAATGTCGCGCATTCACGCACAAAAGCCTTTCCTGTCGGTTGGCAGCCGTTATCACTCATCAGGCTCAAGCCCTGTTCTCGGACGCCTTCGGGAAAGTGCGCTTGAATGCCCATCTCCAGGGCTTGCAGCCACTCATGACTTCGGCTTTGGTAGCCAGCATGATGGCCGACGATCTTTTTGGAAAACCAGTCCACTACCAGAACAACATACACCCAGCCACCTTCCGTCATGACCTTGGTCATATCGATGCCCCACCACTGGCAGGGCCGAACAGGACGCGGCTTGCTTCCGCCGGGGGTTCGCTTTGCTCGCAAGGTTGCTCTCCTAACGCCCAGGCCATGCAGACGCATCAAGCGTTCCACACGTTTGGCGTTGACGTTCATGCCGTTTTTATGCCGGAGAGTAGCCCACACGCGGCGGTAGCCCCAAAAAGGATGCTCCATTTTAAGGGCTTCGATCAGCGGCAAGAGCTCGGCATCGCGCTGAAGCTGAGTCTGGCCGGTTCGCCGCCTGTCGCTTACCAGTCGTTTTTTTTTAATTCCAGCGTCAACTCGCCAACGGCCTGCTTAAGTTTTTGGTTCTCTGCCGTGAGGCGCTCTTCCCGGCGGTTTGTCGTGCCGGTTTCGAAGGCTTGGGCGGCATTGGCCAAAAACGTATCTCGCCAGCGGTAGTACATGCTCTGAGTGATTTGATACTCACTGCAAAGGCTTGCCACAGAACGCCCCTGCAATCCTTCAAGCACGATGCGAGCTTTGCTTTTACTGTCCCAGATACGGCGTTTCATGTTTCCTCCAGGGCTGGAAGAAAACTACCTTAACAGGACGGCCTTGTTAATGGGGGGCAGTATACACAGCCCCTAACAGGCCCCTTCTGCCGCCCGCCGCGCAGGCGGCCCAAATGAAGGATATGGGAAACGGCAAGGAATCAGGCTGCATTAAATGAAAGGAAGATCTAGCTACAGAACAGCAAAAAGCCCTTCGCGCTGTAGCAGCGAAGGGCTTTTTAAAAGATGTTGGCAGCGGCCTACTTTCCCACATGACGTTATGCAGTATCATCGGCGATGGAGAGCTTAACTTCCAAGTTCGGAATGGGATTGGGTGTACCCTCTCCTCCATGGCTACCAACAAAGTTGTCAAATATTTAATTGACAGGGAAGGAAGGAGTTTTTTTCATAAACAAGCCGCACGGGCTATTAGTACTGGTCAGCTCCGCATCTCGCGACGCTTCCACCTCCAGCCTATCAACGAGGTAGTCTACCTCGGCCCTTCAGGGATTGCTCCAGGGAGAACTTATCTTAAGGCAGGCTTCCCGCTTAGATGCTTTCAGCGGTTATCCCTTCCGCACATAGCTACCCTGCTGTGCCGTTGGCACGACAACAGGTCCACCAGGGGTGCGTCCATCCCGGTCCTCTCGTACTAGGGACAGGCCCTTTCAATTCTCCAGCGCCCACAGAAGATAGGGACCAAACTGTCTCACGACGTTTTAAACCCAGCTCGCGTACCACTTTAAACGGCGAACAGCCGTACCCTTGGGACCTGCTTCAGCCCCAGGATGTGATGAGCCGACATCGAGGTGCCAAACCGCATCGTCGATGTGAACTCTTGGATGCGATCAGCCTGTTATCCCCGGCGTACCTTTTATCCAATGAGCGATGGCCCTTCCATTCGGGACCACCGGATCACTAACACCTACTTTCGTACCTGCTCGAGATGTCTCTCTTGCAGTCAAGCTCCCTTATGCGTTTGCACTCGACGGCTGGTTTCCAATCAGCCTGAGGGAACCTTTGCATGCCTCCGTTACACTTTAGGAGGCGACCGCCCCAGTCAAACTACCCACCAGACACTGTTCCCTCACCGGATAACGGTAGAGGGTTAGGGACCTGAAAAAACAAGGGTGGTATTTCAACAATGACTCCCCCCATACTAGCGTACAGGGTTCACAGTCTCCCACCTATCCTACACATGCAGTTCCAAATCCCAATGTCAAGCTATAGTAAAGGTGCACAGGGTCTTTCCGTCTTTCTGCGGGTACACGGCATTTTCACCGCGACTTCAATTTCACCGAGTCTCTGGCCGAGACAGTGTGGAGATCGTTACGCCATTCGTGCAGGTCGGAACTTACCCGACAAGGAATTTCGCTACCTTAGGACCGTTATAGTTACGGCCGCCGTTTACCGGGGCTTCAATTCAAAGCTTCGCTTGCGCTGACCTCTCCTTTTAACCTTCCGGCACCGGGCAGGCGTCAGTCCGTATACGTCGTCTTTAGGACTTCGCACAGACCTATGTTTTTAGTAAACAGTCGCCACCACCATTTCACTGCGGCTCCCTCAGGCTCATTAAGTGAATCAATTTCACCCGAAGGAGCACCCCTTCTTCCGAAGGTACGGGGTTATTTTGCCGAGTTCCTTGGCCAGAGTTCTCTCGAGCGCCTTGGATTATTCATCCCACCCACCTGAGTTGGTTTTCGGTACGGTTTGCATGTTCTATACTTAGAAGCTTTTCTAGGCAGTATAGGCTCAATGGCTTCAGACCTTACGGTCACGGACTCGCGTCTCAGCGTAAAGAAGTGCGGATTTGCCTACACCTCACGCCTACCTGCTTGCACCGGGTAATCCAACACCCGGACCATCTACCTTTCTGCGTCCCTCCATCGCGCGAACATACAAGTACGTGAATATTAACACGTTTCCCATCAACTACGCCTTTCAGCCTCGCCTTAGGGACCGACTAACCCTGGGAAGATTACCTTTACCCAGGAAACCTTGGGTTTACGGCGAACGGGTTTTTCACCCGTTTTATCGTTACTCATGTCAGCATAATCACTTCTCCACAGTCCAGCATGCTTTACAACACACCTTCAGCCCGTGAAGAACGCTCCCCTACCAGACCGCATACGCGGAATTCAAAGCTTCGGTACTATGCTTAGCCCCGTTACATTTTCGGCGCAACGTCATTAGACCAGTGAGCTATTACGCTTTCTTTAAACGATGGCTGCTTCTAAGCCAACGTCCTGGGTGTCTCTACAACGTCACCACCTTAACCACTGAGCATAGATTTGGAGACCTTAGCTGTTGATCTGGGCTCTTACCCTCTCGACAATGGACCTTAGCACCCACTGTCTGACTCCCATGGTACATCTGACCGGCATTCTGAGTTTGAAAGAGTTTGGTAATCTGGTAGGACCCCTAGCTCTGTCAGTGCTTTACCTCCGGTAGACAATCCATGAGGCTATA